>NZ_JAPEMC010000001.1:6025000-6313845 GCF_026343115.1 Streptomyces sp. NBC_00102
GCGCGACCGCGAGGGCTGCATCGAGCTGTTCGCCTCGCCGGAGGTGCGCACCTACCTCGGTGGCCCCCGGCCCCGTGAAGAGCTCGAAGGCGCGGTGCCCGGCCTGCCCGGCCGCCGTCCCGGCGTCTTCGTGGTCGATCTCGACGGAGAGATGATCGGCTCGGTCACGCTCGAACGACGCGACGCCGGGCGTCCGGGGCGCGTTCCCGCAAGCGCCGGGGATGCGGGACACGCCGGGGACATCGAGCTCGGCTACATGTTCCTGCCGACGGCATGGGGGCGCGGGTACGCCGCCGAGGCGTGCGCGGCGGCGCTCGGCTGGTTCGCGAAAGCGCTGCCCGGCGAGCCCGTGGTGCTCTGCACCCAGACCGCCAACGACCGCTCGATGCGCCTGGCGGCGAAACTTGGGTTCACCGAGGTGGAACGGTTCCAGGAGTGGGGCGCCGAACAGTGGTTCGGCGCGTGGTCCCCGGTCGCCCCGGTCACCACGGTCGGTCCGCCCGCCCCGGTCGGTCCGCCCGCCTGACGCCGGGACGGCGGGGCCCGTGCGGAAACGGTCGCGGCGAACCCGGCGGTCCGGGCCCCCGGGGGCGCCGCCACCCGGACCGGTACGCCCGCGCGCGCCCGCCCGACACCCTGGTGCCTCCGCCTGTGCCTGCCCGGCTCCCGCGTACGTCCGCGCGGCGCGCCCCGCGGTGCCGACGGGTTCGTCCGCCGGACAGGCCGGAACCACCGGAGCGGCCGTCGGGCGCCCCGACGGGGATGACGGCGGACACCCGGCTCCCGGGCATGACCGTTCGACGGCGATGTACTAGAGTTATCTCGACATCGAGATATCTGCCGAGGCGCACCGCGGCCGCCGCAAAGTAAGGGTTACCTAACTAATCCTCACTGTAGCGGATCGGTGAGAGGTCCTGGGCGGCACCACACGGCGCCCGCCGTGAGTGAGGCGCGGCGCGGTAGTACGCGCACATTGATGAAGGAGACTGTCGTGTCGGCGAACAGCTTCGACGCCCGCAGCACGCTGCGCGTGGGCGACGAGTCGTACGAGATCTTCCGGCTGGACAAGGTGGAGGGCTCCGCTCGCCTCCCGTACAGCCTGAAGGTGCTGCTGGAGAACCTCCTCCGCACCGAGGACGGCGCGAACATCACCGCCGACCACATCCGGGCGCTGGGCGGCTGGGACTCCCAGGCGCAGCCGAGCCAGGAGATCCAGTTCACGCCGGCCCGCGTGATCATGCAGGACTTCACCGGCGTTCCCTGCGTCGTCGACCTCGCCACCATGCGTGAGGCCGTGAAGGAGCTCGGCGGCGACCCGGCGAAGATCAACCCGCTGGCCCCGGCCGAGCTGGTCATCGACCACTCCGTCATCGCCGACAAGTTCGGCACCAACGACGCGTTCGCCCAGAACGTCGAGCTGGAGTACGGCCGCAACAAGGAGCGCTACCAGTTCCTGCGCTGGGGCCAGACCGCCTTCGACGAGTTCAAGGTCGTCCCCCCGGGCACCGGCATCGTGCACCAGGTCAACATCGAGCACCTGGCCCGCACGGTCATGGTCCGCGGCGGCCAGGCGTACCCCGACACCCTCGTCGGCACCGACTCGCACACCACGATGGTCAACGGCCTCGGCGTGCTGGGCTGGGGCGTCGGCGGCATCGAGGCCGAGGCCGCGATGCTCGGCCAGCCGGTCTCCATGCTCATCCCGCGCGTCGTCGGCTTCAAGCTGACCGGCGAGCTGCCGGCCGGCACCACCGCCACCGACCTGGTGCTCACGATCACCGAGATGCTGCGCAAGCACGGCGTCGTCGGCAAGTTCGTCGAGTTCTACGGTGAGGGCGTCGCCGCCACCTCGCTGGCCAACCGCGCCACCATCGGCAACATGTCGCCGGAGTTCGGTTCCACCGCCGCGATCTTCCCGATCGACGACGAGACCCTGAACTACCTGCGTCTGACCGGCCGTGACGCCCAGCAGGTCGCGCTCGTCGAGGCGTACGCCAAGGAGCAGGGCCTCTGGCTGGACCCGGCCGCCGAGCCGGACTTCTCCGAGAAGCTGGAGCTCGACCTCTCCACGGTCGTCCCCTCCATCGCCGGCCCGAAGCGCCCGCAGGACCGCATCATCCTCGCCGACGCCAAGGCGCAGTTCGCCCAGGACGTGCGCAACTACGTCTCGGACGACGAGGAGTCGGGCAAGGAGTCCTTCCCGGCCTCCGACGCCCCCGCCGCCCACAACGGCGTCCCGTCGAACCCGACCACGGTCACGGCCCCCGACGGCACCACGTACGAGATCGACCACGGCGCCGTCACCGTCGCCGCGATCACCTCCTGCACCAACACCTCGAACCCGTACGTCATGGTCGCCGCGGCGCTCGTGGCGAAGAAGGCGGTCGAGAAGGGCCTGACCCGCAAGCCGTGGGTCAAGACCACCCTCGCCCCGGGCTCGAAGGTCGTCACCGACTACTTCGACAAGGCGGGCCTCACCCCGTACCTCGACAAGGTCGGCTTCAACCTCGTCGGCTACGGCTGCACCACCTGCATCGGCAACTCCGGCCCGCTGCCGGAAGAGGTCTCCAAGGCGGTCAACGAGCACGACCTGGCCGTGACCTCGGTGCTCTCCGGCAACCGCAACTTCGAGGGCCGGATCAACCCCGACGTCAAGATGAACTACCTGGCGTCCCCGCCGCTGGTCGTCGCGTACGCCATCGCCGGTTCGATGAAGGTCGACATCACCAAGGACGCCCTCGGCGTCGACCAGGAAGGCAAGCCCGTCTTCCTGGCGGACATCTGGCCCTCCGAGGCCGAGGTGAACGACGTCGTCGCCAACTCCATCGGCGAGGACATGTTCAACAAGTCCTACCAGGACGTCTTCGCGGGCGACGCCCAGTGGCAGGCGCTGCCGATCCCGACCGGCAACACCTTCGAGTGGGACTCCGAGTCCACCTACGTCCGGAAGCCCCCGTACTTCGAGGGCATGACGATGGAGACGACCCCGGTCGTCGACATCACCGGCGCCCGGGTGCTCGCCAAGCTCGGCGACTCGGTCACCACCGACCACATCTCCCCGGCCGGTGCGATCAAGGCCGACACCCCGGCCGGCAAGTACCTCACGGAGCACGGCATCGAGCGTCGTGACTTCAACTCCTACGGCTCGCGCCGTGGCAACCACGAGGTCATGATCCGCGGCACGTTCGCCAACATCCGCCTGCGCAACCAGATCGCGCCGGGCACCGAGGGCGGCTTCACCCGCGACTTCACCCAGGCCGATGCCCCCGTGTCGTTCATCTACGACGCCTCCCAGAACTACCAGGCCGCCGGCACCCCGCTGGTCATCCTGGCGGGCAAGGAGTACGGCTCCGGCTCGTCCCGCGACTGGGCAGCCAAGGGCACCGCGCTGCTGGGCGTCAAGGCCGTCATCGCCGAGTCGTACGAGCGCATCCACCGCTCGAACCTCATCGGCATGGGCGTCCTGCCGCTGCAGTTCCCGGAGGGCCAGACCGCCGAGTCCCTCGGCCTCACCGGCGAGGAGACCTTCTCCTTCACCGGCGTGACCGTGCTGAACGACGGCACCACCCCGCGCACGGTCAAGGTCACCACCGACACCGGTGTGGAGTTCGACGGCGTCGTCCGCATCGACACCCCCGGCGAGGCGGACTACTACCGCAACGGCGGCATCCTGCAGTACGTGCTCCGCAGCCTGATCCGCAAGTAGGCCCGAGCGGCGCACACCACGCGCTGCCTGAAGCCGACGAAGGGGCCGCACCACCCCGGACGAGAGTCCGGCGGGGGTGCGGCCCCTTCCGCGTACCCGTACAGTGCCCGGGTCGCCGCGGCCGTCGCGGTGGGGAGAGGCGGTCGAGAACGTGGCACCCGGGGCGGGGACGAGGGAGCGGCTGGCGGACGCGGCGCGGGCCGCGCTGGGCGGCGGGCGACGGCTGGAGGCGGTCGAGCGGGTCACGGGCGGCAGTAAGAAGGGCGTGTACCGCTTGCTGATGGACGACGCGACGACGGCGGTCGCCTACCTGTGGGACGACGCGGAGAACTACTGGCCCGCCGCCGAGGGCGACGACGACCTCACCGACCCGTTCTCGCCCGGCCTCGGAATCGATCTGTTCCACGCCGCCCACGCGCGTCTGGACGCGCTCGGGGTCCGCGTCCCGGCGCTCCGCCTCCTCGACCGCGACGGCGCCCACGGCGAGGGCGGCCTGGCGATCGTGGAGGACCTCCGGGGGGAGAGCCTGGAAGAGCTGCTGGCGCGCGACCGGCACGCGGCCCGTCCGGTCATGGACCGGCTCGCGGAGTCGCTGAACGCGATGCGGGCCCACCGGGCACCGGCGTACGGCAAGGTGGCCGTGGTCGACGGCGGAGGAACGTCACGCGGATCGTCCTGCGAGGAGGTCGTCCTCGGCCGTGCGCTGCGCGACCTCGCCGAGGCCGCCTCGCGCGACCCCCGGATCGCCGACGCCCGCGACCGGCTGGAGGAACGGCTGCTCGGCCTGGCGGCGGTGGTGCGGCCGCGCGCGGAGTACGCGGTCGTCCACGGCGAACTGGGACCCGACCACGTGCGGGTGGACGCCGACGGCAACCCCGTGGTGATCGACATCGAGGGGGTGATGTACTTCGACGTCGAGTGGGAGCACGTGTTCCTGCGCATCCGCCTGCACGAGGCCTACCGGCCGCTGGAGGCGGACGGGCTGGACCAGGACCGGCTCGCGCTGTACCTGCTCGCCCAGCGGCTCTCGCTGACCGCGGGCCCGCTGCGCCTGCTCGACGGAGACTTCCCCGACCGGGCTTTCATGGCGGGCATCGCCGAGTACAACCTCAAGCAGGCGCTTGAGCTGGTCCGCCCCTGAACTCCCGCCGCCGCACGGCCCGTCGCACACGGAAGCGGGGCCGTACGGCGTGTTCACCAACACGCCGTACGGCCCCGCACCCGATGGCTCCGGGGGTCAGGACCCGGAGCCGTGCCGGTTACTTCCGGTGCGCCTTGATCAGCTCCTGGTACCAGCGGTAGCTGTCCTTCGGGGTGCGCTCCTGGGTGTCGTAGTCGACCCGGATGATCCCGAACCGCTTCGCGTACCCTAGGGCCCACTCGAAGTTGTCCAGCAGCGACCAGACGTAGTAGCCCTGGACCTCCACCCCGGCGTCCATGGCGGCCTTGAGGGCCGTCAGGTGGTCGCGCAGGTACTCGACGCGGTCCGTGTCGTGCACGGCGCCGTCCTCGTCGACGGTGTCGTACTCGGCCGAGCCGTTCTCCGTGATGTGGATGGGCGGCAGGGCCTCGCCGTAGGTCTTCTTCAGATCCGTCAGCAGATCGGTGAAGGTCTCCGGGACGACCGGCCAGCCCATCGCGGTGCGGCGGACGTCCGGGTACTCCGTCTCGCGGAGCCGGTTGTCGGTCGCCACGCGCAGCGACGGGTCGGCCTCGCGGTACGGGGCGTCCGCGACGACGATCGGGCGGTAGTAGTTGATGCCCAGGAAGTCGAGCGGCTGGGAGATCAGCTCCAGGTCGCCGTCGAGACGGAAGTCCTGGTTGGTGATGAGCTCGCCCCAGGTCTCCTCGTCACTGGCCGGGTAGCGGCCCGCGAGGATCGGCTCGGTCCACACCAGGTTGTGCTGGGTGTCCGCGCGGAGCACCGCGCCGCGGTCGGCGTCGGTGTCGGCCGCCGGCAGGTTGCGGTCCAGGTTGAGGGTGATGCCCGCGTCGCGGACGCCCGCGGCGCGCAGCGCCTTCATGGCCAGGCCGTGGCCGACCAGCAGGTGGTGGGCGGCGGCCAGTGCGCCGGTGCCCTCCTTGGCGCCCGGGGCGTGCCGGCCGACGGAGTAACCGAGGAAGGCGCTGCACCAGGGCTCGTTGAGGGTGATCCAGCGCGGCACCCGGTCGGCCAGGTGCTCGGCCACGATCGAGGTGAACTCGCCGAATCGCTCGGCGGTCTCACGGACCCGCCAGCCGCCCTTGTCCTCCAGGGCCTGCGGAAGGTCCCAGTGGTAGAGGGTCGCGGCGGGCTCGATGCCCGCTTCGAGCAGGTTGTCGACCAGACGCGAATAGAAGTCCAGGCCCTTGGCGTTGGCCGGGCCGCTGCCGGTCGGCTGGATGCGGGGCCAGGCTATGGAGAAACGGTACGAATCCACGCCCAGGTCGCGCAGGAGCGCCACGTCCTCGGGGTAGCGGTGGTAGTGGTCGCAGGCCACGTCACCCGTGTCGCCGCCGTCCGTACGTCCCGGTGTGTGGCTGTAGGTGTCCCAGATGGAGGGGCCGCGGCCGTCCTCGGCCACCGCGCCTTCGATCTGGTACGACGCGGTGGCCGCACCGAACACGAATCCCGGAGGGAAGACAGGGAACTCACTCATGAAAAGCCCTTACTTGACCGAGCCGCCGGTGATCCCGGCGGCGATGTACTTCTGGGACAGGACGAGCAGCACGGCTGCCGGGATCGCCGACAGAACCGCCGCGGACATGACCGAGCCCCAGTCTCCGACGTGCGCACCGATGTACTGGTAGATGCCGAGGGTGATCGGCTTCACGTCGTCCGTGGTGTTCAGTGTGAGGGCAAACATGAAATCGCTCCAGGCGTACAGGAACGAGAACAGCCCCGCTGTGATCAGGGAGTTGCGGCTCATGGGCAGCACGACCTGGACAAAGGTACGGAACTTGCCCGCGCCGTCGACCTCCGCCGCCTCGATGACCTCGCGCGGGATGGCCACCATGAACGAACGCATCAGCACGATCGCGAACGGGATGCCCAGCGAGGCGTCCGCCAGCATCAGGCCGGCGTAGGAGTTGACCAGCCCCAGGTCCACGTAGGCACTGTACAGAGCGTTCGCGATGACGATGCCGGGGACCATCTGCGTGATCAACGTGCCGAAGACGACGGTCTTCGTGCCGCGCAGCTTGAACTGGGCGAGCCCGTAGGCGGCCGGCGCCGAGAACGCGAGACAGATGACGACGGCGCCGAGCGCGACGCCGAGCGAGGTCAGCAGGTGCCCGCCCTGCTCCTTGAACGCGTCGCTGAAGCCGGACAGGTCCAGGCTGTGCGGGACCGGCGAGACCTCCAGCAGGCCCGACTCCGGCTGGAGGGCCGTGTTGACCATCCAGTAGAGCGGGAAGAGCATCACGCAGAGGATGACGATGCCGACGATCGTCGCGCCCCAGCGGCGCTTCGGCCGGTTCTCGGCCGGGCTGCCCGTCGTGCGGGCCGAAACGGCGGGAGTGGTGGTCGCCATGCCGTTCACTTCCCCTCGTTGCGGTTGGCCCGCAGGTAGAACACCGCGAAGACCGCGGAGATCAGGATCAGGATGTTGCCGACCACCGCGCCCGCGCCGAAGTCCAGCTGGGCGAAGGAGTTCTGGTACGTCAGGGTGCCGAGCGTCTGGGTGGAGTCGGCGGGACCGCCGTCCGTCAGGGCGAGGACCAGGTCCAGGATCTTGACGGTCGACATGAAGCCCAGCACCAGCACCACGGTGATGACCGGCTTCAGCAGCGGCAGGGTGATGGAGCGGAACTGGCGCCAGGCGGAGGCGCCGTCGAGCGAGGCCGCCTCGTACATCTCCTTCGGGACCTCCTGGAGGCCGCCGTAGAGGATCACCATGTTGAACGGGATGCCGATCCAGATGTTCACCATGACGACGGAGATCAGCGCCATGCCGGTGCTGCTCAGCCAGGGGGTGTCACCGGCACCGAACAGACCCAGGAAGGAGTTGAGCACACCGGTGTCCTGGTCGAGGATGCGGCGCCAGACGACACCGGAGACGACCATCGGGACCAGCCAGGGCAGCAGGATCAGCGAGCGCAGCACCCCGTTGAGCGGGAAGCGGCGGTTGAAGAACACCGCGAGGGCGAGGCCGATGCAGAACTGCCCGATCAGCGAGCCGATCGTGAAGAGGATGGTCTGCCAGAGGGCCTTGCCGAACAGGTCGTCCTGGAAGACGTTCCGCCAGTTGTCCAGCCCGTTGAAGGGGGCCTTGCCGGTGAAGAAGGTGGACGGCGTGTAGTGCTGGAAGCTCATCACGACGTTGCGGACGAGCGGGTAGCCGAAGAACAGCAGCATGAAGATCACGGCGGGGGCGATGAACCCCCACTGGGCCAGCGTGCGGCGGCGCTTGAGCGAGCCGGGCTTCGGGACCTTTGCCACGGGGGCAGCCTTGGGTGCGGTGCTCGCGGGTGCGGAGCCGGCGGGTGCGGAGGCAGCGGTGGATGACATGTTCAGATACCTCAGTTCCCGCTCTCGACACGCTGCTGAGCGTGGTGGAGGGCCGACTCGCTGGACTGCCCGGTGAGGGCCGACTGGAAGGCGCTCTGCAGGGCCAGCGACACGGAGGTCCAGCCGGAGCCGAGCTTCGCGGTGCGCGAGCGGGCGGTGGCCACCTGGTCGGCGAGCGAGCTGAGCGACGGCACCTTGGTGCGCCACACGGCCGCGGCCTTCTCGTTGGCCGGGATCATCCAGCTGTTCAGCGCGTAGGTGACCTCCTCCTGCTCGCTGGTCATGCAGTTGACGATCTTCGCGGAGGTCTTCTCCCGCGCGGTGTCGCCGACGTCCGGGATGGTCAGCATCCCGCCGCCCAGCGGACCCACCGAGTCCTCACCGGCCTTCGGGACCGGGATCTGCGCGATGCCCCAGTGCAGGTTCTTCTTCGTGTTGAGCGTCTCGACCTGCCACGGACCATTGATCATCATGGCCGCGTTGCCCGCCATGAACTGGTCGTTGACGTCGGCCTGCGTCCAGTTGACCGTGGACTTGGAGAGGGAGCCGTCCTTGATGAGGCCCTTCCAGTAGTCCAGCGCCCCGACCACGTTCGCGGAGTCGAGGTCGGTCTCGTCACCGCCGTTGGACCACATGAACGGCGTGAACTGGTAGACACCGTCCTCCGCGCCGCCCGCGCTGAGCGCGATGCCGTAACTGCCGCTCTTGGTGAGCTTCTTGGCGGTGGCCTGCATCTCGGCCCAGGTGGTGGGCACCGGCAGCCCGGCCTTGTCGAGGATGTCCTTGTTGTAGAAGAGCGCGAGGGTGTTGACCGTGCGCGCCGCTCCGTAGTACGTGCCCTTGTACGAGCCGTAGTCGAGGATGCCCTGGGGGATGTCCGCGGTGGAGACGCCCAGCTTCTTCAGGTCCAGCAGACCGCCGGTCTCGGCGAAGGTCGGCATCTCGGAGCCGTCGAACTGGATGATGTCGGGCAGTGACTTCGAGGAAGCCATCCGCAGCGACTTCGTCATGACCTGCGCGGCGGGGACGGACTGTTGCTCGATGGTGACGCCCAGCTGCTTGCTGCAGCGCTTCAGCGTCGCGGCGTCCCAGCCGTGGTACGAGTCGTCCGTCGAGGAGTTCAGGACGGTGAACACGCTCGCGTCGCGCTGCGAGCCGCAGCCGGAGAGCGCTACGGCGCCGACGAGCGCGGAGACAACGGTGAGCGGGACGATGACCCGCCGGTCGAGACGGCGGCGCCGCTGGCGCGATCCGTCCGTTATGTGTGCTGTCACGGGGGTGCCCTTGCGTGGGGAGTGGGCCGGGCTCCCGGAGACACCGGTGTCTCCGGGAGAGGGGGTCGTGCCCCGGGTACGGGTCCGGCTGGTTCCGTACCCGGCGGGGGGCGTCCCGCACGACCGTGCGCGGGACGCCCCGTCCGTCGGGGTCAGCGGACGCCGAGGAGGTGGTCCAGGGCGAGCTGGTCGAGGGCTTCGAAGGCCATGGAGCGCTGGGCGGCGGCGTCGACGTCGAAGTCCTCGTAGGCGGAGGTGTCGGCGAGGAGGCCCTTGAGGCCGTCGGCGGCGGTCGGGGTGGCGAGCTCGTCCAGGCGGGAGGCGGTGAGGGCTTCCTTGACGGCGGGGTCGTTGCGGAAGGCGGCGGCGCGCTCCTTGAGGATCAGGTAGTTGCGCATGCAGTTCTTCGCGGACTCCCAGACGCCGTCGATGCCGTCGGTGCGGACCGGCTTGAAGTCGAAGTGGCGGGGGCCGGTGTAGTCGGAGTTCTCCAGGAGGTCGACGAGCCAGAAGGCCTGGCGCAGGTCGCCGGCGCCGAAGCGGAAGTCCTGGTCGTACTTGATGCCGGACTGGCCGTTGAGGTCGATGTGGTAGAGCTTGCCGGCCCACAGGGCCTGGGCGATGCCGTGGGGGAAGTTGAGCCCGGCCATCTGCTCGTGGCCGACCTCGGGGTTCACGCCGTAGAGCTCGGGGCGTTCCAGGCGCTCGATGAAGGCGAGGGCGTGGCCGACGGTGGGCAGGAGGATGTCGCCGCGGGGCTCGTTGGGCTTGGGCTCGATCGCGAAGCGGATGTCGTAGCCCTTGTCGGTGACGTACTCGCCGAGGAGGTCGAAGGCTTCCTTCATGCGGTCGAGGGCGTCGCGGACGTCCTTGGCGCCGCCGGACTCGGCGCCCTCGCGGCCGCCCCAGGCGACGTAGGTCTCGGCGCCGAGCTCGGCGGCGAGGTCGATGTTGCGGATGACCTTGCGCAGCGCGTAGCGGCGGACGTCACGGTCGTTGGAGGTGAAGCCGCCGTCCTTGAACACGGGGTGCGTGAACAGGTTGGTGGTGGCCATCGGGACCTTCAGGCCGGTGCGCTCCAGAGCGTCCTTGAACCGGCCGATCACCGCGGCGCGCTCGCTGTCCGAGGAGCCGAACGGGATCAGGTCGTCGTCGTGGAACGTCACACCGTGCGCGCCGAGCTCCGCGAGCTTCTCGACGGACTCGACCGGGTCCAGCGCCGGACGGGTCGGCTCGCCGAAGGGGTCGTTGCCCCGCCAGCCCACGGTCCAGAGACCGAAGGTGAACTTGTCAGCGGAAGTGGGAGTGAAGCGGTCCGACATGTCTGCCTCTTGATCGACGGGCCCGGACGGCTGCTCTGCCGACCGACCAATTTGTTCAGTGCCAGTACTAATACTCCAATTTCTGACAACGCACCAGACCTCTTCCGTGACACATCGGTCACTCCGGGACAACCTTCCCGTCATATGTATGACGACATCGATCACAGAGCTCCGATTCAGGGTCGATCCACAGCAATCACGTCGGATTTGTTTTGTGTACGATCAAAATGAGACTCACCAGGAACGAGGTACGTCATGCCGTCCGGAGCAACACGGGACGAGGCAGTCCCACGGCCGTCCGCGGTCATCGGCGTGGACAGTTCCACCCAGTCCACCAAGGCCGCCGTCATCGACATCCGGACCGGCCGCCTCCTGGCCGTCGGCCGCGCCCCGCACACCGTGACCGGCCGGGACGGCGCCCGCGAGAGCGACCCCGAGGAGTGGTGGCAGGCCCTGCGCGCGGCCGTCGCCGAAGGTCTCGCCGCAGCGGGGACCGACCCCGCCGCGATCGCCGGCATCGCCGTCGCCGGACAGCAGCACGGCCTGGTCGTCCTGGACGCCGACGGCCGTCCCCTGCGTCCCGCGCTGCTCTGGAACGACACCCGCTCCGCACCGCAGGCCGCCGCCCTCACCGAGGCGCTCGGCGGCCCCGAGGCGTGGCTGGAGCGGACCGGCTCGGTGCCCGTCGCCTCGATGACCGCCACCAAGTGGCAGTGGCTGCGCGAGAACGAACCGGAGACCGCCGCCGCCACCGCGGCCGTCCGCCTCCCGCACGACTACCTCACTGAACGGCTCTCCGGCGCCGCCGTGACCGACCCGGGCGATGCCTCCGGCACCCTCTGGTACTCCCATGCCACCCGCGGTTACGACCCCGAGCTGCTCGCCCTCACCGGCATACGCGAGAGCATGCTCTCCACCGTCGCCCCCACCGGAGCGACCCCGGCCGGACACCTCACCGAGCGGGCCGCCCGCGACCTCGGCCTCCCCGCCGGGATCGTCGTGGCCGCGGGCACCGGCGACAACATGGCCGCCGCGGTCGGCCTCGGCCTCGGCGCCGAGGGACTGCTCGACCACCCGGTCGTCAGCCTCGGCACCTCCGGCACCGTCTTCGCCGCCACCCGCACCCGGCCCGCCTCCCCGCTGCTCGCCGGGTTCGCCGCCGCGGACGGCACCCACCTGCCGCTCGGCTGCACGCTGAACTGCACCCTCGCCGTGGACAAGGTGGCCGACCTGTTCGGCCTGGACCGCGAGGACGCCGAACCCGGCGGCGAGGCCGTCCTGTTGCCCTTCCTCGACGGCGAACGCACCCCCGACCTGCCGCACGCCTCCGGCCTGCTCACCGGCCTGCGCCACGACACCACCCCGCGGCAACTCCTGGGCGCCGCCTACGAGGGAGCCGTCGTGGCGATCCTCCGGGCCCTGGACGAACTGCCCCTGGACGCCCCGGACGCCCCGCTGCGCCTGATCGGCGGCGGTGCCCGCGGCACGTGGTGGGTCGAGACCGTGCGCCGGCTCTCCGGCCGGCCCGTGATCGTCCCCGAGTCCACCGAACTGGTCGCGCTGGGCGCCGCCGCGCTCGCCGCGGGCGCGGTCACCGGTGACGATCCGGTGGCCCTGGCCGCCCGCTGGGGTACCGGCGCGGACCGCCGGCTGGCCGCCGTGCCCCGTGACACCGCCACCTGGGAGCGGATCGTCCAGGTCCTCGACCGGGCCACCCCCGCCCTCCTGAACCCCTGACGTACGAAGGTCCGTACCCCCGAGCGCGTACCCCTCCGGGCGTCCGCCTCCGCACTCCCGAACCTTCGGACCCCCGTACCAGCCTCACGAGTTCCCGAACCCGCGGACTCCCGATCCTCCGAACGACAGCAGAACGGCTAAGGACCCCCCATGAAGTTCACCGACGGCTTCTGGCAGATGCGGGACGGTGTGGTCGCCTCGTACGCCACCGAAGTCCGCGATCTGCGCCTGAACACCGACCGGCTCATCGCCCACGCCGCCGTCAAGCGCGTCGAGCGCCGCGGTGACACCCTCAACGCCCCGCTCATCACGGTCGAGGCGTACTCGCCCGCCGAGGGCGTCATCGGCGTGCGCGTCACGCACCTCGCCGGAAAGCGCAACCCCGGCCCGGAGTTCGGGCTGCCCGGTGCCACCGGGGAGGCGACGGCGACCACCCGCCGTGAGAACGGCACCGCCGAGCTCACCAGCGGCCCGCTCACCCTGCGGCTCGCCGACTCGGGCGTCTTCGGCCTGGAATTCCTGGACGGCGAGGGCCGCCCGCTGACGTCCGCCGGCCGCAAGGGCACCGCCTTCGCCACCCTCCCGGACGGCGGCCACCACACGGCCGCCCAACTCGCCCTCGGCGTCGGCGAGACCATCCACGGGCTCGGCGAGCGCTTCACCCCGTACGTGAAGAACGGCCAGGTCGTCGACATCTGGCAGGCGGACGGCGGCACCAGCAGCGAACAGGCGTACAAGAACATCCCGTTCTACCTCTCCTCGCGCGGCTACGGCGTCTTCGTCAACCACCCCGGCAAGGTCTCCTTCGAGGTCGGCTCCGAGGCCGTGGGCCAGGTGCAGTTCAGCGTCGAGGACCAGACGCTGGAGTACTTCGTCATCGCCGGCCCGACGCCCAAGGACGTCCTGGCCCGCTACACCGCCCTCACCGGCCGCCCCGCCCTGCCGCCGGCCTGGTCCTTCGGCCTCTGGCTGACGACCTCGTTCACCACCTCGTACGACGAGAAGACCGTCACCTCGTTCGTGGAGGGCATGGCGGACCGGGGCATCCCGCTCTCCGTCTTCCACTTCGACTGCTTCTGGATGCGCGAGTACCAGTGGTGCGACTTCGAGTGGGACCCGGAGGTGTTCCCGGACCCGGTGGGCATGCTCGCCCGGCTCAAGGCCCGAGGTCTGCGGATCTGCCTCTGGATCAACCCGTACATCGCGCAGAAGAGCCCCCTGTACGCGGAAGGGGCCGAGAAGGGCTACTTCGTCCGCACCGCCGACGGCGACGTCTGGCAGTGGGACAAGTGGCAGGCAGGCATGGCGCTGGTCGACTTCACCAACCCCGAGGCGACCGCCTGGTTCCAGGCCAAGCTGAAGGTCCTGCTCGACCAGGGCGTCGACGGCTTCAAGACGGACTTCGGCGAGCGCATCCCCACGGACGTCGTCTGGCACGACGGCTCCGACCCCGAGCGGATGCACAACTACTACACGCACCTCTACAACAAGGCCGTCTTCGAACTCCTGGAGAAGGAGCGCGGCCAGGGCGAGGCCGTGCTCTTCGCCCGCTCGGCGACCGCCGGCGGCCAGCAGTTCCCCGTCCACTGGGGCGGCGACTGCTGGTCCTCCTTCGGCGCGATGGCCGAATCCCTGCGCGGCGGCCTCTCGCTGAGCCTGTCCGGCTTCGGGTTCTGGAGCCACGACATCGGCGGCTTCGAGGGCACCCCCGACCCGGCCGTCTTCAAGCGCTGGCTCGCCTTCGGCCTCCTCTCCTCGCACAGCCGGCTGCACGGCTCCTCGTCCTACCGCGTGCCGTGGGAGTTCGGCGACGAGGCGGTGGACGTGGCCCGGCAGTTCACCGAGCTCAAGCACCGCCTGATGCCGTACCTGTACGGCGCCGCCGTGGAGGCCCACACCACCGGCGTGCCGGTGATGCGCCCGATGTTGCTGGAGTTCCCGGACGACCCGGCGACCCGCACGGTGGACCGGCAGTACCTGCTCGGCGGCGACGTGCTGGTGGCCCCGGTGTTCACCGAGGACGGCCAGGTCGAGTACTACGTCCCCGAGGGCACCTGGACCCACCTGCTCTCCGGCGAGACGGTGACCGGCCCCGCCTGGCGCCACGAGACCCACGGCTTCGACAGCCTCCCGCTGCTGGTCCGCCCCGGTGCGGTCCTGCCGCTCGGCGCGGACGTCTCGCGCCCGGACGGCGACTGGCTGGACGGGCTCGAACTGCGCGTGTACGCCCCCGCGGGCACCGGTGACTTCACCCGAACCGTCACCGTTCCCGACCTCACCGGCGCCCCCGCGGCCACCTTCCGGGTGGTGCGCGAGGGCGACACGGTCCACGTGACCTCGGACACAACCCGCCCGTACACCGTCGAGATCGTCGGCGAGGACGGACCGAGGGTCGTCCGCGGCTGATTCGTATACGACCCGTGCACGGCCACCGGCCCCGGTGACGGACGAGCGCTTCCGGCTCGCGCGTCACCGGGGCCGGTGCGCTCGGTGCGGGGCGCGTGCGGGCGGGGCGCGTGCGGCGCGTGCGGGCGGGCGCGTCGCGGGCGCACCGGGTCCGCACGGAATGCGATCGTGGTCCGGCGGGTTTGCACGATCGCAGCGACACGCACGAAGAACGGACGCACCATGGGCGAGTTGATCCTGATCCGGCACGGCGAGACCGAATGGTCCCGCAACGGCCGGCACACCAGCTACACCGATCTGCCGCTCACCGAGTTCGGCGAGACCCAGGCCCGCGCGCTCGTACCGCTGCTGGCCGACCGCCAGATCGGGCTCAGTCTGGTCAGCCCCTCGGTCCGGGCCCGCCGTACCGCCGAACTGGCCGGACTCACCTCACCCCGCATCATCCCGGAGCTGCGCGAGTGGGACTACGGCGGCTACGAGGGCATCACCACCATCGACATCCACCGCACCCGCCCCCTCTGGAACCTCTGGACCGATGGGGTCGAGGCCGGTCCCACCGCGCACCCGGGCGAGAGCCCGGCCGAGATCGGGGAGCGGGCCGACAAGGTGCTCGCCGGGGTACGCGCGACGGCCGAGGGCCTCGCGAGCGACGAGGACGTCGTGCTCGTCGCCCACTCCCACTTCCTGCGCGTGCTCACCGCCCGCTACCTGGACCTGCCCCCGGCGGGCGGGAGCCTCTTCCAGCTGGCCACCGGCGCGATCTCCCGGCTGGGCACGGAACACGGGCAGCCGGTGATCACGGCCTGGAACCTGGCCCTGCCCGAGAGCCTCGTCCGCGAGGTACGCCGGGAGCGCTGAGCGGGGAACCGCTGGTTCCCCTTCCGCAGCACCCACGGGCGCCCGGGGCAGGGCCGTACGGCGCCGGACCGGTGACGGCACTGACCGCACGGTGACGACACGCCCCGAACGGCCGGCACACCGGGACACGGTGCCGGCCGTTCCGCTTTTCCCGGGGCCGGTCCGGGCCGTCCCCATCACCCTTTTCTTCGGTATCGAACCATTCGGCGTCGAACTATTCGGGAATTGAACACAGTCGCGTCGGTGGTGCGGGTGTACGGCATGAACTCGACCGATTCGCCCGGATCGCATTTCCCCGGCCGGTGGACAGGGGGTGCGGGCCCGTCGCCCCGGGATCGGTGTTTGCCGCCATTTACTGTGACCCGGGCCATGGGCGATTCCGCCGGATTCGTCGCCCGCGGGCGCCCGGTCGAGGCGCGCATGACAGGCGGGTGATCCCGCGTTTCGAGGCCGTTACGGGAGAGCTGCCGGGCGAATCGTCGAAATCCGGGAAATGCTGCCGTCGGTCTCCGGGCGCACGGTGCCGACGTATCCGTGAGGTCTCAACTCGGGAAAGACTCCCGGGCAAACCTGCATTCGATCTTGCTCCTCCGGCGGCAAGTGGACTATACCTGTCGGCGTCTGCACAGCCGTTTCACACGGTTGCGCACTCGCCAGGGGTACGGGGGAGCTGTACGAGGCACGCCATGAGCTGTTTCGCTGTACGTTCTCCCGGCACGCCCGGCCGAGTCAGGCACATTGGTACGTCTCTCTGCATGACCCAATCGCAACCGACCGCGCGGTGGCGGGGCCCTTCGCCTGTGGCGAGATCTCGACGGGTGACCGGTACACCGCCTGAGTCCTGATGAAGGTGAGGACTTGAGCATGGGATCGACCTCCGCCCACAACAATGAGGGCCTCGGCCGTCGCGATCTGATCAAGCGGTCCGCCGCTCTCGGCGTGATCACCGTTCCCACGATGAGCTTCCTGGCGTCCTGCGCCAGTGGCGACAGCGGCTCCGACGAGAAGGTCGAGAAGGGCACCAAGTCGGCGGAGAACCCGCTGGCCGTGAACGAGAGCGCACCCCTCGAACTGGTCATCTTCGACGGCGGATTCGGCACGAAGTACGCCGAGGACGCCAAGGCCGTGTACGCGAAGACGTACCCCAAGGCCAAGGTCACGTTCTCCAAGACCCAGAAGATCCAGTCGGTCCTGCAGCCGCGCTTCAACGGCGGCACCCCGCCGGACCTGATCGACAACTCCGGTGCCCAGCAGATGGACATGGGCGTCCTGGTCGGCAAGAAGCAGCTCGCGGACCTGACTCCGCTGCTCGACGCGCCGTCCATCGACGACCCGAACAAGACGGTGCGCGACACCCTGCGCCCCGGGATCGTCGAGATGGGCCAGTTCGACGGCGACCCGGTCTGGATCATGTACTACGCCTACACCGTCTACGGCGTCTGGTACTCGCAGACCGCTCTGGACAAGCTCGACGCGACGTACCCGGAGAACTGGGACGACATGCTCGCGCTCTGTGCGAAGGCCAAGAAGAAGGGCATCGCCGGCTGGACCTACGCCGGTAAGTACCCCTACTACCTGCCGTTCTCGCTCTACCCCTTCATCGCCAAGATCGGCGGTGTCGAGGTGCTCGACGCGATCGACAACCTGGAGCCCAAGGCGTGGGAACACCCCGCCGTCAAGGCCGCGTTCGAGGCGTACTACGAGCTCTTCAAGAAGGGCTACATCCTCGAGGGCACCCCGGGTCTGGACCACCGCGGTTCGCAGGGCGCGTGGGCCAACGGCAAGGCGCTCTTCATTCCCAACGGCTCCTGGGTGGAGAACGAGGAAGCCGCCATCATTCCCAAGGACTTCAAGCTGTCCGTGGGTGCGCCCTCCAGTCTCGACGCCTCCGACAAGATGCCCTTCGGCACCATCTGGGCGTCCGGCGGTGAGCCCTTCATCGTCCCGGCCAACGCGAAGAACGCCGAGGGCGGCATGGAGCAGCTGCGCATCATGCTCAGCGAGGCCTCCTCGAAGTCCTTCACCACCAGCACCAAGTCCCTGTCCGCCTACAACGGCGGCACCGACGGCATCGAGCTGTCGGACGGCCTCAAGTCCGGTGTCGCCGCGCTGGAGAAGGCCGGGACCAACGTCGTCAACCCGCGCCTGCAGGACTGGTACGTGAAGCTCCAGAAGGAGCAGATCGGCGTCTCCGGTCTCGGCGAGATGATGGCCGGCCGTGCGACCCCCGCCGAGGCGATCAAGAAGATCCAGGGCTACGCGGACGCGGCGGCCAAGGACGAGTCCATCAAGCACTTCAAGCACCAGTGATCCATGCGTCACCAGCGGCGGCACGGCAGGAAGGTCGGAGTCGGTAACGATGCAGCACGGTAAATACCGGTTCATAATCGGGTTCTTGATCGCCCCGATGGCGTTGTACGTCATCTTCGTGATCTGGCCCTTCATCCAGTCCATCTACTACTCGTTCACGGACTGGACGGGGTTGAGCCCCGACTTCGAGATGGTCGGCTTCGACAACTACACCAAGATGTTCAAGGACGACATCTTCTGGAAATCGCTGGAGCACAGTGTGCTGCTGGCGATCCTGCTGCCGCTGGTGACGCTGGGGCTCGCCCTCTTCTTCGCCTTCATGCTCAATGTGGGCGGCCGGCGCCGAAAGGGCGCTCTCATCTCGGGCGTGCGGGGGTCGGGCTTTTACAAGATCGCCTACTTCTTCCCGCAGGTTCTCTCCATCGCGATCGTGGCGATCCTCTTCCAGTTCGCGTTCGACCCGGCCCAGGGCATGATCAACGGTTCGCTGAAGGCGCTCGGATTCGAGCACCTGCCGAACTGGCTGGGCGATCCGAAGCTGGCGCTCTGGTGCATCATGGCGGTCCTCGTCTGGTGCACGACCGGCTTCTTCGTGGTGCTCTTCTCGGCGGGCATGGCGTCCATCCCGAAGGACTTCTACGAGGCGGCCCTGCTGGACGGCGCCACCAGGTTCACCACGTTCTTCCGGATCACCCTCCCGCTGCTCTGGGACACCGTGCAGTCCGGATGGGTCTACATGGGCATCCTCGCGCTCGGCGCCGAGGGCTTCGCCGTGGTGAACATCATGAGCGTCGGCCCGGGCGGGCCGGACTACTCGACCACCGTCCTGCCGCTGTACGTCTACCAAGCGGCGTTCCGGGACGGGCAGGCGGGCTATGCGACCACGATCGGCGTCGCCCTGCTCCTCGTGACCCTGGCGTTCGCCGCCGTCGTCATGAAGCTGGGCCGGCGCGAGCGGCTGGAGTACTGATGAAGACCACCGACACCCCGCCCGCACTCCGCGAGGAGTCCGGCATCCCCGGACAGCGGACCGCCAACAGCGGCGTCCCGGGCACGTCCCGGACCAAGCGCGGCGAGGGACACGTCCTCAACGTGTTCTCGCACGGCGTGCTCGTCATCTGGGCGATCCTGGTGATCCTGCCGCTGTTCTGGGCCGTGATGTCCGCCTTCAAGTCGGACAAGGCCATCTTCAACTCGCCGTGGGCGCTGCCCGACTCCCTGAGCTTCGACGCCTGGGGACGGGCCTGGAACCAGGCGCACATGAGCGAGTACTTCCTCAACACCGTCCTGGTGGTCGGGGGTTCGCTCGTCGGCACCCTGGTGCTGGGATCGATGGCCGCGTACGTACTGGCCCGGTTCGAGTTCCCCGGCAACCGGTTCATTTACTTCTTGTTCGTCGGCGGCATGAGCTTCCCGGTCATGCTGGCGCTGGTCCCGCTGTTCTACGTCATGGACAACATGGGGCTGCTGAACACGATCCACGGCCTGATCCTCGTGTACATCGCGTACTCGCTGCCGTTCACCGTGTTCTTCCTGACCTCGTTCTTCCGCACGCTGCCGACCTCGGTGGCGGAGGCCGCGCTGATCGACGGGGCCTCGCACACCCGGACCTTCTTCCAGGTGATGCTGCCGATGGCGAAGCCCGGACTCATCAGCGTCGGGATCTTCAACTTCCTCGGGCAGTGGAACCAGTACATGCTGCCCACGGTGCTGAACACCGACCCGAACAAGCGGGTACTCGCGCAGGGCCTGGTGGAGCTCTCCACCAGCCAGGGTTACAAGGGGGACTACTCCGGGCTCTTCGCCGGACTCGTCATCGCCATGCTCCCCGTCCTGGCCGCGTACATCGTCTTCCAGCGTCAGGTCGTGGCGGGTCTGACCGCCGGAGCCCTGAAGTAGCACCACCGCTTTACCGACGCTTCACCACGGAACCGCCCGACAGCCTCCGGCCGTTGGGCGGTTTCGTCCGTGTTCCCCCGAAAACAACCGACCTCATGTGGGGAGGTGCTGCGCTCAAACGGGGCTCCGAGCGTTCAAGGTCTTGACGGGGCGCACCCCGGAACGGTCAGCTATTGGTTCACATGTTAGAGAAAACGGCAGGAGTGAGTGAGTCGATGGAGACTCCGGGGTCGCAGACATCTCTGCATCGGGCCAATCTTGAGCGGGTCGTACGTGCCGTGCGCATGGCGGGGTCGCTCACCCAGGCGGAAATCGCCAGGAGTACCGGCCTCTCCGCGGCCACCGTCTCCAACATCGTGCGCGAGCTGAAGGACGGCGGCACCGTCGAGGTGACCCCCACCTCGGCCGGGGGCCGCAGGGCCAGGAGCGTCTCGCTCAGCGGCGACGCGGGTGTCGTCATCGGGGTGGACTTCGGCCATACGCATCTGCGCGTGGCGATCGGCAACCTGGCCCACCAGGTCCTCGCCGAGGAGTCCGAACCGCTGGACGTGGACGCTTCCTCCGCGGACGGGTTCGGGCGGGCGGAAGCGCTGGTCAACCGGTTGATCAGGACCACCGGGATCGGCCAGGACAAGGTCATAGGCGTGGGGCTCGGAGTGCCCGGCCCGATCGACGTGGAGTCGGGCACCCTCGGCTCCACGTCGATCCTGCCGGGATGGACGGGCATCAACCCCAGCGCGGAGCTCGCCACCCGCCTCGGAGTGCCCGTCTACGTCGACAACGACGCCAATCTCGGCGCCCTGGGAGAACTGGTCTGGGGGAGCGGGCGCGGGGTCCGCGACCTCGCCTACATCAAGGTCGCCAGCGGGGTGGGGGCGGGCCTGGTGATCAACGGGGCGATCTACCGGGGCCCCGGCGGGACCGCCGGGGAGATCGGCCACATCACCCTCGACGAGGCCGGCCCGGTCTGCCGCTGCGGGAACCGCGGGTGCCTGGAGACCTTCACCGCCGCCCGGTACGTCCTGCCGCTCCTGCGGCCCAGCCACGGACCGGACTTGACCATGGACCGGGTGGTCCAGCTGGCCCGTGAGGGCGACCCGGGGTGCCGCCGGGTGATCGCCGACGTCGGCCGGCACATCGGCAGCGGCGTGGCCAACCTGTGCAACCTCCTCAATCCGAGCCGGGTCGTACTCGGCGGATCGCTCGCGGAGGCAGGGGAGTTGGTCCTCGGGCCCATCCGCGACTCCGTCGCGCGCTACTCCATCCCCAGCGCCGCGCGACAGCTCTCGGTCCTTCCGGG
This sequence comes from Streptomyces sp. NBC_00102, assembly GCF_026343115.1. Classification (GTDB taxonomy): domain Bacteria; phylum Actinomycetota; class Actinomycetes; order Streptomycetales; family Streptomycetaceae; genus Streptomyces. The sequence continues at coordinate 6,046,302 of NZ_JAPEMC010000001.1, forward strand.
GGCGCTCGGCGGGCGCGCCGAAGTGCTCGGCGCGCTCGCTCTGGTGCTGAGCGAAATGGGCGATTCCACCCTGTTGGAGAACACGCTCTCCGCCGCCAGCCCTGCCTTCACTTAGATAACGAATGGCACCGTTGTCATCTCGTTAAGTATTTACTCCTTGACGTCGCCCTTGCGGCCGAGTTGACTTCCGTCCACCTCGGCCGCAACGTCGCGGCCTCGTCAGGGAGGTTCGAGTTATGAACACGCGTATGCGCCGTGCCGCCGTCGCCGTTGCCGCCACCGCCATGGCGGTCTCGCTTGCCGCTTGTGGGAGCGCCAAGGAGTCCGGCGACAAGGCCGACAGCTCTTCGTCGTCGTCCGCCAAGAAGGGCGACGACCTCAAGATCGGTCTGCTCCTTCCGGAGAACGCCACCGCACGTTACGAGCAGTTCGACAAGCCGATCATCGAGAAGAAGATCGGCGAGCTCACCGGCGGCAAGGCCGAAGTCGTCTACAGCAACGCCAAGCAGGACGCCACGCTGCAGGCGCAGCAGGTCGAGACCATGATCACCAACAAGGTCGACGCCCTCATCATCGACGCGGTGGACTCCAAGTCGATCGCCAACAGCGTGCAGAAGGCCAAGGACGCGGGCATCCCCGTCGTCGCCTTCGACCGCCTCGCCGAAGGTCCCATCGACGCCTACACCTCCTTCGACAACGAAGAGGTCGGCCGGGTCCAGGGCAAGGCCCTCCTGGAGGCGCTGGGCGACAACGCCTCCAAGGGTCAGATCGTGATGATGAACGGCGCCATCACCGACCCGAACGCCGCACTCTTCAAGAAGGGCGCCAAGTCCGTCCTGGACGGCAAGGTGACCGTCGGCAAGGAGTACGACACCAAGGAGTGGAAGCCGGAGAACGCCAACGCCAACATGGAGGCGGCGATCACGGCTCTCGGCAAGGACAAGATCGTCGGCGTCTACTCCGCCAACGACGGCATGGCCGGCGGTATCATCACCGCCCTCAAGGCCTCGGGTCTCAAGACCCTCCCGCCGGTCACCGGCCAGGACGCCGAGCTCGCGGGTGTCCAGCGCATCGTCGCCGGTGAGCAGTTCATGAGCGTCTACAAGCCGTACGCCCCGGAGGGCGAGGCCGCCGCCACCATGGCCGTCTCGCTGGCCAAGGGCGAGAAGATCGCCGCGTCGGTCGCCACCTCGACCGTGGACAGCCCCACCACCAAGGGTGTCCCGACCTACCTCGTCCCGGTCGTCTCGCTGACCAAGGACAACATCAAGGACACGGTCATCGAGGACGGCGTCTACACCGTCGCCCAGATCTGCACCGGCCAGTACAAGGCCGCCTGCGACACGCTCGGCCTGAAGTAGTCCCACCCGCCGGACCCCGCCCCCGCCTCCGCGCGGCCGGCGGGGTTCCGGCAGGGACCGGCCCCCGCCCGGCGGAGCAGCCGGCCCAGGGCCCGCCGCGCAGCGGCCCGCCCACCCGAAGCCTGTCCGGTGCCCCGCCCCACATTCAGCCCCGCTAACGGGCGGGGCGCCGGACGGAAACGCTTCTCGCTTTCTCTTCTGCTCAACCACCGCGCCTCCCCCCAGGCGCGGCATCCCCGCCGGTCAGGCGGCGAAGGAGATGGTTCACGTGTCCGCTACGCCCGTGTTGGCGTTGCGAGGAGTCTCGAAGCGATTCGGTGCCGTACAGGTACTCACCGAAGTCGACCTCGAGGTTCACGCCGGAGAGGTTGTCGCCCTGGTCGGCGACAACGGTGCCGGTAAATCAACGCTGGTCAAGACCATTGCCGGTGTCCACCCCATCGATGACGGCGTCATCGAGTGGGAGGGCAAGCCGGTCCACATCAACCGCCCCCAGGACTCCCAGGGTCTGGGCATCGCGACGGTCTACCAGGACCTCGCCCTGTGCGACAACCTCGATGTCGTGGGCAACCTCTACCTCGGCCGGGAGCTGCGCCGCTTCGGCATCCTCGACGAGGTGGAGATGGAGCGCCGCTCCCGCGAGCTGCTCTCCACGCTCTCCATCCGCATCCCCAGCGTCCGCATCCCGATCGCCTCGCTCTCCGGCGGTCAGCGCCAGACGGTGGCCATCGCGCGTTCGATGCTCGGTGAGCCGAAGCTGGTCATCCTCGACGAGCCGACGGCCGCCCTCGGTGTCGAGCAGACCGCCCAGGTCCTCGACCTGGTCGAGCGACTGCGCGAGCGCGGTCTCGCGGTCATCCTCATCAGCCACAACATGGCCGACGTCAAGGCGGTGGCCGACAAGGTCGCCGTGCTGCGTCTCGGCCACAACAACGGCGTCTTCGACGTGAAGACCACCTCGCACGAAGAGATCATCTCTGCCATCACGGGTGCCACGGACAACGCCGTGACCCGTCGTGCGGCGCGCACCGCGGAGGTTTCGAAGTGACCACGGACAAGACCTCCACCGCCACGGCGGACTCGCCGGTCGTCAACCAGGAGGCCGCCGACGGCGCCGCCACCGCGGTCGACCCCCGGCTGCTCGTCCGCGAGCAGGGCCTGAGCGGCTACTTCAGCGAGTTCAAGCGCAAGATCGGCGCCGGTGACCTGGGTTCGCTCCCGGTGATCCTCGGCCTGGTCATCATCTGCGTCGTCTTCCAGAGCATGAACTCCGAGTTCCTCTCCGCGAAGAACATCACCGACATCTCCGTCACGATGGTCGCCACCGGCATGATGGCGGTCGGCATCATCTTCGTGCTGCTGCTCGGTGAGATCGACCTCTCGGTCGGCTCCGTCAGCGGTGTCTCGGGCGCCCTGGTCGCGGTGCTCACCATCACGCACGGCATGAACGAATGGCTCGCCATTCTCATAGCCATCATCAGCGGTGCGGTGATCGGCGCGATCCACGGCTTCTTCTTCGCCAAGATCGGCGCTCCGGCCTTCGCCGTCACCCTGGCCGGCCTGCTGTTCTGGCTCGGCTTCATGCTCAACCTGCTCGGCGACACGGGCACCATCAACCTGGACAGCAAGGGCGTCGTCGGCCAGATGACGACCTACTACTTCACGGACGTCGCCGCGGCCTACGGCCTCGCCACCGTCGGTGTGGTGGCCTTCTTCCTGTCGGCCTTCTTCGACAGCCGCCGCCGTGAGAAGGCCGGGGTCCCGTCCCGCCCGCTCGCCGACATCATCCTGCGCACGGTCGTCCTGGCGGTCTTCGCCTTCGCCGCCGCGTTCATGTTCAACCAGGACCGCGGTCTGCCCCTGGCGTTCGTCCTCTTCATCGTCGCCCTGGTCCTCACGGACTTCGTCCTGCGCCGTACGGCCTACGGCCGGAAGATCTTCGCCCTCGGCGGCAGCGTCGAGGCGTCCCGCCGTGCCGGTATCAACGTCACCGCGATCCGCGTCTCGGTGTTCGCCATCGCCGGTACGTTCGGCGCCATCGGCGGCCTGTTCTGGGCCTCGAAGATCGCCTCCGCCAACCAGAGCGCCGGCACCGGCGACCTGCTGATGAACGTCATCGCGGCGGCCGTCATCGGTGGCACCAGCCTCTTCGGTGGCCGGGGCCGCACCTGGAACGCCCTCCTCGGCGTGATGGTGATCGTCTCCATCCAGTACGGTCTGAACCTCGAAGGCATCGCCACCCCGGTCCAGTACATGATCACGGGTGCCGTCCTCCTGGCTACGGTCTGCATCGACTCCGTCACCCGGAAGACCCAGAAGACGGCGGGCCGCGCCTGAACCACGGCTCCGCGCGGGTGCCCGGCGTCCCTCAGGGGGCGCCGGGCACCCGCGCGTCCGTGTGCCGGGCGCCGCGCCGGCCGCTTCCCTCGTGTTCCCCCGGTGTTCGAGGGGGAAGACGGGGGACGACCGGCACCGGCGGGGTAGGAGGACCCCGCGCGGGTTCCGGCGGGGCGGGCATCACGCCCGGCCGTACGCCGGGCGTGAGAAGGAACGCACCGCCCGATGCCCCGGCTCCGGGCCGGAACATTAGACTCGTCGGAATCGACACGCTCGACCAGCTCACACGCAAGGAGGCACGGGTGGACCTGCTGACCCGCATCGAGGGACCGCGCGACCTGGACCGGCTCAGCCTCGACCAGCTGGAACAGCTCGCCGGGGAGATCCGTACGTTCCTGGTCGACGCCGTGTCCAAGACCGGTGGGCACCTGGGCCCCAACCTGGGCGTGGTCGAGCTGACCATCGCCCTCCACCGGGTCTTCGAGTCGCCCCGCGACAAGGTCCTCTTCGACACCGGCCACCAGAGCTACGTGCACAAGCTCCTCACGGGCCGCCAGGACTTCTCCCGGCTCAAGAGCAAGGGCGGCCTCTCCGGCTACCCCTCGCGCGCCGAGTCCGCGCACGACGTCATCGAGAACTCGCACGCCTCCACCGTCCTCGGCTGGGCCGACGGCCTCGCCAAGGCCAACGAGGTCCTGCGCAAGGACGACCACGTCGTCGCGGTCATCGGGGACGGCGCCCTCACCGGCGGCATGGCCTGGGAGGCGCTGAACAACATCGCCGCCGCCAAGGACCGCCCGCTCGTCATCGTCGTCAACGACAACGAGCGCTCCTACGCGCCCACCATCGGCGGCCTCGCCAACCACCTCGCCACCCTGCGCACCACGGACGGCTACGAGCGCTTCCTCGCCCGCGGCAAGGACCTCCTGGAGCGCACCCCCGTCGTCGGCCGGCCGCTCTACGAGACGCTGCACGGTGCGAAGAAGGGCCTCAAGGACTTCATCGCGCCGCAGGGCATGTTCGAGGACCTCGGCCTGAAGTACGTCGGCCCCATCGACGGCCACGACATCGAGGCCCTGGAGTCCGCCCTGCTGCGCGCCAAGCGCTTCGGCGGACCGGTCATCGTCCACTGCATCACCGAGAAGGGCCGCGGCTACACCCCCGCCCTCCAGGACGAGGCCGACCGCTTCCACGCCGTCGGCAAGATCCACCCCGACACCGGTCTGCCCATCTCCACCTCCGGCCTCGACTGGACCTCCGTCTTCGGCGAGGAGATGGTCAAGCTCGGCCGGGAGCGCGAGGACATCGTCGCGATCACCGCCGCCATGCTCCAGCCGGTCGGCCTCGGCAAGTTCGAGGAAGCCTTCCCCGAGCGCATCTACGACGTCGGCATCGCCGAGCAGCACGGCGCGGTCTCCGCGGCCGGCCTCGCCACCGGCGGGCTGCACCCGGTCTTCGCGGTGTACGCCACCTTCCTCAACCGCGCCTTCGACCAGGTCCTGATGGATGTCGCCCTGCACAAGTGCGGCGTCACCTTCGTCCTGGACCGGGCCGGCATCACGGGCACCGACGGCGCCTCGCACAACGGCATGTGGGACATGTCGATCCTCCAGTGCGTGCCGGGGCTGCGGATCGCCGCCCCGCGCGACGCCGACCAGGTCCGCGCCCAGCTGCGCGAGGCCGTCGACGTCGACGACGCGCCCACCGTGGTCCGCTTCTCCAAGGGCGCGGTCGGCCCGGCCGTCAAGGCGGTCGGCACCGTCGGCGGCATGGACCTGCTGCGCGTCCCCGACACCGACCGGCCGGACGTGCTGCTGGTCTCCGTCGGCGCGCTCGCGCCCATGTGCCTGGAGATCGCCGACCTGCTCGACGCCCAGGGCATCTCCACCACCGTGGTCGACCCCCGCTGGGTCAAGCCGGTCGACGAGGCGATGGCCCCGCTCGCGGACCGGCACCGGGTCGTCGTCACCGTCGAGGACAACAGCCGCGTCGGCGGCGTCGGCTCCGCGGTCGCCCAGGCGCTCCGCGACGCCGGCGTCGACCTGCCGCTGCGCGACTTCGGCATCCCGCCGGTCTTCCTCGACCACGCCTCCCGCAACGAGGTCATGGCCGAGATCGGCCTCACCGCCCCGGACATCGCACGCCAGGTCACCGGGCTGGTCGCCAAGCTCGACGGCCGCTACGAGACCCGGGACGCGGAGCCCGCCCGCGACTGACCCCGCCCGCCGGACGCGTCCGGCGCACCCCCGCGTACCGCCGAATGGGCCGGTGCCGCCGCCCTGTACGGGTGGTGGCACCGGCCCATTCGCGCGACATGCCCCGCACGGCGTTCCGGTGCCCGGGGGCCTCCCCATGATGGCGCCCAGGACGAGTGCGTGGAGGTACGCAGGTGAGCGTGGAGCAGGGGACACCCCCCGGCCGGGACGGTCTGTTCCGGACCAAGACGATCGAGCAGTCCCTGCGGGACACCGAGGAGCCCGAGCACGCCCTCAAGAAGTCGCTCTCCGCCCTCGATCTCACGGTCTTCGGCGTCGGTGTCGTCATCGGCACCGGCATCTTCGTCCTCACCGGCAAGGTGGCCAAGGAGACCGCGGGCCCCGCGACCGCCATCGCCTTCGCGGTGGCCGGCGTGGTCTGCGCACTGGCCGCCCTCTGCTACGCCGAGTTCGCCTCCACCGTCCCCGTCGCGGGTTCCGCGTACACCTTCTCTTACGCCTCGCTCGGCGAGCTGGTGGCGTGGATCATCGGCTGGGACCTGGTGCTGGAGTTCGCGCTCGGCACCGCGGTGGTCGCGGTCGGCTGGTCCGGGTACGTCCGCTCGCTGATGGACAACGCGGGCTGGGCGCTGCCCGACGCCCTCGCGGGAACGGACGTGGCGTCCGGGGTCGGATTCGACCTGCTGGCGTTCCTCCTCGTCCTGGTCCTCACCGCCGTCCTCGTCCTCGGCATGAAGCTCTCGGCGCGGGTCACCACCGTGGTCGTCGCGATCAAGGTGGCCGTCGTCCTGATCGTCATCGTCGCCGGGCTCTTCTTCATCGACGGCGCCAACTACTCTCCCTTCATCCCGGAAGCCCAGCCCCAGCCGTCCGGCGGTGGTCTCGACTCCCCTTTGGTACAAGCGCTGTTCGGCTACGCGCCCACCAACTTCGGCGTGATGGGCATCTTCACCGCCGCCTCCATCGTCTTCTTCGCCTTCATCGGCTTCGACGTCGTCGCCACCGCCGCCGAGGAGACCCGGCACCCGCAGCGGGACATGCCCCGGGGCATCCTCGGGTCGCTCCTCATCTGCACGGTGCTCTACGTCGCCGTCTCCGTCGTCGTCACCGGCATGCAGCACTACACCGAACTCTCCGTCAGCGCCCCGCTGGCGGACGCCTTCAAGGCGGTCGGCCACCCCTTCTACGCGGGTGTCATCAGCTTCGGCGCCGCGGTCGGGCTCACCGTCGTCTGCATGATCCTGCTGCTCGGTCAGTCCCGGGTCTTCTTCGCGATGAGCCGCGACGGTCTGCTGCCGCGGTTCTTCTCCGTGACCCACCCGAAGTACAAAACCCCGTACCGTCCGACGATCCTGCTCGGCGTGATCATCGCGATCGTCGCCGGCTTCACCAGCATCGACGAGCTGGCGACCCTGGTGAACATCGGGACGCTCTTCGCGTTCGTGGTGGTCGCCCTCGGCGTGATCGTGCTCCGCCGTACCCGCCCCGACCTGCCCCGCGCCTTCCGCACTCCGTGGGTGCCCGTGCTGCCGGTCCTCTCGGTGGCCGCCTCGGTCTGGCTGATGCTCAACCTGCCGGTGGAGACCTGGCTCCGGTTCGCGATCTGGATGGCGCTGGGCGTCGTCATCTACTTTGCGTACGGGCGCAAGCACAGCCGACTGGCCACCGACCGGACGTGAGACGTACGAAGGCGGGGCGCACGGTCCTCGGACCGGGCGCCCCGCCTTCGCGTGACAGGCGGGAGTGACGATCCGTCAGCCGCCGGTGGCCGGGGACTTCTTGGCCGACTCCGGGATGGTGGCATCCGTGCGGATCGCCTTCCACAGGTCGTCGGACTGCGGATGCGCGGCCACCACCCGGTTCGGGTCCGCCTTGTCGTACTCGACCGGCAGCATGATCGTCTCCATGTTCGCCGGGTCGACGCCGTTCATCGAACGGGCGAACTCCGCCAGCGAGGTCAGCGACGCGAGGCTGGAGTCGGTGGTCAGCGACTCGGTCGCGGCGCTCGCGATCTTGTACGACTTGGTGGGGCTGCCCAGCAGGTCCTGCTTCTTGACCTCCTTCAGCAGCGCGAACATGAACTGCTGCTGGAGGCCGATTCGGCCGAGGTCGCTGCCGTCCCCGATGCCGTGCCGGGTCCGGACGAAGGCGAGGGATTCCTTGCCGTCGAGCTTGTGCGTACCGGCGGAGAGGTTCAGGCCGGACGAGCTGTCCTTGATGGGCTCGTCGACCTCGACGGTGACCCCGCCTATGGCATCGACGAGACCCTTGAAGCCGGCGAAGTTGATCTCCAGGTAGTGGTCGATCCGCACGCCGGACATCTTCTCCACGGTCTTGACCACGCAGGCCGGACCGACCTGCGAGTAGACCGAGTTGAACATGACGCGCTCGGCGGACGCCATCGTGGAGCCGTCGCTCTTCTCGCACTCGGGCCGGGTCACCAGGGTGTCGCGGGGGATCGATATCGCGAACGCCTTGGCGCGGCCCTCGGGTATGTGCACCACCATCGCCGTGTCGGAGCGCGCCCCGCTGACGGCGCCACCGCCGCCGAGCTCCTTGTTCTCCGCCCCGGCCCGGGAGTCCGAGCCGAGAACGAGGATGTTCTGCCCGGAGGTCGGCAGTTTCTCCGGCCGCTCCTTCTCGTCGATCTTGGAGTCGATGTCGACGGCCGTGATGTTGTTGTCGAGGTCGCGGTACATCCAGTAGACGGTGCCCGCGCCCGCGATCAGCAGGACGAGGACGATGCCGAGCGTGATCTTGAGACCCCGGCGCTTGCGCGGGGCCTTCTTCTTGCGGGACCCGGACCGCGGAGCGGGTCCCTGGTCCTGGGGAACGGAGTCGTGGCTCATCCTGCTCGAGTTCCTTGATCTCGTGGCCGCCGAGGACCGGGGTGGGAGCGGGGACTCGGGTTCGGCCGGTCCGCGTGGGTGCACCGTGGAGAGGAGGCGCGCACTGAAGAGAGAGCGTGCACTATAGACATATTTTCGAATGTGAGGGAAGTCTTCGCATGATCTTCGAATGTGGTTGCAGATCGTTACGCGGCCCTTCCGGAGGGGTCTTTCGGGCGGGTCCCGCACGTGGATGGAGGGTGACGTCCGCCCGAACGGTGCAGAAACTATGATGATCGGGTTCGGTCCTCTCCCTGAAGGAGAGCCGCGAGAGCCCCTGCGGACGCGGCCGGGCAAGCACGGGGAAGGATGACTCCACGCCATGCCGGTCAGATCCGGGCGCGATGCCCAGCGAAAGGTCTCCGCCCGCCAAGTCCGTCCCGAACGCACCGAGGTCACCCGCGCGGCACGCGAAACGGCGGACGGCCAGTGGCTCGTACGGGGCAAGGACGGCAGGCTCGCCGCCTACGCGCTCGGTGACGGAGAACTGCTCCGCTGGACCGAGACCCGCCCAGCGGGACCGGACTGGACGGGGCCGGAAGTCTTCCCCGCTACGGGCCTGACGGACCTGACGGTGCATCAGGGGCGTGACGGCTTCGTGCGCTTCGTCGCACGCCGCACGACCCGCCGCGCGGAGGGCGACACCGTCGACCTGGTCCACGCCACACAGTTCCAGTCCGGTCGACCGGTCACGGCGTGGCACTCCCTGGGCAACCCCCACCGCGACCGCGAACAGGGGGTACGCGTCGGCGTGCCCACCGTCGGCACCGGAGCCGACGGACTGCTCCACGTCCTCGTCCGTGACGCCGACGGCAGACTCCTGCTGCGCCGCGAACAGGACGGCGGCAAGTGGACCGGATGGACGGCGCTGGGCAAAGGCCTCGGGGACGGCGCCGTGCTCGCGACGACCGAGGCCGGCCGGATCGAGATCCTCGCCCCCCTGGTGCCCGGAACCGCCGGCGCTCCCGCGGGAGGCTGCCCGGCCAAGCGCTGGAGCCAGAAGCAGCCGGGCGGTGAGCTCACCGAGGACCACGAGATCCCGTTCGGCCACGTGCCCGGCACCGCCGTTGCCCTGGAGACCACGCCCGACGTCCTCACCTACTACTGGGCCGACGTGGGCACCGGAGGCATCTTCGCCCACCGCCCCGGCAGCTGGGTCATTCCGCTCGACAGCTCGCCCGTCACCGGCCGGCCCGCCGTCCTGCGGGCCCCCCTCGACGGCTACGACTGCACGGTGCTCGCCCACCGGGGCGCCGACGGAGGCATCATGCTCACCGCGTGCGGGACGGAGAACGAGGGAGCCGGCGTCTGGTGGTCGCCGACGGGCGAGCACTCCGCCGGAGCCCCCGCCCTCGCCCACGACGCGGACGGACGCGTCGTGCTCGCCCTGATCGACCGCGACGGCGCCCTCCGGATCGCGCGGCAACGCCCCGAACCGGGCCTGGCGATGGAGCCCGCCACTCCCGTACGGCACACCGGCTGAGACCCCTGCGGGGGCGGGGAGACTCCGGGAGACCGGTCCACCCCGCCCCTCGTCCGGGACACACGGAAAGAACGGCACGTCAGGACACGAGCTTCAGGCCGATCGACAGGTAATTGCTGTCGGTGTAGTACGGATGGAAGGCGACCGCGCGGCCCCCGGACGTGGTGACGGTCCGCTTCGGGTAGACGTTGACCGGCTTGCGCTTGAGGATCTCGTCACCGAACCGCCCCAGCCGCAGCCGGTAGGACTCGCCCGAGACCGTCAGGTTCCCCGGAATGCTCAGCGACAGGTCCCAGATGGTGTCGAGGTCGATCATCCGGTCGCCGTACTGCTGGAGGTCGACGGTGAAGCTCGCCGACCCGTCCGAGAACGCGCAGGGGATCAGGACCTGCGCATCCGCGTTCTTGCGGCTCTGCGCGATCACCTGGGCCCCTCCGCCCGCGAGATCCACCTGCGGTCCACCCGGAAGCGCGGCCACGCCCAGCGCGTAGAGCCGCACCGTGAGGTGGGGCCCCGCCGTCTCGACGGACAGCACCTCCGCGTGGGCGGCGAACTCGCGCGAGACGATCTGGAGGCAGCTGTCATCCGAGCGCGTCACCGTACGGAACCGCACCGGGCCCGTGTGGGCCGGCGACGAGATCAGCGAGTTCGTGGACTGCTGGAGCTCACGGACCTTCACCCGGCGCATCACGCCGTCGTCCTCCCGGCGCAGCAGCACGTTCCAGGTGCCGGGCGCCAGCCGGAGCCGGGCCGGGACGACGGCGTAGAGACGCCCGTCCACCCCGCGCTCCGCCTGCGCCGCCAGCAGCGCCTGACGGCCGTCGGCCTCGTTGACGCAGAGCACGGTGAAGTGGCCGCCGGGGGCGCTCGCCGGGTCGACGGCGAACTCCAGGTCGCCCGCCGGAGTGGACCGGCAGAGCGCCTCCGGCCGGAAGTCCCGGGCCGTCAGCAGACCGGCCAGGAGGTTCTCGTAGGTCTTCGCCTGTTCCTCGGGGCTGTAGCGGGCGGACGCCTCCAGCGCGTTCACGCCGAGCCGCGCGCGCAGTTCGGCGTCGCTCATCAGCAGGTCCAGGTTCTTGGCGAACGCGTCCGCGTCACCGACCGGGGACAGCTTTCCGTCCACACCGTCCGTGATGATCTCGGAGGGACCGTGCGGACCCGCCGTGCTGAGCACCGGCACCCCGCAGGTCATCGCCTCGACGATGGTGAGCCCGAAGGTCTCGTCGGTCGAGGCCGAGGTGTGCAGCGCCGCCTTGGCGAGTTCCTCCCGCAGATGCTTGGTGTGCCCCATGAGGAGGATGCGGTCGTTCGCGCCGAGGTCGTCGATCTGCTTGCGCAGCGCCGGCTTCTCCGCGCCGCTGCCGAAGATGCGCAGGGTCCAGTCGGGGTGGATCCGGCCGAGCTGGGCAAAGGCGGTGATCAGCAGGTCGAAGCGCTTCCAGTCCACCATCCGGCCGGAGGAGGTCACGATGCGCGAACTGCGCACGTCGGACCGGAGGGCGGTACCGGTGGTGGCGTTGGGGATGGCATGGAAGACGGTGCCCACCGCTCCGTACGCGTCCTGGTGCGTCTGGGCGTCCCGGGAGGTCACCGTGACGAACGCGTCCAGCTTCGGGATGGCCGCGTCCAGCACCTTCCGCGAGCCGGCGGACTGGTGGTGGTAGTGCGTGTGCGCCTGGCCCAGCGTGATGTACGCCCCCGTCCCGTAGACCGCGAGCAGCGTCACGGTGTTCGGGGCGGTCGCGATGACGACGTCCGCGTCGCAGCCGGCGAGATAGGCGGCGACACGCTCGTCCACCAGGCGGCTGTAGCGGTTGCGGTCGTCCGGCTTGTACCCCGCGCAGTGGGGGGACGGGATCAGGTGCAGCGGTTCGTCGAGGTCGGCCGAGCCGTTGCGGGTGTCCATCAGGCTACGCAGGGACACCCCCGGCGCGTAGCGCAGGGGAGGCACGTCGTGGTACTGGAACAGGCTCACCAGCTCGACGTCGTGCTGCCGGGCGGCGAGGGAGTTGGCGAGCGTCTGGGTGGCGACGGACGTGCCGGCCTGCCCGTAGGCGCTGAACATCAGGAACGCGATCTTCACGAAGTCCTCCTGGGGCGCGGCCCGTCCGGCCGCGGCTCCCGATTTGCGCCCCGGTGCCCCACCGGGACTGCTGTGGGCTGGTTCTGGCTCGGTGCGCCGCGCTCAGCGCGCGGTCCGGTCGTTCGCGGACGCGTCGAGGATCCGCGACAGCGCCGCGTCGAACGCCGAACCCCGCGGGGCCGGGGAGCCCGTCCGTACGTCGATCACCCGCCCGGACATGCAGGACAGCAGCACGTCCAGCGCGCTGCGCGCCGCCTCCCGGGAGGACGGCGCGGAGTCGTCGGGCCGTCCGGTGCCGGCCGGGAGGCCGCCCGAACCTCTCTCGGGATTCATGCAGTTGACCCGCACTCCGTCCTCGGACCACTCCTCGGACAGCGCCTGGGTGAGGTTGACCATGGCGGCGTTGGCGGAGGAGTGCACGCTGTATCCGGCCCGCCCGTGGGTGTAGCTGCTTCCGGTGAAGAGGAGCAACTGCCCCTTCGTGCGGGCCAGGTAGGGGTACGCGGCGCGGGCGGTGACCACCGGCGCGAGGTAGTGCGTACGCAGCGCCTCCTGGATGGCCGCGGGGCCCGTCTCCGCGAGGCGGCCGACCGGGAGGCGGCTCGCGGCGTTCACCACGAAGTCGATCCGGCCGGACTCGGCGTGCGCGGTGGCGAGTTCCCTCTCGGCGTCCTCCGCGCCGAAGGGGTGGCCACAGGCGTGCACATGGGCTCCGTACCCCTCGGCCAGACGTGCCACGTCGGCACCGAGCCCCTCCGCGCCGCCGAAGACGACGAGGGTCCGCCCGGTCAGGGCCTTCCGGCGGGAGGCGTCCGTACCGCCCTCCGGGGCCGTGGTGGAAGCCAGCTGGAAGAGCTTGTCGGCGACGAACACGTCGACGGGCTGGGTGACCTTCATGTTGTGCTCGTCGCCCATGATCACGTGCACGGGCACGTCGGGCAGGTACCGGACGACGACCGAGCAGTCGTCCGTGGCCCGGAAGAGCGGGTCGGCCGCGGCGAGCCGGTAGGCATCGCGGATGGTGGAGAGCCGGAAGCCCTGCGGGGTCTGGCCGCGGCGCAGCCGGTCGCGCTCCGGCACCTCGGTGATGAACTCGCCGTCCTCGCCGTGCGTGCGGGTGACGATCACGGTGTCGGAGGACGGGATCGCCACGTCGACCGCGGTGTGGCGCTCCAGCGCGGCCACGCACTCCCTCACCACGCGCCCCGAGAGCAGCGGACGCACCGCGTCGTGGAACAGCAGGTCGCAGTCCTCGCCGTCGCCGAGTCCGGCGGCCACCGCCTCGATCGCCACGGCGGTCGTCCCGTTGCGGGTCGTGCCCCCGGCGAGGACCCGGGAGACCTTGGTCAGCTCCGCACGGGCGATGATCCTCCGGGCCTCGGCGAGGTGGTCCCGGGGCATCAGCACGACGACCTCGTCGACCTCGTCCACGTCCTCGAAGACATGCAGGGTGTGTTCGAGGATCGACCTGCCCGCGATCTTGAGCAACTGCTTGGGGACGGCGAGTCCTACGCGCTGCCCGGTGCCGCCGGCGAGGACGACGGCGACGGTACGACGACGGGTGGCGCTGCTGCTCAAGGTCTCGTTGCTCCCTGTAGGAGGTGGGTCGGCGCGTGCCGCGGATCACGGCGGGCGCCGGTCGCGTCAGGCGGGCTGGTGCGGCTGCCGGTCCGTCTCGGGCGCGTCGGGAGGCGTGATCGCCTCCGGCGGAGGCGGGTACTCGATGGGGAAGTCGCGCAGGCCCCGCAGATAGAGGTCGGTGGCCGCGCGGGCGAAGCGGTACGAGGACGGCGGGTTGTCCGGACCGAGCAGGTAGTCCTTGAGCTGCTCGCGGTAGGGCGCCATGACGTCCTGGTCCCGGGAGAACATCGCGGTGAGCGCCGTCTCCAGTCCGTTGCACTCCGCGTCGATCAGGTACGAGGCGTAGGCCGTGCGCTGTTCGTTGCGGAACTCGTCGTCCGGCAGCCCGTCCAGGTTGAAGATCGCGTACGGCTTGCGGGTGGCCACGAAGTCGGAGACCACACTCGACATGTCACCGATCAGCATGTCCGAGTGGTTGAAGCAGTCGTACAGCGTCGGCACCCGGTCGGTGACCACCTGGTGGGCGTCGACGGGCAGCGAGTCCCAGTGCAGTGCGCCGGCCTGCTCGCGGAGCTTGCGGATCCGGATGGTCCGGTCCTCCTCGGTGAGGTCCGGGTACCTCGACCGGACACCGCGTTCCTGGAGGGCCGCCAGTTTCTTGTCGATCCGCGCCAGTTGCCGGGCGGCCGCCTTCGAGTCGAGGACCTTGCGGCCGAAGCGCCTGGCGTTGTCCTCGTGCAGGAGCGCGATGATGCGCCGGTGGGCGGCCGCGGCGGCGGGTGAGCGGGTGCCCGTCAGCGGGTGGGGCTTGTAGATGATCCGCAGTTTGCGCTCGTCGGCGAGGAGCATGCGGATGAGGCGTTCGCCCGAGGGTATGACGGAGGTGTAGCAGGCGTCGTCGGTCCAGCCCTCCCACGTGGGGGCGTAGATCACGGTGGGCACGTCCTGGCTGACCGATCCGGACCAGCGCTCCAGGGGCATCAGCTGGGGGCGGCCGACCTCGACTATCTGGTGGGCCGTGACGGCGTGCTTGATGCGCTCGTAGCGGTCGCGCCCGGCCCGCCCGGCCACCCAGATCTCGTCGAAGACCTTGCTGACCCGGTTGCTGCTGGCGAGCTTGTCACTGTCGCCGTGTCCGATGAAGACGTGCTTCACCTCGTGGCGCTGGAGCATGTGGACGTTCTTTCCGGCGTTGCCGGGGTAGAGCGTGACCCGGAGTTCGGGCATCTCGACCCGTGCCAGGTACTCGGCCTTCGGCACGCAGACGACCGGTACGGACGTGGCGTCCAGGAAGCGCAGGGTGGCCCGTTCCCGGAGCACGATGATGGGCCGCAGCTCCAGTGACTCCAACGCCTCCAGCCACATGTTCACCTGGTACATGAAGTCCCGGGAGACGGCGGCGAAGGTGAAGTACAGGGCGACCTGGGGCCGGTACTGCGCGAGCTGCCAGTTCAGTTCGCCGATGGCGTCGTCCGGGGTCGGCAGGATGAGCGCGTTGCGCGCGCCGGGCATCAGGATCAGTACGGCGAGCGAGGCGAACCACACCGTGGCGATGGCCCCGAAGGTCACGAACTCCCAGCGGCCGGTGCCCACCGTGGCGATCGCACCGCCGACGAGCGGTATGTCCAGGTGGAGGGTCTTGCGGACGTACTTGTCCATCAGGAACGGGTGCGGCAGCCGCCGGACGCCCAGCGCGTCCATGTCCAGTCCCCGGGTGGTGAAGGGGAGCGCGGCGCGTTCGGACTTCACCCGCTTGAGCAGCGCGCCGTAGACCAGCTGCAGGAAGAAGAGGAGGAGCAGCCCGACCGAGGTCATCTGGATGACGAACGAGTCGAGATCGCCGATCGAGCCGCACAGGCCCAGCAGCAGGAACTGCCGGATCAGGAAACGGATGGTGAGGCCGAAGCGCGAGTCCCGGAGCCGGTCGAGCGTCGAGGAGTCGGAGGAGTGAAGCGCGAGGTCCGCCGCGTAACTGGCCGCCGCCGCTCCGGCGAAAACCGGCAGGGAGGCCATGACGACCGCCACCAGCATGGCCAGGAAGCTGAGAACCAGGACCGCAGTGATGAGAAAGCCCAGCGCGGCCTGACGTTGTGCCTTGCCCATCTGCGGCAGGGCCCTCCTTCATGATCTGTGCGTGGCGCGCGGCGCGGGGCGCGAGACACGCGGCTACGGCGCCGATGCGGACAGGAGGTCGCACGTCACACGGGAATCGGGCCGCGGAAGAGCGGACACGCGAACGACATGTGAGGAGACTGCGAAACATCCAACCGAACTTTAAACACTCATGAACCTTTTAGTGAACGTTCAACAGGGAAAAAGGATCAGATCGTAGTAGTTAGATGCCGAACAGTTATCAACCGCTGTGCGCTCCGTGGCCTTCGGTGCCTACTTCGTCACGCTCGGCCACCGCGGGACGTGTCCGCCCGCCACGCGGGACACGCGAAGACCGCGATGTCGCGGCGTTCCGCCGTCTTGACCGAGAAGGCGACACAGAGCTCCGGCCGGGCCCCGGGGCGCACGGCGATTCCCTCCGGCTCGCGGAAATCCAGGCCGGGAGCGACCGTCACCTTCCGGCGCCCCACGGTCCGGCCCGTCCGCACGTCGAGCGCGGACACATGGGTGTCGCCGCCGCCGGACGGCGGATTGCCGCCCTTCTCGTCCGTGTAGTGCTTTCCGGTCAGCTGATAGACGAGACGCCCCCGCAGCGCGCACCCCTGGAAGGTCTCCCCCTCGCGCAGCGCGGTGTCCTCCAGGCTCCACAGGGGCTCCGTACGCCCAGCGGCGAAGTCGTCCATGTCGTGGACCGAGTACCTGTGCGTCCGGCCCGTCCAGCGGCTCACCAGGACACGGCGGTGCGCGAGATCGAGGGTGGGATGGACCTTGCGGTCACCGGGATACGGGCGGAGGTGACGCACCTCGGCGGAGGAACTGTCCACCACGGCGCCGTCCCGGAACCGGACGCGCGCCACGGCACGGCCGTAGCCCGTGTCCGGATCGGCGTCCGACTCCACCCAGAGGAAGACCTCCCCGCCCGCGGGCTCGGTGCCGAACGACATGCCGTGCCCGAAACCCCGCAGATGCATGCTTCCCGTCAGCGCGCCGGAGGCGGAGAGGCGGGAGACGCACAGGTCACCGGCGAGCCGCCGTTCCCGGCCGCCCGGAGCGCGGTCCTCGTCCCCGAGCCGTACCGAGGCGGGCACGACCTGGAGGGCGTACAGCGTTCCGCCGCCGTCCGGATAGGAGAGGGACTGCGGGCCGGACACGTGCCGCAGAGGGGTGAGCGGCAGGTCCCCGGCCGCGGCGGACACGTCGAACTCGCCGACCGCGCCCGCCGGCGGGCGGTCGTCCGCACCCGGCCCGGAGCCACGGCCGAGCAGCGCGCCGCCGGCCGCGGCCAGCAGGGTTCCGCCGCCCGCCACCAGCAGGGCCCGGCGCCCTGGGCGATGAGGTCCGTCCGTCATGCTCCGTGCGACCGCCGTCCGCTGCGAGGGGAAAAGGACCATCCTGCCACCCCGGCCCACCCGGCTCGGCCCGCACGGGGACGGGCCGTACGGGGACGGGCCGTACGGAGCACCACTCCGTACGGCCCGTCCCTGTCACGACCGGGTGTTACGCCGGTACGCTCGCGACGCCCGGCGCCAGGAACGGCTTGCCGTTCACGCGCTCGGAGACGCCCGCCCGGTCCAGGTACGGCGTGATGCCGCCCAGGTGGAACGGCCAGCCCGCACCCGTGATCAGGCAGAGGTCGATGTCCTGCGCCTCGGCGACCACGCCCTCGTCGAGCATCAGGCCGATCTCCTCGGCCACCGCGTCCAGGACGCGGTCACGGGTCTGCTCCTCCGTCAGGACGCTGTCGCCCTGCTCCAGGAGTGCGGCGACCTCGGGGTCCAGTTCCGGCTTGCCGGAGTCGTAGACGTAGAAGCCGCGCTTGCCGGCCTTGACGACCGCCGCGAGGTTCGCGGAGACCGTGAAGCGCTCCGGGAAGGCGCGGTGCAGGGTCTCGGAGACGTGCAGACCGATCGCCGGGCCCACCAGCTCCAGGAGGACCAGCGGGGACATCGGCAGACCGAGCGGCTCGACGGCGCGCTCGGCGACGGCGACCGGGGTGCCCTCGTCGATGACGTTCTGGATCTCGCCCATGAAGCGGGTGAGGATGCGGTTGACGACGAACGCCGGGGCGTCCTTCACCAGCACCGCGGTCTTCTTCAGCTTCCGGGCCACGCCGAACGCCGTCGCCAGCGCGGCGTCGTCCGTGAGCTCGCCGCGCACGATCTCCAGCAGCGGGAGGATCGCGACCGGGTTGAAGAAGTGGAAGCCGACGACCCGCTCCGGGTTCTTCAGCTTCGACGCCATCTCGGTGACCGAGAGCGAGGAGGTGTTGGTGGCGAGGATCGCGTGCGCCGGGGCGACGGCCTCGACCTCCGCGAACACCTGCTGCTTGACGCCGATCTCCTCGAAGACGGCCTCGATGATGAAGTCGGCGTCGGAGAAGCCCTCCGCCTTGTCCAGCACACCGGTCACCAGGGCCTTGAGACGGTTGGCCTTGTCCTGGTTGACACGCTTCTTGGCGAGCAGCTTGTCGATCTCGGCGTGGACGTAGCCCACACCCTTGTCGACGCGCGCCTGGTCGATGTCCGTGAGGACGACCGGTACCTCCAGGCGGCGCAGGAAGAGCAGCGCGAGCTGGCTGGCCATCAGACCGGCGCCGACGACACCGACCTTGGTGACCGGACGGGCCAGGCTCTTGTCCGGAGCGCCGGCCGGACGCTTGGCGCGCTTCTGCACGAGGTTGAAGGCGTACAGGCCGGAACGCAGCTCACCGCTCATGATGAGGTCGGCGAGCGCCTGGTCCTCGGCGTCGAAGCCGGCACCCAGGTCGCCGTCCTTGGCCGCGGCGATGATCTCCAGCGCGCGGTAGGCGGCCGGGGCCGCGCCGTGCACCTTGGAGTCCGCGATGGCCCGGCCACGCGCGACGGCCTGGTCCCAGGCGTCGCCGCGGTCGATCTCGGCACGCTCGACCACCGTCTCGCCGCTGA
This sequence comes from Streptomyces sp. NBC_00102, assembly GCF_026343115.1. Taxonomy (GTDB): domain Bacteria; phylum Actinomycetota; class Actinomycetes; order Streptomycetales; family Streptomycetaceae; genus Streptomyces. Next base: position 6,065,287 of record NZ_JAPEMC010000001.1, read on the forward strand.
GGACGGAGGCCGTCCACACGAGCGAGCGCTCCAGGAAGTCCGCACCCTCGAAGAGCGCGTCGGCGATGCCGAGCTCGAAGACCTGCGCACCCTTGAGCTGGCGGTTCTGGTTCAGCGAGTTCTCGATGATGACCGAGACCGCGCGGTCGGCGCCGATCAGGTTCGGCAGCAGCGCGCAGCCGCCCCAGCCGGGCACCAGGCCGAGGAAGACCTCGGGCAGCGAGAAGGCGGGGAGCGCCTTGGAGACCGTGCGGTACGAGCAGTGCAGGCCGACCTCGACACCGCCGCCCATCGCCGCGCCGTTGTAGTACGCGAACGTCGGGACCGCGAGGCCGGAGAGGCGACGGAAGACGTCGTGGCCGCCCTTGCCGATCCGTACCGCGTCCTCGTGGTTCTTCAGGACTTCGAGGCCCTTGAGGTCGGCGCCCACGGCGAAGATGAACGGCTTGCCGGTGATGCCGACGCCGACGATCGAGCCTTCGGACGCCTCCTTCTCGACCTGGTCGATCGCCTCGTCCAGGTTGGCCAGCGACTGCGGGCCGAAGGTGGTCGGCTTGGTGTGGTCCAGGCCGTTGTCCAGCGTGATGAGGGCGAACCTGCCCGCGCCCGCCGGGAGGTCGAGGTGACGCACGTGCGCCTGGGTGACGACCTCGCCCGGGAAGAGCTCGGCCGCTCCCTTCAGAAGCTCGGTGGTGGAGCTCACTTGGTGCCTCCGTCGGCGTCGAAGTGCGGGTTCTCCCAGATGACCGTGGCGCCCATGCCGAAGCCCACGCACATCGTGGTGATGCCGTAACGGACCTCCGGCTGCTCCTCGAACTGGCGGGCCAGCTGCGTCATCAGACGGACGCCGGAGGAGGCGAGCGGGTGGCCGTACGCGATGGCGCCGCCGTACTGGTTGACGCGCGGGTCGTCGTCGGCGATGCCGTAGTGGTCGAGCAGGGCGAGCACCTGCACGGCGAACGCCTCGTTGACCTCGAAGAGGCCGATGTCGTCGATGGTCAGACCGGCCTTGGCCAGCGCCTTCTCGGTCGCCGGGATCGGGCCGTAGCCCATGACCTCCGGCTCGACGCCCGCGAAGGCGTACGAGACGAGACGCATCCGGACCGGCAGGCCCAGCTCGCGGGCGACGTCCTCGGCGGCGAGCAGCGAGGCGGTCGCGCCGTCGTTGAGACCCGCCGCGTTGCCGGCCGTGACACGGCCGTGCGGGCGGAACGGGGTCTTGAGGCCCGCGAGGGACTCCATCGTGGTGCCCGGGCGCATCGGCTCGTCGGCGGTGACCAGGCCCCAGCCGGTCTCGCCGGCCTCGGCGTTGGTGCGGCGGACCGAGATCGGAACCAGGTCCTGCTGGATCTTGCCGTTGGCGTACGCCTTGGCGGCCTTCTCCTGCGAGCGCACGGCGTAGGCGTCGGCGCGCTCCTTGGTGATCTGCGGGTAGCGGTCGTGCAGGTTCTCGGCGGTCATGCCCATGAAGAGGGCGGACTCGTCGACCAGCTTCTCCGACACGAAGCGCGGGTTCGGGTCCACGCCCTCACCCATCGGGTGACGGCCCATGTGCTCGACACCGCCGGCCACGACGACGTCGTACGCGCCGAAGGCGATGGAGCCGGCCGTCGTGGTGACGGCGGTCAGCGCGCCCGCGCACATGCGGTCGATCGAGTAGCCGGGGACGGACTGCGGCAGACCGGCCAGGATTCCGGCGGTCCGGCCGAGGGTCAGGCCCTGGTCGCCGATCTGGGTGGTCGCGGCGATGGCGACCTCGTCGATCCGCGCGGGGTCCAGGTCCGGGTTGCGGCGCAGCAGCTCCCGGATGGCCTTCACGACGAGATCGTCGGCGCGGGTCTCGTGGTAGATGCCCTTCGGGCCCGCCTTGCCGAACGGGGTGCGGACGCCGTCGACGAAGACGACGTCCCGGATGGTACGAGGCACGATGGCTCTCCTCCAGGGTGCGGGATGGCACTGCTGCGGGGGCACGCCCGGAAGCGTGCCGCCCACCCTCATGCTACTCGTGGGTAACCAGGCTGCCCACCCCCTGTGGCCGGAGCGTCGAAGGTCACACACCCGGCCACCGCCGGGTCGCACACCCGGTCACCCCCGCGCCCACGGCCCGGGGGCGCCCCGAGGTACGTGTCCGGCCGCCGCCGGACGGTCGGCCCGACTCCTCAACCTGGCGTGATTTCGATCCTCGCGGTACTCGGGGGTGTCGTCGTGCCGGGGGCGCCCGGGCGCCCCGGCACGACGACACCCCCGGGCGACCGTGGATACGGTGACCGGGGGTGTCGGGGTTCGTCGCGTCGCGCGGCCGCTTCTCGCGGTACCGGGCGGAGTCAGGAAGCCGCGCCCGCCTTCAGCGCGTCCAGCAGCAGCGGGGCCACCAGGCCGATCTGCCAGTGCCGCGCGCCGTAACCCGCGAGCAGGTCCTCGACCGCGCCAGGGGTGACGATCTTCGGCGGCTCCCAGCAGACCCGGCGCACGGTGTCCGGGGTGATGAGGTTCTCCGGCGGCAGGTGCAGCCGCTCGGCGAGTTCGGAGACGGCGGCACGGGCGGCCGAGAGCCGGTCCGCCGCCGCGGGGTCCTTGTCGGCCCAGGCGCGCGGCGGCGGCGGGCCGGTGAGCTGCTGGCCCGGCTGCGGCAGCTCGGCCTCGGGGAGCGCCTTGGCGCGGTCCACGGCGGCCTGCCACTGCTCCAGCTGGCGCCGGTTGACGCGGTGCCCGAAACCGGGCAGCGCGGACAGCGCCTGGACGTTGGCGGGCACCGCGAGCGCGGCTTCCACGATCGCCCCGTCGCCGAGCACCTTGCCGGGGGAGACGTCGCGCCGCTGGGCGACCCGGTCGCGGGTCTCCCACAGCTCGCGCACCACAGCCAGCTGACGGCGCCTGCGCACCTTGTGCATGCCCGAGGTCCGGCGCCACGGGTCCTTGCGCGGCGGGGCGGGCGGGGCCGACGCGATCGCGTCGAACTCCTCGCGGGCCCACTCCAGCTTCCCCTGGCGGTCCAGCTCCTTCTCCAGCGCGTCGCGCAGGTCGATCAGGAGCTCGACGTCGAGCGCCGCGTAGCGCAGCCACGGGTCGGGGAGCGGCCGGGTGGACCAGTCGACGGCCGAGTGGCCCTTCTCCAGCGCGTACCCGAGGACGTTCTCGACCATCGCGCCCAGGCCGACCCGGGGGAACCCGGCCAGCCGTCCGGCGAGCTCGGTGTCGAAGAGCGACGTCGGGAGCATGCCTATTTCGCGCAGGCACGGAAGGTCCTGCGTGGCGGCGTGCAGAATCCACTCGGTACCGGTCAGGGCCTCGCCGAGACCGGACAGGTCGGGGCAGCCGACGGGGTCGACCAGGGCGCTGCCGGCGCCGTCACGGCGAAGCTGTACGAGATAGGCGCGCTGGCCGTAGCGGTAACCGGAGGCGCGCTCGGCGTCGACGGCCACCGGGCCACTGCCCGCGGCGAAAGCGGCGATCACCCGGGCGAGGGCGTCGTCGTCCGCCACCACCGGTGGAATGCCCTCGCGCGGTTCCAGCAAGGGGATCGGCGCCGGGGCGACGTCGTCCGGGGGAGCGCCCCCGGTGGTTCGCAGTGTCGTGTCTGCTGCGGTCTCTTGGGCGTCGGTCACCCGTCAAGGGTATCCGGGTATGCGCGACACCCGACGACGGAACGTTCCGTCGTCGGGTGTCGGGTGCGTAAACCGGCCGGATTCGGCATCCCGCCCGTGCGGGTGCCGGTGGAGGGTGGTCAGTGGATGATGCCGGTCCGCAGGGCGACGGCGACCATTCCGGCGCGGTCTCCGGTGCCGAGCTTGCGGGCGATGCGGGCGAGGTGGGACTTGACCGTGAGGGCGGAGAGGCCCATCGAGACGCCGATGGCCTTGTTGGACTGGCCTTCGGCGACCAGGCGGAGCACCTCCACCTCGCGGCCGGACAGTTCGCGGTAACCACCCGGGTGGCTCGGGGAGCCGGGGGGCCGGCGGTGCATACGGGCGGCGTTGGCGCCGATGGGGGCGACACCGGGTCGGTTGGGGTGGCCGATGTTGGTACGGGTGCCGGTGACGACGTAGCCCTTGACGCCGCCCGCGAGGGCGTTGCGTACGGCACCGATGTCGTCGGCGGCGGAGAGGGCGAGACCGTTCGGCCAGCCTGCGGCTCGGGTCTCGGACAGCAGGGTCAGCCCGGAACCGTCGGGCAGGTGGACGTCGGCAACGCAGATGTCGCGCGGGTTGCCGACGCGGGGGCGGGCCTCCGCGATGGACGACGCCTCGATGACGTCACGAACTCCGAGGGCCCACAGATGGCGGGTCACGGTGGAACGGACGCGCGGGTCGGCCACGACGACCATGGCCGTCGGCTTGTTCGGGCGGTAGGCGACCAGGCTTGCGGGCTGCTCTAGGAGAACGGACACCAGGCCTCCTGGGGGAGTGGCGGGACGGGCCGGCTCGGGGATGAAGCCGGGGCGAACCGTGCTTGAAGGGTCATTGACCTCTTCGGCAGCAGACCCGTCCTCCTTTAGAGGAAGATCACGATTTGGTGAGTAACAATTCGGACAAATCGGACGCGCGATCGATTGTACGACAATGGGGCCGGCGGTCGGCCGGGCCGGTCGGGAGAGCGCCGGGACAGTGTCTTTCCGCAGCTCACGGGTGCCGGAACGAGGGTTTGCGGGCCACGGGACCCGGGGCTCGCAGGCTGTGGGACCCGAGGTTCGCGGGCCCGGAACAGCCGGGTGGTCCCGCGCACGAGACCTACGGGATCTGCGAGACCTCCGGGACCTACGTGATCTGAGGGGCCTACAGGATCTGCGAGGCGCAGGGGGCCTACGGGATCTGCCGGACTTGCGAGGCCTGCGATGGCTACGAGGCCTGCGGCCCCCGGCGCTGCGGCAGGGTGACCACCGTCGCGTCGGCCGGACCGGACGGCGGGAGGCCCGCGATCTGGCAGAGCAGGTCGCCCCAGGCGGTCAGGTGTCCCGCCGTGTCCGGGACGCCGCCCGGGCCCTCGGCGGGCGTCCAGGAGGCCCGGATCTCGATCTGGGTCGCGGGGCGGCGGCTGCCCAGCTCGCCGAAGTAGTGCGACCCGGCCCGGGTGACCGTACCGCCCGCCGACCCGTAGGAGAGGCCGCGTGCCTCCAGGGCGCCCGTCAGCCAGGACCAGCACACCTCGGGCAGCAGCGGATCGGCGGCCATCTCCGGCTCCAGTTCAGCCCGTACGAGCGTCACCAGGCGAAACGTTCCCTGCCACGCCTCGTGACCGGCCGGGTTGTGCAGCAGCACCAGGCGGCCGTCCGCGAGATCCTCGTCGCCGTCCACCACCGCCGCCTCCAGGGCGTAGGCGTGCGGAGCCAGTCTCTGGGGCGGCTTGGTCGTCTCGATCTCCAGCTCGGGGCGGAGCCGCGCCGAGCGCAGCCCGTCGACCGCCGACCGGAACCCGGGCGGAGTGGGTTTGCTCTCCGCACCGTCCCTCGGGGAAGTGTGGTCGGAATGATCGGAGAACTGTTCCTGCGCCGGAGCCATGCGGGGAAGAGTAGGCGGAACGCGGGCCGCGCGCAGGGAGAGACACCCTGGTGGGGCCGGGCTCCTTGGGGCTTCGTGCGAAGATTCTGTGCGTGAGTGCCAATGAACGCCCCTCGGGCCAGCTGACGACGACCTCCGCCACCCACGACTCGGCGTTCCTGAAGGCGTGCCGGCGAGAACCCGTTCCGCACACCCCGGTCTGGTTCATGCGACAGGCGGGCCGGTCGCTGCCCGAGTACCTGAAGGCCCGCGAGGGCATCGCGATGCTCGACTCCTGCACGATGCCGGAGCTGGTCACCGAGATCACGATGCAGCCGGTGCGCCGTCACAAGGTCGACGCCGCCGTCTACTACAGCGACATCGTCGTACCGCTGAAGGCCATCGGCATCGACCTGGACATCAAGCCCGGCGTCGGCCCCGTGATCGCCGACCCGATCCGCACCCGCGCCGACCTGGCCCGGCTGCGCGATCTGACGCCCGAGGACGTCCCGTACGTCACCGAGGCCGTCCGCATGCTCGTCGCCGAGCTCGGCACCACCCCGCTCATCGGCTTCGCGGGTGCCCCGTTCACGCTCGCCAGCTACCTCGTCGAGGGCGGTCCCTCCCGCAGCCACGAGCGCACCAAGGCCATGATGTACGGCGACCCGCAGCTCTGGGCCGACCTCGTGGACCGGCTCGCGGACATCACCGGCGCCTTCCTGAAGGTCCAGATCGAGGCCGGTGCCTCGGCGGTCCAGCTCTTCGACTCCTGGGTCGGCGCGCTGGCACCCGCCGACTACCGCCGCTCGGTGATGGCCGCCTCCGCGAAGGTGTTCGACTCCGTGGCCTCCTACGGCGTCCCGCGCATCCACTTCGGTGTGGGCACCGGCGAACTGCTCGGTCTCATGGGCGAGGCCGGAGCGGACGTCGTCGGCGTCGACTGGCGCGTCTCCCTGGACGAGGCCGCCCGCCGCGTCGGCCCCGGCAAGGCGCTCCAGGGCAACCTCGACCCGGCGGTCCTCTTCGCCCCGACCGCCACGGTCGAGGAGAAGACCCGCGAGGTGCTGGACGCCGCCGCCGGCCTGGAGGGACACATCTTCAACCTCGGCCACGGCGTCATGCCGTCGATGGATCCGGACTCCCTCACCCGCCTCGTGGAGTACGTCCACACGCAGACCGCGCGCTGACGCCCGCCCGGCGGCGGACCCGGAGGGGGCCGCCGCCCCGTTCGGGTCCGCGTCCGCTCAGCCCGAGCCCGCCGCGCGTACGGCCGTGCTCGCCTTGCGGGCCGCCACCAGGACCGGGTCCCAGACGGGGGAGAACGGCGGGGCGTACCCCAGGTCGAGCGCGGTCATCTCCTCCACCGTCATCCCGGCGGTCAGCGCCACCGCCGCGATGTCCACCCGCTTCGCGGCGCCCTCGCGGCCCACGATCTGCACGCCCAGCAGCCGGCCGGTGCGGTACTCGGCGAGCATCTTCACCGTCATGAGGGCCGCGCCCGGGTAGTAGCCGGCCCGGCCCGTCGACTCGATGGTGGCCGTCACGAACCGCAGCCCGACCGCCCGCGCGTCCTTCTCCCGCAGCCCGGTCCGGGCGATCTCCAGGTCGCAGACCTTGCTCACCGCCGTACCGACCACACCCGGGAACGTGCCGTAGCCGCCGCCGACGTTGGCGCCGATGACCTGGCCGTGCTTGTTGGCATGGGTGCCGAGCGCGATGTGCCGGGTGCGCTTCGCCACCAGGTCCAGCACCTCCACGCAGTCGCCGCCCGCCCAGATGTCCTCATGTCCGACCACCCGCATCGACAGGTCCGTCAGCAGGCCGCCGTGCGGCCCCAGCGGCAGACCGGCCGCGCGGGCGAGTTCCGTCTCCGGCTCCACGCCGATGCCGAGGACCACCACGTCCGCCGGGTACGTGGTGGCCTCGGTCTCCACCCCGGACACCCGGCCGTCCGGGCCGGTGCGGATCGCCGTGACCGCCGCGCGGTTCACCGTCGTGATGCCGAGGCCGTCCATCGCCTCGTGCACCAGGCGCCCCATGTCCGGGTCGAGTGTGGCCATCGGCTGCTCGCCCCGGTTCAGCACGGTCACCTCGAAGCCCCGGTTCAGCATGGCCTCGGCCATCTCGACGCCGATGTACCCGGCGCCCACCACCACCGCGCGCCGCCTGCCGGGACCCGTCCGGTCCAGCGAGTCCAGCAGCGCCTGGCCGTCGTCGAGCGTCTGCACCCCGTGCACCCCGGGGGCGTCGATGCCGGGCAGCGGTGGACGCACCGGCCGGGCCCCGGTGCCGATCACCAGCTTGTCGTACCCGGTCCAGTACGCGTCACCGGTCTCCCGGTCCACCGCCCGCACCCGTCGGCCCGCCACGTCGATCTCCGTCACCTCGGTGCGGGTGCGCAGATCGATGCCCCGGGCCCGGTGCTCCTCGGGGGTGCGGGCGATCAGGTCGTCGCGCTCCGCCACGTCGCCGCCCACCCAGTACGGGATGCCGCAGGCGGAGTACGAGGAGAAGTGGCCGCGCTCGAAGGCCACGATGCTCAGCTCCTCGGGCCCCTTCAGTCTGCGGGCCTGCGACGCGGCGGACATGCCCGCCGCGTCGCCCCCGATGACCACCAGTCGCTCCGTCATGCCAGGTCCCTTCCCGCCGCCGTGTGCCGACCACGCTAACGGCGCTTCCCGGTGTTGCGCGGCGGTCTCAGGGAGCGGGTGTCGTGCCCGCCTCCTCCCGCTCGTTCTCCTCCCGCTCGTTCTCCCCCCGCTCGTCCGCGACAACGGGGGCGGCGGGGGCGGCGGTCTCCGGGACGCGGCGACGGCGCACCGCCAGCCGCCAGACCACCAGGAGCAGGGCGACGGCCGCCAGGAACGGGGCGGTCGCACCGATCGCCATCGCGATCCACCGCACCGTCGTGACGAAAGCGTCCCATCCACCGGTCACCGCGTCCCAGAATCCGGGATCGTCGTCCTCCTCCGTGGCGAGGGTCTCCGGCTCGTAGAGGTCCAGGGTGATCGTCGCCAGCGACGTACGGTCGGCCAGGCTCGCCCGCTGTGCGAGCAGGGACTCAAGATTCGCCTGACGGCTGCTCAATTCCCCTTCCAGGGCGACGACATCGCTGATCCGCTCCGCCTTCTCCATCAGCGCGCGCACCCGCTCCACGCTGGCCCGCTGCGTCGCGACGCGGCTCTCCACGTCCACGACCTGGTCGGTGACGTCCTTCGCCTCCGAGGTGCGCGACAGCAGCTTGCCCGCACCGGTCAGCCGCTTCAGTACGCCCTCGTACCGGTCCTCCGGGACGCGCAGCACGAGGTGCGAGGAGTCGTGGGTGTCGTCCACCCGCTCGGTCGCCTCGCTCTCCACCAGCCCGCCGCTCCCCTCGGCGACGGACCGGGCCCCGGCGACGGCCTTCGGAACGCTCTTCACCTCGATGGACATCGTGGTGGTGCGGATGACGTGGGTGGCGGCCGGCGTGCTCTCGTCCACCGCCGTCCCGTCCGCCTTCCCGGCCGGGTCCCCGTCCGCCTTCCCGTCCGCCGCGGAACCGCCGCCGTCCGACCTGACGGGCCCGGACGCCGCCTTTGCGCCGTCGCCCTCCCCCTGTGCGGCGGCCGCCTTGTCGTCCGAGGCGGACCCGCTCATCGCTCCGGTGTCGCTCGCGCCGCACCCGGCCACCGTGAGCAGGGCGACGAGCGCCCCGGCCGCCAGGGCGGTGGTGCGGTGTCGCTGGGTTCTCTGCGTGGACTCCATAACTGTTCCCCCCGGCTGGTGAGTTGATGTCCGCCCTTGGACGTGCCGGGCCACTGTCAGGTTTCCCTCGGGCGGTTTCGAAGCAGTCACGGTCGGGACTCGTTCCGGGTTTGAGAGAGTGGACCCATGCAGGGTTCTGAACAGCACGCGCACGCCACCAAGCCGCACGTCGTCGTCATCGGCGGAGGGATCGCCGGACTCGCCGCCGCCCACCGGCTGCTCGGCACCGGGGTACGGGTCACCCTCCTGGAGGCCTCGGAGCGCCTCGGCGGGAAGCTCATGACCGGCGAGGTCGCGGGCGTCCAGGTCGACCTCGGCGCCGAATCGATGCTCGCCAGGCGCCCCGAAGCGGTCGGCCTGGCCCGCGCCGCCGGACTCGGCGACCGCCTCCAGCCACCCGCCACGGCCGCCGCCTCCCTCTGGACGCGCGACGCGCTCCGCCCGATGCCCAAGGGCCACGTGATGGGCGTCCCGGGCGACCCGGAGGCGCTGCGCGAGGTGCTCTCGCCCGAGGGCATCGCCCGTATCGCCCAGGAGAGCGAGCTCACCGCGACGGCCGTGGGCGACGACGTCGCGATCGGCGCGTACGTCGCCGACCGGCTCGGCCGCGAGGTCGTCGACCGCCTCGTGGAACCGCTGCTCGGCGGGGTGTACGCGGGCGACGCCTACCGGATCTCCATGCGGGCCGCCGTACCGCAGCTCTTCGACATCGCCCGCGAGGGCGGCCCGCTGCTCGACGGGGTGCGCCGGGTCCAGGAGCGGGGCGCCGCCCAGCAGGCGGGCGGGCCCGTCTTCCAGGGCATCGACGGCGGCCTCGGCACCCTTCCGGGCGCCGTCGCCGACACCGTGCGGGCCGCCGGGGGCGAGATCCTCACCGCCACCCCGGTGCTCGGCCTGTCCCGTACCGGGGCCGGCTGGGACGTGCGTACGGAGAAGCGGGTGATCACCGCCGACGGCATCGTCCTCGCCACCCCCGCCTGGTCCGCCTCCACCCTGCTGGCCGCCGAATCCCCGGGCGCGTCCGCCGAGTTGGCGGGCGTCGAGTACGCCTCGATGGCCCTGATCACCATGGCCTTCCGGCGCGCGGACATCGAGGCGGTGGAGGCCTTCCGCGGGCGCTCCGGCTTCCTGGTGCCCCCGGTCGACGGCCGCACGATCAAGGCCGCCACCTTCTCCAGCAACAAGTGGCAGTGGGTCGCCGACGCCGCCCCCGACCTCTTCGTGCTCCGCACCTCGGTCGGCCGGTACGGCGACGACGACCACCTGCACCGCGAGGACGACGAACTCGCCGCGGTCTCCCGCCGCGACCTCGCCGCCGCCACCGGCCTCACCGCCGAACCGGCCGGCACCACGGTCACCCGCTGGATCGGCGGGCTGCCGCAGTACCCGGTCGGCCACCTCACCAAAGTCGAACGCATCCGCGGCGAGATCGCGAAGCTGCCCGCCCTGCGGGTCTGCGGCGCGGTCTACGACGGCGTCGGCATCCCGGCCTGCGTCCAGAGCGCCCAGCGCGCCGCCGACGAGATCGCGGCCGAGCTGGCGGGACGGCCGTGACGGGGGACATGACGGGGCCCGCAGCGACCGGGACGGCGGGGAGATCGCCGGGGGAGACCTCCGGGGAGATCATCGCCACGCCGACCCTGGTTCGGGGCACGGAAGACGAGGCGGGACAATAGCCGTATGAGTGCGCCTGAGAAGATCCCGAACGCCGGTAAGAAGGCCAAGGACCTCAACGAGGTCATCCGCTACACCCTGTGGTCCGTCTTCAAGCTGCGCGACGTGCTGCCGGAGGACCGCGCGGGTTACGCCGACGAGGTCCAGGAGCTGTTCGACCAGCTCGCCGCCAAGGACATCACCGTCCGGGGCACCTACGACCTCTCCGGTCTGCGGGCCGACGCCGACCTGATGATCTGGTGGCACGCCGAGACCTCGGACGAGCTCCAGGAGGCGTACAACCTCTTCCGGCGCACCAAGCTGGGCCGCGCTCTGGAGCCGGTCTGGTCGAACATGGCGCTGCACCGCCCCGCCGAGTTCAACAAGTCGCACATCCCGGCCTTCCTCGCCGACGAGACGCCCCGCGACTACGTCAGCGTCTACCCGTTCGTGCGCAGTTACGACTGGTACCTGCTGCCCGACGAGGACCGCCGCCGGATGCTCGCCGACCACGGCAAGATGGCCCGCGGCTTCCCCGACGTCCGCGCCAACACGGTGGCCTCGTTCTCGCTCGGCGACTACGAGTGGCTGCTGGCCTTCGAGGCCGACGAGCTCTACCGCATCGTCGACCTGATGCGCCACCTGCGGGCCTCCGAGGCACGGCTGCACGTGCGCGAAGAAGTGCCGTTCTACACCGGTCGCCGCAAGGCGGTCGCCGACCTCGTCGCGGGTCTCGCGTAGGGTCCTCTGGTCGGCGTTCTCCCGGGGGCCCTCCCGGAAGACCGTCGGCCACCCGCACACCTGGTGGCCCGACTCGCAATGCCGGCGTTTCCCGGCCACCCCCGACCCGGAAGATCAGACGGCGTCCGGACGCCTCCAGCGTCACGGACAGCCGCTCCAGCGACACCGGGTCCGGCTCCGGGTGCGGCTCGCAGCCTGCGTGCCGCACCGGCGTCCTTCCGGGGCGTGCGTGTCCTCGTGACCCGCACGCCCCGGGACCCAGGGCCCGCGTCCGCATCCCTCCGCGAGGCACCGGGGCGCGGCGGCGCCACCGCCTCCCGGGCCGCCCCAGAAGAAAGCCCGAAGCCCGGTCATGACGTCTCCGTCCGTTTCGCCTTCCGCGCCCGTCACCGTCATCGGTGAGGCCGTCGCCGACGCGTTCGTCGGGACGACCGCCCCGGACGGCTCGACCCCGCTGACCGTCCACGCGGGTGGCGGACCCGCCAACACCGCCGTCGCCCTCGCCCGGCTCGGCACCCCCACCCGCTTCGCCGGCCGCCTCTCCGCGGGCCCCCTCGGCGCCCTGCTGCGCGAACGGCTCGCCTCCTCCGGCGTCGACCTCGGCCCCTCGGTCACCAGCGCCCGCCCCGCGACCCTCGCCCTCGCGCGGATCGACGAGAACGGCGGCGCCTCCTACGACTTCTACGCCGAGTCCACCGCCGACTGGCAGTGGACGCCCGCCGAACTCGCCGCCGCACTCACGGCCGGACCGCCCGCCGTCTGCGTCCACACCGGCAGCCTCGCCCTCGCCCTGCCGCCGGGCGCCGCCGCGATCGAAGCCGCCCTGGAACACGCCCGGGACACCGCCACCGTCTGCGTCGACCCCAATGTGCGCCCCACTCTGGTCGACGTGGAGCACCTGCGCTCCCGTCTCCCGCACTGGTGCGCCCTGGCCGACATCGTCCGTGTCAGCGCCGACGACGTGGAGCTGCTGATGCCGGGGACCGGGCCCGAGGAGGCCGCGGACCGGCTGCTCGCGGCGGGTGCCGCGCTCGCCGTGGTGACCCTCGGCGCCGACGGCGCCCTCGCCCGTACCCGCGACTTCGGCGTCCGGGTCCCCGCGCCCGCGGTCGACGTGGTCGACACGATCGGCGCCGGGGACGCCTTCACCGGCGGACTCCTCCACCGCCTCGCCGCGGACGGGCTGCTGGGCGGCCGTCTGAACGGGCTGACCGAGGCCGCGTTGCGGGACGCGACGGAGTTCGCCGTCGCGGTAGCCGCCCGCACCTGCGAGGTCGCGGGCGCTCAGCCGCCGTACGCCGCCGAGATGGCCGAGCGCGCGGGCTGACGGCCGCTCACGGGCCCGCCCGGGTGCGGCCGGCGCCGGGCCCCCGTTCCCGAACCCGCTCCGGGAAGCCCGGGCCGAGGGGTCTTCTTCCACCGCGAACCGGCTGGGATCATGGCCGCGTGCAACGCCGAGAAGAACTCCACGAACTGCTCGCCCACGCCGGACTGGTGGTCGTCGAGGACGTGCCCCCGGGCGACCTGTTCCCTGCGGAGGCGGGCTGGCGCATCGCGCGGGGGATCGCCGCACCGGCGGGAGCGGCCCGCGAGGCGCTCGGTGCGGCGTGGTGGCGCCGTCTGCGCGACGCCGACGGCGAGTTCCTGGTGGCCGTCCTCGGGCACCGGATCGGCGGCAACGACTCCTGGTGGACCCGGGTGCGCCATGCCGGGAGCGGGGTGCCGGATCTGACCCGCGCCCCGGGGTTCGTGGCGCTCTCCCTCGACGGGCAGGTACTGCTGGCGGACGTGCCCGGCGCTGATGGGCCCCGGGTGACGGCCCTCGACCGGCTGCCGGAGCGGCTGGAGGAGACCGCCGAAGCCGCCGGACGGGAAACGGCGGCCGAGCGCGCCGAGGTGTGGGCGAAGGTGCCCGCCCGGCACGCGTGGCCTCTGCACTGGGCACAGTGGCTGGGAAACAATCCGGCCGCGCCGGACGGACTCCTGATCCGGCTGCTGGACGTGGAGGACGGCTTCCTGCACGGATGCGACCGGCCCGCCGTCCTCGACGCCGCCGTGGCGCACCCCGATCCGCGGGTGCGGTCGAGGCCCGCCGACACCTTTCGGCCCAAGCTCACGTCCGATCAGTGGATACGGCTGGTCCGCGCCGAGCCCTCGCCGGACCGGCGCGTCCTCTGGGCCGAGCACGCCCGCGCCTGGGGCGCAGAGCTCCCCGAGGACCTGTACGAGGAACTCCTCGTCGGCCCCTCCCGGGCGCGGGCCGCCGAACTCCCCGGGCTTCCCGCACAGCACCTCCCCGGCCTCGTGGCCGACTCCGATCCCCGGGTGCGTGGGCCGCGGCCTGCGCCCGCTGGGAGGAACTCGCCACACCGCTGCGGGAGCGTCTGCTGGCCGACACCGACCGGGCGGTGCGAACGGCCGCGCTGCTCGCCCACCACACCGGCGTACCGATGCCTCGCGAGGTGTTCGCCGCCCTGCCCGACCCCCGGCGGGCGCTCGAACGGTGCCGTCTCACGCCCGAGCTGGAGGCGGACCTGGTCCGGGACCGGAACGAGGAGGTACGGCAGGCTCTGGCCGCCAACCCTGGTCTGAGCACACGGGGCGTCGCCGTACTGTCCGACGATCCGCACGGCGGCGTCCGCTCCGCGGTGGCGCTGCGCGCCGACCTCACCGAGGAACGACGTGCCGCGATACGCCACGACTTCGACTCGACGTCGATGTCCCACACGCTGCCCTGGGTCGAAGACCTGCACGGCGACGCCGACGCGATGCGCCGCCTCGCCGCGTCGTCCCATCCGCTGATCCGCCGCAGCGTGGCCCGGGCCCGGCACCTCCCGCCGGACGTGGTGGCACGCCTGGCGGGGGACGAGGACCGGACGGTCCACCTGTTCCTCGCCGAATCGTGCGAGGACACGCCGGCAGACGTGTTGCTGGAGGTCTGGCGCTGGTGGGACGGCAGCTTCAGCCACCCCGACCGGCCCCGCAGCCACCCCAACTTCCCCCGCGCGGGCCTGCTGCACCACATCGCCGACCCCAGCGGGCGGATGCGCCGGCTCGCCCTGGACGATCCGGAGTCGACACCCGCCGACGTCGCACGCCTGGCCCGGGACCCCGAAGCCGAGGTGCGCCGACGCGCGGCCGAGGACCCCCGGCTGGCACCCGCCGACGCGGTGCGGCTGCTGAACGACCCGGCGGCCCACGTCCGCGCCACCGCCGTGCGCAGTCCGCGGCTGCCCGCCCGTGTCCTTGCCGAGCTCCTGCACGACCGGGACACGGCATGCGCCGCGGTCACGAACCCCGCGATCCCGGTCCCCGTCCTGCACCGCCTTTTCGACGCGGCGGCGGCAGCCATGGCAGCCGTGCGGTCGACGTGACCCGGTGGGCGCCCCGTCAGACGCCCGGCTCGCCCCGCAGGAGACTCTGCGGCCCGGCGTCCCGAGGGACGGCGCGGTGCAGCGAGACCGGGTTCGGTTCCGGGTGCGGGGCACACTCGGTGTCCCTCTCGGGCACCCGGCCCGTCAGCAGGTACGTCTCCAGGTGGCCGTTGACGCAGGCGTTGTCGGCGCCGCCGATGCCGTGCGAGCCCGCGTCCCGCTCGGTGACCAGCGCCGCCCCCGGCAGCCGCCGCACCAGCTCCACCGCACCCGCGTAGGGCGTCACCCCGTCCCGCTCCGCCGCGAGCACCAGCACCGACGGGAGTTCGCCGCGCCCGGTCCGTACGTCGAGGGGCTGCCTGCGGGGTACCGGCCAGGAGGCGCACGGCAGGTTCGCCCAGGCGCCCGCCCAGGTGGCGAACGGGGCCCGGCGGGCCGCCCGGGTGTGGTCGCGGTCCCAGGTCGGCCAGTCGGCGGGCCACACACCGTCGTTGCACTCCACCGCCGTGCGGACCGCCTCGGCGTTCTCGTCGCCCTTCGCCGTGTACGGCCGCGGGGACGCCTGGGTGATCAGCGGCTCCGGGTCGCCCTCGACGTACGCCGAGAGGGCCGACGCGCGCATCGCCCAGTAGTCGTCGTAGTACGCCGCGGCCAGGAAGGCCGCCTGGAGCTGGGCCGTCCCGACCTTCCCGCCCGCCGGGTTCCGCGACAACGCGGTCCGCACCTCGTCGTACCGGCCGCGCACCGCACCGGCCGTCGTCCCCAGGCCGTACACGTCGTCGTGGCGGGCGACCCAGGACAGGAAGTCCTCGAAGCGGGACTCCAGGGCGCGCGAGCGGGCCAGCCCCGACCGGTAGCCGATCCGCCGGGCGTCCGGGTCGAGCGGCGAGTCGAAGACCATCCGGCGTACGTGCGACGGGAAGAGCGTCGCGTACAGCGCCCCTACGTAAGCGCCCTGGTCGGTGCCCATGAACGTCAGCCGGGGCTCGCCCAGCGCGGCCCGCAGCACCTCCAGATCACGGGCGCCGTCCAGCGAGGAGTAGTGGCGCAGCGCCGGGCCGGCGGCGAGCGCGCATCCGTCCGCGTACGCCTTCGCGAGGACGGTCCGCTCCCCCTTGTACGCGGACGAGGGCTGCTGCGGCGAGTCGGTGGGAGCCCCGGCCGCCTCCTCGGGGGGACGACACGACAGCGCGGGCGACGGGGCGACGCCGCGTGGCGCGTAGCCGACCAGGTCATAGGCGCGGGCGGTCTTCCGCCAGGCCGCCCAGTCGCCGACCAGCGGGAAGGTGATGCTCGCGGCCCCCGGCCCGCCCGGATCGTAGACCAGTGCGCCCTGGCGCTCCGACGGGCTCCCGGTGGCTGCCGTACGGCTGACGGCCAATTCGATCCGCGGCCCGTACGGGTGCGCGTAGTCGACGGGCACGGTGAAGGTCCCGCACCGCAGCGACTCGGGCAGCATCTCGCTCTCCGGGCAGTCGGCGAAGGCGATGCCCCGCTCCCGTGCCCGGGCGGCCGCGAGAACCGTCCCCCACACCTCCGGCACCGTGACGTCCGCCCGGGCCGTGGTCCCGGTGGCCGGGGTGGTGGCCGTGGCGGATGCGGCGGGCAGCGCGGCGAGGACCAGCGCCCCGGCCGTCGCGTACCGGGTGACTGCTCTCACCGGTTGGTCCCTTCGTCCCGGCCCTCGTGGAGCCTCTCCAGCGGGAAGAGGATCGTCGGGCGCGCGGCCGGTGAAGTAAAGGACCGTCGACAGGCGTCAGGAAGCGTGTTCCGGCGCGAGGACGGCGTGCGCGGTGCCGTGTCCGGTTGTCAGAGCGCGTGCCCCGGGCGCCCCGGGCGGCGGCCCGTCAGGGCGGCGCGGAGCAGCGGGTCCTGCACGGCACGCAGGCCGCGTACGGCGACGGCGGCGAGCAGGTGGCGGTGGGCGCCGCGCCCCGGGGCCGGAGCCCGCAGCGAGTCGAGCCACTCCTGACCGGCGGGGGAGGCCCACGGGCTGTACGGGTGGTTCTCGATCCGCACGATGAGCAGGCAGCCCACCGCGAGCACCAGCGGCAGCGCGAACCAGACGATGGCCGGCCCGCCCGGCGAGAGCGACCGGCCCGGGAGCAGTACGGAGGCCAGTGCCAGCACCACGATCAGCACCGCCGCCCGCTTGACCTCGCCCAGCGCCGCCGCCGTCGCCCCGCGCAACGCGTGCGGCACCGCCAGCCCGGCAGCCACCAGACGGTCCGCCAGCGCGCGTACCGGCTCCGCCGAAGCGGCGGCGGCGCGTACCGGCTCGATCCGCGACTGGCCCTCCGGCCCGATGGCCCGGATCACCGTGCGCTCGACGTCGTCCCGGCCCTGGGGGTCCACCACCGTGGCCCAGCCGGTGTGGGCCAGCAGCAGGCCGTGCCGCAGGTGCATGGAGACCAGTGCCAGGTCCGCGACCCGCTCCGGACCACCGGCCAGGAACGCCGTCTCGTACAGGCTCAGGTCGTACGCCACCGGGCCCGGTCGGCGGGAGGAGGCGGTTCCCGGGTGGGCGGCCCTGGCGGCGGCGAGGCAGAGCCGCAGACAGGAGAGGGCCGCCGCGCCCCACGCGATCAACAGACACATCAACCAGACCATGACCGAGTTCTATGCGAGTCGAGGAGAAATCGGCCAGGCTCGTTCACCATCCGGACACGGATAGGGGGACGAAGTGGACTTCCCCGGTGACCATTTCCGGTCCGCAGTAGCGTGTCGGCCATGATCGTATGGCTCAACGGCACTCACGGTGCGGGCAAGACGACGACCAGTGCGCTCGTGCGGCGGCTCATCCCGGACTCACGGGTGCTCGATGCCGAGAAGGTCGGCGAGACGCTGATGGACATCACGCCCGCGCTGCCCTGGACGGGCAATTTCCAGGACTGGCCCCCCTGGCGCCCGCTCGTGGTCGAGACCGCCCGGCACGTGCTCGACTACACGGGCGGCACGCTGGTGATGCCGATGACCGTGCTGGTGGAGGAGTACTGGCGCGAGATCAGCGCGGGCCTTGCCCGCCACTCCATTCCCGTACGCCACTTCGTCCTCCACGCCGACCAGGAGACCCTGCGCCGGCGCATCGAGGGCGACGTGGACATGGGCCCCTCGGAGTTCCGGCTGAAGTACCTGGAGCCGTACGCCGAGGCGGCCCGCACCTGGCTCCACCGCGAGGCCGAGGTCGTCGACACCACCCACCTCAAGCCCGCCGAGGCCGCCCGGCACATCGCGGAAGCGGTAATGCGCTGAGCGGTCGAACCGACGTGGCGGGGGCCACGGGCACGTGGCAGCGCGGCCGATAGACTGCACTCTTCGCGGGCCGCCCCCGCGGAGTCCTGTGGCAGGCGACCATGCCCTCTGTTCCGCACCGACTGACGACCGCCCTCGACGCACTGGACCGCGCCTTCGCAGCCGAAGAGCCTTTCCCGGTCGGGGGGTGCGGGTACTGCTACACCGAGCAGGACCTCGCGCAGTTGTCCGGTCCACTCCACCTGATACCCGACAACGTCCTGTCCTCCGCAGCCGCGAAAACGCCGGACCACTGGGACGACTTCGCACGTCTCTACCGGCGTCTGGTTCCCCGCATCGTCCGTCCGATGATCATGGGCCGTCTCCACATCGACGAGGAACTCATCGCCTCGCGCCTGTGCCAGGCGGAGTGGACCTCATGGGACGCCCCGTTGACCGCGGCACTGGGCGACGTCTGGTCCGCCTGGTGGGAGACCACACTGCACACGCACCCCAGTCCCGTACCCGTCCGGCCCACGCTCGCCGTCATCGGCGTCACCACCGGATCCCTGCGTCCCTGGCTGACGACCTGGGCCGCCACCCGCCACCCGGCAGCCGACGCGCATCTGGCGGACCTCCTCGACGACGTGCTGTACGAGGGGGAGATCACCGACCTGCACATGGGCTTCTACGAGGAGTACTACGCCACCCCCGAACTGTTGGGCTGGCTCCTCACCGACGTACGGGAGCGCGCGGGTGACCCGCGTCTCGACGCCCCGTACCTTCGCGAGCTCCTGTCGACGGTGGTACGGGACACCGAGTGACCGAGTGACCAAGTGACCGAGTGACCGAGTGGACGGCGGGAGCGCTTGCCCCGGCCCGCCGTCCCATGCCCCCGCCCTTGCTCAGCTGCTCCCGCCGCCGCAACTGGAGCTGCTGCCACCACAGCTGGAGCTGGAGCCCCCGCAACTGGAGCTGGAGCCACCACAGCTGGAGCTGCTCCCGCCGCAGCTCGTCGAGCCGCCACTACCGCAGCTGGAGTTGCTGCTCCCGCAACTCGAGCCGCTCCCACCGCCGCAACCGGACCCGCCGCCCGCGCCGCAGCTCGAACCGGACCCCGAACCGCAACCGCCGCCGCTCGGACCCGCCCCCGCGCACCACACCACGGGCACCATCGCGGCGCTCGCCCCGTGCGTGGTGTCGAAGCCGTCGTGGCGCACCGAGGAGGAGCCGCGCATGCCGGGCGACCCCGGCGACCGGAACCGCGCGGCGGCCGTCAACTGGTCCCGCAGCACGGGGTCCGCCACCGCCCGCAGACCGAAGGCGGCCACCATCTGCGCGGGGGTACCGCCCGCGGCGGTGCAGTCCCTGCGGTACGCCCCGGTCGCGGCCTTCCCCTCATCGGTGATCCGTGTCCGGGCGCCGACCGTGGCCACCAGACCGCTCACACCGCCGAAGAAGATCGCGGGAAGCATCTTCACGATGAAAGGGAAGGGCATGTCCGCAGATCCGTCGATGACCGCGTACTGGACGAAGGTCGCGACCAAGGAGACGGGGAAGAGCGCGAGAGAGACCAGGCTCTGGATCCCGCCCCAGCGACGGCGCGTCCGCACGTCCTCCGGACGCGCCAGCAGACCCCGGGCCGCCAGCCCGTCGCCGATCTCCTGCACGGCCGGGTGGTGCATGACCGAGAAGCGCAGGATGTGCAGCGCCCCGTTGGGGGCGGACGCCAGCTCCTGGAGAACGGCGCGCTCCACCGGGTCATGGGGCTGCGCCCGCACCACGGAGATCACTCCCGGGCCGCCGACCACGATGCGCCCGTCGGTGTGCAGAGCGGTGAGGGCGGTGTCCACGACCCTGGCCGGGCCGCCGGCCAGGAACGCCGCCTCGTGGTCGTCGTGCACCGCGGTGCCGGCGCCATGCCGCCCGCCGCTCCGCGAACGTGCTGTGAGAAGCAGGACGCCCGAGGTGACGATCGCGATCGTCAGCAGAAGGGCGAGCAGGTTCATGGTCATCGGTTCCCCCCGGAAGATGCCCTGAGAACGTTGGCGGACAAGGTGAACGCGGCCCGTGCCGCACGGACGGCCCGGGTGGTGCGCCGGGGCGGCCGCGCCCCCGCGCGGTCCTGCCACCAGTGGGTCAGCCGCCGCCGGGCCGCGTCGTCGGCGGGCTCGCCCGCCACCAGCAGATGTTCGGCGAAGGCGAGCGCGTCCCGGCGGTAGCCGGACGCGGGCGGACGGCCCTCGGCGTAGCGGAGGAAGGCCGCGCGATAGCCCGGCCCCAGAATCTCCGGCAGCTCCGGCGCCACCTTCGCGACGATGCCCGCCCGCTTGGCGGCCAGCGCTCGGCCCTGCACCCCCAGCCGCTCCGCGTCGAAGCCTGCGGGCACCGGAGCCCCCGCGACGAGCGAGGCGAGCAGACCGCTCTGCGCCCCGGCCAGCCGCTCACGGGCCCCGGACCTGGATCCGGTCCTGGCCCTGGATCCGGTCCTGGCCCTGGTACCGGCCCCGGCCCCGGTCCTGGCCGCCGCCGTCCCCCCGGGAGCGCTCGTACGGCCGGACCGACGTGCTGCTTCCAAGGTCCCCCGGATCAGCGCGAGTTCACCGGCGAGCTCCTCGGCGGGCGGGAAGTCGTCGTCGCGCTCCAGCAGTACACCGGGCGGGTCCACCCGGGAGCGCAGCTCCGTCAGGACGTCCAGCACCGGGGCCGTCACCGGGTGGGCGTGCGTGTCGTGCCAGACGCCGTCCTTCTCGACCCCGCCCGCCACATGGACGTACGCGATGGCCTCCACCGGCAGCTCGTCCAGCGCCGTGGCGGGGTCCTCTCCCCGGTTGACGTGGTTGGTGTGGAGGTTGGCCACGTCGATCAGCAGCCGTACCCCCGTACGGTCGACCAGCTCGGCCAGGAACTGCCCCTCCGTCAGCTCCTCTTCCGGCCAGTTGACCAGCGCCGCGATGTTCTCCAGCGCCAGCGGCACCGGCAGCGCGTCCTGAGCGATCCGCACGTTCTCGCAGAGCACGTCCAGGGCGTCCCAGGTCCGGGGTACGGGCAGCAGATGGCCCGCCTCCAGCGCAGGCTCCCCGGCCGACGGCCCCCCGGCCCGTACGAACGCGACGTGCTCCGTCACCAGCGGCGCACCGAGCAGCTCCACGCGCGCCGCCAAGTCCGCCAGGCGCCGGGGGTCGGGGCGCTCCGCACCGCCGAGGCCCAGCGCCACCCCGTGCGGCACCACCGTGACGCCCCGCGCCCGGAGCCGTACCAACGAGTCGGGCAGATGGTCCGCGCAGAGATTCTCCGCTACGGCCTCCACCCACTCGACGCCCTCCAGCGCCTCCACCGCGTCCGCGATCTCCGGACGCCAGCCGATCCCGATTCCGAGCCTCATGCGGCGCTCCCCCTTTCCGGGCGATCCGTTCGCTGCCCGTGCAGAGGTGATGACCCCGGCGCACGTCGGCGAACCCGGACGGGGCGACGTTCAGAGGAGGATTTGAGGTTGCGGAGGGGTGGGGGCCGGGCGCGGGCGGCCGTGCCCGTGCGACTCTCGCCGCCTCTGGCCGCCCGGCGCCGCGGTGCTGCTGCCGAGGGTGGGCTCATGCCGAGCCGTGGACCCCTCGGGGCGGTTCGTCGGGCCCACCCCGCTCGACCTGCTCCGCTCCGTGGTCGCCGGCACCCGGGCGCCCGGGGCAACTTCCCTCCTGGCATGCGGCTTTCGGTGCCCGGGTGGACAATGAGAGGTGGAGTTTCGGCCCCGGCGTCCGACGAAGGCGCTGGAGCCGCCGAAGCCGCCGATTCTCCTTCCGGTCACCCACCGCCGGGAGCCCCCATGCGATGCCCCTTGTCATCGGGCAGATGGCGGAAACGGTCGTCGACCTGCTGTTCTGCGTCAACCTGGAGGGCGTCGACCGATGCCTGGACTTTTTGGGGTCCCGACCGGACGCCCTCGGGCTCGTCCACAGGGACCTGGGCGACTTCTTCTTCACCGTGCTCCGCAGCGGTGTGACCCCCGACGTCCGCGGTGAGGCCGGCCGTCCCGGCTCGCGGACCACCCCGCAGTCCCCGGCCCCGGCACCCCGGTGGGGCTCGGTCATGACGCCGGTGGTGACCAGAGCAACCACACGTGAAAGGCAGGACGGCCATGTCGGCCACAGCGCTGGAACTGGGAGAGATCGTCCAGGTCGAGGTACGGGACGCGGCGGGGGCGGTGACCGCCTTCTCGCACGACTACGCGGTCGATGCCAGCCGCCTGTTGCGGATTCCCTCCCTGAACATGATCCTCGCCGAGGGCAAGCCACTGACGCCCGACCTGCGGGCCGAGATCGAGGACCGGTTCATCACGGACGGCATCCTCACCACCGTCACCGTCAACCTCGGGATGCGCGGCGACCGGGTGGACCTGGAGAACACCGTCCAGCCGGGGGACCGGCTCTTCGTACGGATGCTCAACCCCGACGGCACCATCGACGCGAGTTCCGGATCGTTCCCGGTGGACGCCTCAGGCAGCATCAACATGCCTTTCCTGGGCGGGGTCCTCCTCCGCGGCAACCGCTTCTTCGAGGCGGAGCACCAGATCGAGCAGGGCCTGCTGGACGCCCAGATCTTCACGCAGCCGCTGGTCAACGTGACCCGCGTGGAGCTCTTCTGAACCTCCCCCTTTCCGAGCCTCCCCTCCGGACGCCGGCTCCGGGGACCCCACCCGCGGAGGGCCACGCGGGCGCCTCGCGCGGGTGGGGCGTGGGACCTCACCTCCGTCGCGATCTCGCGTATGCGCGGAAGGAGTGCACGGCAGTGCCGTCCGTACGGATCGGCCTGACTCCCCCTGACGGGTTCCCGCGTGTGGACATCCGCCCCGGAGCCCTCGCCGCGCTCGACGGGCCGCGGACCGGGACGAACGGTGGCCCGAAGGGCCGAATCCGAGCGGGCTCTCGATGATTCGGGAACCGGAGCAGAGGGCAGGTCTGAGGCGAGTACGCATTGTCGGGAGGGGTGCGACTCGGAGCCCCCGGGGAGGAGCGGAGCAGGATGGCAGCCGAGTGGGAGGTCCCGGACCTGACGGGGCTGCCGCTTGACGAGCTGATGACCGCCGAGGACGCGGTCTTCGTCAGGGCGTTGCGGCGGGTGCTCGACCAGACCGCCACCGGAGAACTGCCGATCTCCGCCTACCAGTCGGCGAGTCAGCTGCTCGACACCGACGACCTGGCGGGCGTGCGTGACGCAGCGCCCCGGGAGTGAGCGGAGTGGACCCGGGATTACCACAGGCGCACGCGGTCGAGCCGTGGTTCTGGCCGGACCAGGCGCTCCCCGTCGCGGCAATGCGCGAGCGCGGTGTTCCGCGCCTGCCGTTCGTGGAGTTCCTGCTCAAGGTGCACAGTCGCTGCAACCTCGCCTGCGACTACTGCTACGTCTACGAGGGCCCCGACCAGAGTTGGCGTGAGCAACCGCGGACCATGTCGGGGGAGACCGCCGATCTCGTCTGCGCACGGATCGCCGAGCACGTGCGGACGCACCGCCTCGACCGGATCCGGGTGGTCCTGCACGGCGGTGAGCCGTTGCTCGCCGGAGTGTCGCGAATCGGCCATCTGGTCGGCCGGTTGCGCGCGACCCTGCCGGCCGGCACCCGCGCGGACGTGCTGCTGCAGACGAACGGGCTGCTCCTGGGCGAGGAGGTGCTGGCCTTCTGCCGGGCCCACGGGATACGGATCGGCATCAGTCTGGACGGCGGCCCGAGCACCCAGGACCGTCACCGCAAGCGGCCCGACGGGCGTGGGAGCCATGCGAGCGTGGGGCGCGCCCTACGGCTGCTGACGCAGCCCCGGCACCGGGACCTGTGGACCGGCCTGCTGGCCGTGGTCGATCTCGCCTCCGACCCCGTCGAGACCTGTCGGCAGCTGACGGAGCTCGGGCCGCCCGCGGTGGACCTGCTGCTCCCGCTGGCGCACTGGGGCAGCCCGCCGCCGGGCCACCGCGCCGGCGACCCGTCCGCCGCACCCTACGGGGACTGGCTGACGGCCTTCTTCGATGCCTGGTACCACGAGCCGGCCCAGCCGGTGCGGGTGCCCTTCTTCGAAGCGGTCATCGATGCACTCCTCGGCGGTCACAGCGCCACCGAGGCACTCGGCGGCGGCCCCGCACGGATGGTGGTGGTGGAGACCGACGGCAGCCTCACCCTCTCGGACCTCCTCAAGTCGGCCTACCCCGGAGCCGCGACGACCGGGCGCCATCTGCGATCCCACTCCTTCGACGACCTGCTCGATCATCCCGGCGTCGTGGCAAGGCAGCTGGGAGCCGAGGGCCTTGCGCCGGAGTGTCGGGCCTGCCCCGTGATGCGGGTCTGCGGCGGAGGGCTCTACGCCCACCGCTACCGCCCCGGGTCGGGGTTCCTGCACCCGTCGGTGTACTGCGCCGATCTGCAGGCGGTCATCTCCCATGTCGGCGAGGCCCTCCGAGCGGATCTGGCCCGCCTGGACCGCGCTCTCCCGGCGCGACCGATGGAGGGCCGGTGAGCGCACCCGCCCCGGTGGCGCCGCCTGATCTCCTCGGCCGACTGGCGCGTGGCGGGCCGGAGGCGCTGGCCCCGCTGCGTCGTGCGCGCCGCAGCCGGAACCTGCTGCTGCTCCGCGCCCTCCGGGACCTGGCCGCGCCCGAAGGCCAGGGCGTCGGTACGGAAGACCCGCTGGCGGAGTCCTTGGCGCTCCTGCGCCGCGTCCAGATTTCCACGCCCGCCGTCTTCGAGGCCACGCTGGACCTGCCCTCTTTCGGAGCCTGGGTCGCGGACACCGTGCGCGAGCTGCAGGAGGCCCCGCGACTCCCGGCCGGACGAGCGCACGCCGGGTCTGCTGCGGCGAAGGTGGCCCGGGCCTCGGCTTTCGCAGCGGCCGCTGCTCACCGCGCGCGGCTGCGGTTCGACATCCGGGTGCCCGCCACGGCTGAGGGCGTGCTGCTTCCGGGGATCGGGCTGCTCCTGCCGCCCGGGTCGACTCCGGGGCCGAGGTACGGGGCAGCCGC
Source organism: Streptomyces sp. NBC_00102 (assembly GCF_026343115.1). Classification (GTDB taxonomy): domain Bacteria; phylum Actinomycetota; class Actinomycetes; order Streptomycetales; family Streptomycetaceae; genus Streptomyces. Next base: position 6,090,506 of record NZ_JAPEMC010000001.1, read on the forward strand.
CCGCGCACGGGTCCGCGGTGACGGCAGGAGCAGCTGGATCACATGGACGAGCCGGCATGGAGAGACGGCCCTGCGACTGCCCGACTCCCGCGGTGACAACCGGTCGCCGACGCCCGGCTGGTACGGTCTGCCCACGCTTCGCTGCAGCTCCCGGGGCCGTGAGTGGACCGTCCGCCTCGACTCGCTCGACCCACTCCGGGCAGGCGCACCCCTGCTGGCGCCGCGCCTGCTGGAGCATGCCGAACTCTCCTACTGGCAGAGTCAATTGAGCGCTGCCTGGGCTGTTCTGGTGGAGCGCCACCCGGAGCGCGCCGAGGAGGTGGCGCGTACGGTCACCACCGTGGTGCCGCTCGTGGACGAGGTGCTCACCACGGACCGGCGCAGGACCTGGCGCAGTGCGTCGCTGTCCGACGCGTACGGACTCGTGGCGCTGACCGTCCAGGACGGGGACGTCACCGCGCTCGCCTCGGACCTGGTCCACGAGACACAGCACTCCAAGCTGAGCGCACTCCAGGACCTCGTGGACCTGGTTCTGCCGGCACCCGGCGCTCGCGGCTACTCGCCGTGGCGCGACGAACCGCGCCCGCCGGCTGCCCTGCTGCAGGGTGTCTACGCCTTCCTCTCGGTGGCCGGATTCTGGCGTGCCGAGGCCGCTTTCGCGGCCGACCGCGGCGACCAGGCCGCGGCTTGCCGGGCCCAGGCGCACTTCGCCCGGTGGTACCGCGGCGTGCGTGACGCCGCGGCGGCTCTGGACGGCTCGTGCTGGCTCACCCCGTCGGGGCGCGACCTGCTGCGGTCACTCCGGCACCGCCTGGACGACTGGGCGTCGACACCGGTCACCGGACCAGCTGCCGCGCGGGCCGCGTCGGCCGCGGTCCACCACCGCATGCTCTGGCGGATGCGTCATGCGCCGAGCCCCGGCGAGGCCGGCGAGCTCCTCGCGCGGGCGTGGGCCGCCACGGGCCCGGGAGCCGTCCCTGCCGAGGTGGTACGCGAGGTGGTGGCCTCGTTGGCAAGGAGCGGCTCACCTCTCCCCGACCCGGTTCCCGTACAGAGCCTGGCGGCCACGCGGCGCCAGGACGGGACGCCCGCAGAGGCCGCCGCCTGGCAGGACTCGCGACCGGAGCACTGGGCCGAGCTTGCCACCGCCGCACTGAGGGCCGGCGATCCGCGCGCTCTCGCGCTGGTCGCGTTCCCGGAACTGACCCGCGCCGTCCACGCGGGGCTCGGTCGCTCGGGAAAGGCGCTGCCGCCGCTGGTCCTCGCGGGGTTCCTGCGTCCGGTCCTGGACGCGTATGCGCGGGCCCCTCGTGACGACCGCGCCGAAAGCCACGGGCCGCCACGTGGCCTCGGAGACTCCACCGCGCAGGGTGGCGGCGGCTGATCCGGCCGGGGCTCAGATCGGCGGCGGCTCGATGTCCACCTCGGCCCGGTCGCCCGCGAGCGCGGCCCGGGTCTCGGGATGGTCGGGGCCCAGCGTCTCCTCGTACGCGTGCCGCACCTCCGCGAGCCGCTCCGCCGACTCCGTCTCGTCGCCCAGCGCCGACAGGTCGAGGGCGTGGTTGCGGCGGGCGGCCAGGGTGGCCGGGTGCTGCTCGCCGAAGCGCTCGGTCAGCGCTCGGGCGGCCTCGGCGTCCAGCGCTGCCGCAGCGCCGGGTTCGCGCGAGGCCGCCAGCGAGTTGCCGAGACCGACGCGCGCGAGGGCCACCCACGGGTGTTCGGGGCCGAGGGCCTGTGGCAGGACCTCGACGGCCGCTCCGCTCAGTTCGTGGGCGCGGGCGGTTTCACCGAGGGCCCGGAGGACGATGGCCAGATCGAGTCCTGCGAGGTGGACGAACGGGTGCAGGGGGCCCAGAAGCTCACGGTACTCGGCCACGGCGTCCGCACCGGCCGTCCGGGCGGCGGCGAGGTGACCGTTGAGCCGGAGGTCGGTCCCGAGGCCGACGAGGGCGGCGACGGTGTCCAGATGCTTCTCGCCGTAGATCGCGCGGTAACCGTCGTAGGACTCCCGCATGAGACCCAGCGCCTCAGGCCTGCGGCCGACCCGCCGGAGCGTGACCGCGTGGTTCTTCAGCGCGCGAAGCGTGTTGGCGTCGCGGTCGCCGTAGTGCCGGCGGTAGTCGGCGACCGTCTGCTCCTGCAGGAGCACCGCCTCGCTGTACCGGCCCAGTTCGCGCAGGTCGCGGGCGACGTTGTTGGCGGAGAGCAGCGACTGGAGGTCGTACCGGCCGATCCGCAGGCGCTGGTCGGCGTTGCCGCGGTCCAGGGCGAGCGCGTCGGCGAAGTGTCCGTTCATGCGCAGGCTCACCGCGTAGTTGTGTCCGGCCGTCATGGTGCCCGCGTCGTCCGGCCCGAAGACGGCGCGGCTGCGCTCGTACGCGTTCCGGTCGAGTCCGAGGGCCTCGGGGAAGCGCCCGACGGCCCGTAGGTCGGCGGCCACCGCCCCTGAGAGGGTGATCGCGTCCCCGTGGTCCTGGCCGACGGTACGGAGCAGGCGGTCCAGCGTCTCCTGGTTGAGCGGCCGGGACCGCTCGTACTCGCCCAGCGCCCACCAGGCGGCCGCCAGCCGCCGTGCCGCGCGAAGGGTGTGCAGGTCGTCGGCGCCGAGGCGCTCGCGCCAGGCGTCGTACGCCCGTTCGGCGAGCCGGGCGCTGCCGCGCAGGTCGCCGTTCAGGTAGACGTAATGGATCAGGTTGAGCACGGTGACGCGAACCTCCGGCGCGTCACTGTCGAGCGAGTCCGAGGGCTCCATGTGCGGGAGGAGTTCGGCGTAGTGCCGCCAGCCCTCCGTGAACTGCGGCTCCCCGGGGTCGTGGACGCTCAGCACCGTCTGCGCCACGTCGCGCAGTCGTGACCGCTCCTGCGGCGGGAGGGAGTCCTGAAGCACACCGCGCAGCAGCCGGTGGAGTTGCAGGGTGTCGTTGCGCGGGTCGACCGTCAGCAGTGAATAGCGGCCGATCTCGGCGATGGTCAGCCGCCTGGCGAACGGCTCGCGCAGGACGCGGCCCAGCGGATCGGGAAGCCGCAGCAGCCGGGCGTGGTGCAAGAACGCGCTGGGGATCGGATCAGGGCCGAAGAAGGCCAGCAGGTCGAGCAGTTCACGCGCGCCGACATGCTCCCTCAACCTCTGCAGGGAGATCTGGAAGGCCGCGACCACGGACGCGCCGGAGCGGTCCGGACCCTGCGCGAGGATCTCGGTGCGCTGGGTCTGCAAGAGGTGGAGGTACTCCTCGGTGGGCATCCCGCTCTGCTCGTGGAGCGCGGCCGCACTCTCCAGTGCGAGAGGCAGGTCTCCGAGGGACGCGGCGAGCCGGTGGGCGGCGTCGGTGTCGGTGGCCGCGCCGCGGCGGGCCAGGAAGGCCATGCTCTCCTCGCGGGTGAACACGTCGACCTGCAGCGCGCGTACCATGTTGGCCCAGTTGCGGTCCCGCGAGGTCACGATGACGTGGCCGATGCCGTCCGGGATGCCGACCATGGTGGGGATGTACTCCCGCGTGGTGGCCGGGTCCCCGGCGTTGTCGAGGACCAACAGCCAGCGGCGGACCGGCGATCCGGTGGACAGCGCCCGGACGACGGTCTCGGTGATGTCCTCGTCGGGGTGCGGTTCGAGGTTCAACTCACGGGCCAGGGCCGCGTAGTCGGCGCGGATGACCAGGTCCTGCTCGGCGCGCACCCACCACACCCGGTCGTAGTCGTCCCCGTGGCGCCTGATGTACTCGATCGCCAGCTGGGTCTTGCCGACCCCGCCGAGGCCGTAGATGGCCTGGGCGAGCAGGGCGGTGTGGCCGCCGGCGAGCAGGGAACTCCGCAGCTGCGACAGCTCCCGCTCGCGCCCGACGAAGGCGGGGTTCGGCAGCGGGACCCGGCCGGGCATGGCCTGGGGACGCACGGCGACGACCGGGGGCCTGCCGTCCGAGGGCGGGCCGGCGCCGACCGGGACGTCGGGAGCCACCGAGATCGGGGTGTCCGGCTCGGACAGGTCCTTCTCCGGCGCAGTCACGTCCGGCTTCTCCTCACCGTCGACCGGAACAGCGTCGACCGTCTCGTCGTCATGGGTGGGACTACCCTCCGGCCCACCGCGCGAACCGCTCCCGGCCGCGGCCTCGTTCGTACCGGCGGAGGCAGTCACCGGGAGTCGAGCGGGCGAGCCTGAGTCCGCGGCGCGGCGCGCGCTGGCCTCGTACGGTTGTCCGAGAGCGCGTAAGGCCGGGACCGCCGCTGCGAGCACGACCCGGTCGGCCTCCGAGATGTCCTCCTCGGTGACCGTGGCCGGGCTGCGCAACAGACGCTCCATCAGCAGGGGTTGGGCGCCCAGCAGGCGCGTGACCGGACCCTGCGCCGACTGGAGCGTCCGGTACAGCTCCCCCCGGCCGAGTCGCCCCAGCAGGTGACTGCGGACGTCCTCGCGGAAGTCGAAGTCCGGTGTGGCCGGCGACGAGGGCTCCGGAGCCAGCCGTTCCAGCAGTCCGCCGAGCAGGACTTCGGCCAGCGGCAGCGATCCACTCCCGGGCAGTGCGTCGCGCTGGACCGCGCGCATCACGTCCCAGGTGAGTGGCAGAAAGGCGAGCCGGATCGCGAGCATCAGCGCGGCCGGGGACGCCACCGAGGCGAACCTGCGCACCGTCTCCGCGGCCGAGAGGCGCTGCGCGCTCCCCGGGACGGCCTGGCTGTGCGGCCGGGGTGCGGGCATGCGCCAGCCCTGACGGTCCACCAGCAGCACGGCGGCCCGGGTCCACCCGGATCCGCTGTGCGCGACCAGGTTGGCCCAGCGGTCCAGCCAGGCGGGTTCCAGCGCGAGCACCGGGACCGGGACGGGCTCGGCGGTGTGCTCGGTGGTAGGGCCGGGGTCGACCAGGGACCGTGCGGTCCTGCCGAGTCGGAGCTGGATCCGCGAGTTGGGAGCGCCCGCGGCGGTGGACCTGAGCCTCGCGTCCAGTGGCACCGCCGCCGTGCGCTCCCAGAAGCGGCTCGGCAGCGTGTGCAGCACGGCCAGCGGCTGGTGGGTGGCCCAGCGGTGAAGCAGCTGGGGCAGTTCGGGGTGCGACCAGGCGGAGCTCGTGCAGTCGCTCACCACGAGCACGAGTCGGCGCCGCTGCGGATGGATCAGCTCACCGGGATGACGTTCCGCGTCGCCGTCGACGGTGCGCAGGGCGGGCCGGTCGGGTCGGCCGGTGTCCAGCCGCCAGACCCGGACGTCGCGGAAGGCACCGTGGTACTGGAGCAGTTGCGCGAGAGCGGCGGCGGACTCCTGCCAGACCCGCATCGTGAGGCTGTCCTCCACGATGAGGGCCACCTCCAGCCACGCTTCGGACACGTCGCGCAGCACCGGCTCCCAGAAACCGAGTTCGGCGGAGCGGACCGCGGTCGACTCCTCGTCGAGCTCCTGACGACGCCGATCGGGCTCGCGTCGACCGAGCGGCCGCAGCGCGCGGGCGAGTCCGAGGGGGTCGGGGAGCCACGGGTCGCCCAGGCCACCGCCGACGGCGAGGGCCTCACCGGCGGGCCCGTCGGCGGTGGTCTGGGCGACCCGTGGCAGCACAGGATTCCGGTCCGCGGCGACAGGCGACCCGACCGTGGGACCCGGGTCGTCCTGCTCCACCGTCCGGCTCTCGTCCCGGCCCGATCCGGCCTGCTCCCGGTGAACCGGCGGTGTCCCCGGGCCGGCCGTCTTCGCACCGCGCGGGTGGTCCCGGCCGGGCTCGTCGCTCTCCGGCTCGCCGGGATCCTGCGACGGCCGGCCCATCCGGCGGCTCAGGAACAGCGCCTCGGCCCATTCGCGGGGCGTCGGGTCGTTCCACCCCCGTCCGGACCGTGACTCGTTCATGTCCGTGGTTCCCGGGACAGCGAGCGCCACAGCGCGTCTCGCAGCTGACGGGTACCGTCGGCGCCGGGATTGATCGCTCCGTTGGTCAGGAGATGGACGGCGTTGAGCAGTTGGTCGATCGCCAGGCCCTCGGACTGACGGCCGGGGGCAAGGAACTCCCGGATCAGCTCGGCCGCCCTGGGGTCCTGCCGGTCGTGGAAGTGGGCGGAGACCAGCGCGGTGAGCCGGGTGACGTCCGGATCCGGCATGCGGACCTCCAGGCACCGCCGGCGGAAGGCCGGCGGGAAGTCGCGCTCGCCGTTGCTGGTGATGACGACCAGGGGGAACTCGTGGCAGCGCACCCGCCCTTCGCGAATGCCGACCGTACCCGCGTGGTCGGCGGTGCGTACGCGGACTTCGGGAGCATCGGAGGCGGTGCGCTCCAGCTCGCGGATCCGGAACTCGCCCTCCTCGAAGACGTGGAGGAGGTCGTTCGGCAGATCGATGTCGCTCTTGTCCAGTTCGTCGATGAGCAGCACCCGGGGCCGGGCCCAGGGCAGCAGTGCGGTACCGAGCGGACCGAGCGTCAGGTAGCGGCCGATCTGCTCGGGACCGTCGGCAGCGCCCGCCGGACTGGGGGCCTCCCGCACGCGGCCGATGGCGTCGTAGGCGTACAGGCCGTCCGTCAGAGTGGTCCGGCTGACCACCGGCCACCACAGCACCGGGCCGAGCCCCAACTCGTCGGCGATCTGCCGGGCGAGACTCGACTTGCCGGTGCCGGGGCGCCCGGTGACCAGCAGCGGGCGCCGCAGGTGGATGGCGGCGTTGACGAGTTCGACGACCGACGGGTCCAGGGTGCCGCCGACGGGGTGTCCGAGACGGCGGGAGGCCTCCAGGGCCTCCGCCACGTCCGGGGAGCGGGGGGTCGGCAGTGTGCCGCCCTCCGGGGTGGTACCGGAGAAGCGCCGCCACAAGGGCGGTTCGGGCAGCTCCGGCAGCGAGCCGTCGGCTCCGGGCCGGGAGCCGTCGTCCCGGAACACCCACCAGTGCGCAGGGCCGGGTTGCAGGGCGTGCTCTTCGGACGGAGTGCTCATACGGCGCTGCTTCCCCTCGTCTGCGGTGGCCTGAGCAGGTCCTCCGCGGCGTACATTCCGTCAGGGTTGCCCCACACCAGAGTGATGCGCTCGTGGAGTCCCGTCTTAGCGAAGGTCCGGCTCAGGTTCTCCAGACCGTCCGGGTCGGCGGGCTCTGCCCCGCCCCGGGCGCCCACGCGCAACACCCTTACTCGTTCCGGCAATTCACGTATCTCGCCACCGAGCAGTCGGCTCACCGCGTGGCGGGCCCGCTCGGTGGGCTCGGTGTCACGCACTGCGATGATGACCGGGATCCCCAACTCCAGCAAGACCGACACGAAGTCGTCGTCCTCGTCCTCGCCCTTGTCCTCCGGCGGGGCGAACACGACGAAGCAGTAGGGGCTTTCGAGATTGTTACGGAGCCGGTCCCACAGCGCGCCGGCATCGACGGAGAAGGAGTCGCCGATCCACTCGATCGCCCGCTCGGGGTCCCAGCCCACGTCGAGCAGGCGGTTCCAGCGTTCGACCACGCGCGGATGCCAGTCGTAGAGGTACCGCTCGCGGCTGCGGACCACGACCTGGCGGTGCGCGCCCAATTTGCGGGAAATGGCACCCGGCGGCTTGATCCGCCACTGATCGACCGGCAGCCACAGCAGGTGGCGGGGAAGGACGAAGTCGACCCGCAGGTCGGCCCCGCGTGCGCCGAGCCGGCGGACGGCCTCCGTGTGAGCGGCTTCGACGGCCCTGGGGAGCTGGTCGCGGTCGATCCGGTCCATCGCGTGGACCGGATCGGAGCTGCCCTCGTGGTCGACCAGCAGCCAGGCACGGACGTCGCAGGACGCGGGCGCCGCAGGGTGCGAGTGCACTTCCACCAGCAGGCGGATCTCCTGAGCGTGGCGGCCCTGCCGTGCCTCCTCCTCGTTCCGCACGCGGACCAGGAGGGCCGGGTGGACGTTCACGCGCATGGCCGTGTCCTCGCTCCACCGCCGCAGCCTTCGGCGGATCGGCTCGGCTTCGGCGACGGCCACCGCCTCCACGAACGCGAGCAGCGCGTGCGGCTCGCCGGGGATCACCGGGGCGTCGGCCAGTCTTTCGACCAGGTGACGGGTGCCGTCCCCGAGGGGGCGGGTGTCGGAGGCGGGGAGACGACGGGTGGCGAGCGCCTGCAGCCTCAGCATGCCGACCGAGGTCTCCTTGAGCAGCGCGAGCAGCTCGTCCAACTCCTCCGCCGTGTAGAGGGCCTCGGGCCGGTGACGCGCGAGCCAGGCGTGCGCGGCGAGCGCGGGCGTCGAGGTCTCACGTCCGAAGCTGAACTCGTCCACCAACCGGTTCAGGCCGTCCTGATACTCCGCACTGGCCGCGACCATGGAGAGCAGGTCGTCGGCGGGGGCCGGGAACCGGTCCGCCACGAGTCGCGTGCCGCCCGGGGTCAGCCGGTCGAAGACCTGGTCCCGCCAGTTCGGGTTCGTCACCCCCGGGATGCGGAGCAGGATCCGCACCAGCTCCTTGTGGAACGCGGTTCGCCCGGGGTGCTGCAGGGGCTCGGCAGGCATGTCAGCGCCTCTCCGCCGACACCTGGGCCCAGACGCGTTCGAACTCCCGCATGGGCAGCGAGGCGTTCTCGTACCACCGGACCGCCGCCGCCAAGCGGTCGACGGCGTCGGGATACTGCAGACAGACGGCGACCACCGCGCGGATGTCCTCGATCAGCGAAGGGGAGCGCGCCACGACGGGCATGATCTCGGGGCCGATGTCACCGATGATGCGATCCCTGCGCTGCGTGTCGCGCATGCTCGGCACTCGTACCAGCGCGGTCGTGAGGCGCCGCTCGGCCTCGGTCTGCCAGGCGAGGGAGGGCAGCAGCGAGTCGTCGGCGGGCGTGCGGGGGCCGGGCGCCTCCGGCTCGACGATGTCCCGCAGGACGGGGCAGTAGCGCACCAGCGCCTCCGTCGGGTTCATCCACGCGGTCGTCTGCTCCCGGGTGGACCGCACCGCCACCATGGTGCCGAGGACGGAACCCGACGTCTGGTCCCGCACGCCGGCCCCGCTGTACCCGCGGACGAACCGAGGGCCCGCGGGATCGCCCGCGTCCAGCTGGATCCAGTCCGGGCTCAGACCGCCCGCCCCCGCGAGCACGGCCCGGGCCCACCCCCCGGAGCCCGGCCCCGCCGGCTCGGCGAAGGCACTGACCACGCGTCCGTGGGATTCTCCGCACCAGCGCAGCCGCGCCGGGAGGACGTCCGGAGGCGGGGAGCCGTGCAACCGCAGCACCGCGACATCCCCGGCACGGTCGTCGACGGCCGGTGCCCAGCCGCCGCGTACGACCGATGCGGTCATCCTGCCCCCGAGGAGGGAACCGGGGAAGTCGACCAGGATTTCGGCGAAGCGCGCGTCGGTGGCGGCGTCCTCGATGGCGTCCCCTGCGACCGGGCCGGTTCCGCGGCCGGACGCGGAACCGGCCTCCGGTCCGGAGCACGCCGCCACCACCACGTGTGCGCAGGTCACCACCAGGCTGTCGGGCAGCAGGACGGCGCAGCCCACCGGCACGTCGGCCCGGCCGACGATGCGTAACCGCCACGCGTCCTCACTGACCGCCCCGTCCCCCACTGCCATGCCCGCTCCACTCGTCCCGGACTGGAAACTGTCATGGTTCGACGCTCTTCGGGCCAGTCCCACCAGAACCGTGCAGAACTGACGGCGCAACAGGCAAGGATAGCGGCATCGGGCTCACCCGGCGCATGAAAGTGCGCGATCGATCGATCACCACGCATCCGTCACCGCCGGGTCATCACGGTGATGGCCCGTCACTCGATCGGTGATCCCGTCGGCATTCGGACGGCAGCGGGCGGCGGACATCGCGACAATGGCACCGTGCTGCCGGAATGGCGGTCAACTAGACTGATTGGCACGTCAGTTGCATGTCATTTGCATGTCAGTTGCATGGGGAGCCAGGGAGCTGAGCCTGGCTCCGTCGTCGAGGCACAGGGGGAGCGGTGGCGACGGTTCGGCACGGCATGGCGGCGGCCGCCCTGGACAGGCTGCGGGCGCGCGTCCCGCGCGGCGGCGGAGCCCCCGGAGGCGGCCGGGCCGCCTCCGAGGAGAGCCCCGAGCCGACCCTGCGCTGGCTCGCGCTCGCCGCGCTGATCGGGGTGGTGGCCGGGCTCGGCGCCGTCGCGCTCTACGAGCTGGTGCACCTCGGCAACGTCTGGATTCTCGACAAGGTCGGCGGCTATCACGTCCACACCACCACGTCGGACGGAGCGTTCCGCGTCTCCGAGGCTTCGCCGCACCCCTGGGCGGTGCCACTCGTGGCGGCCGGCGGAGCTCTGCTCGCCTCGCTGCTCGTGCTCCTCTTCGCCCGGGAGGCCGGCGGCCACGGGACGGACGCGGCGATCCACGCCGCCCTGCACGATCCGTACGGCATGCGCGGGCGGGTGCCGCTGGTCAAGCTGGTCGCCTCCGGGCTGACCATCGGTTCGGGTGGTTCGGGCGGTACGGAGGGGCCGGCGGCGCAGATCTCCGCGTCGTTCGGCTCGGTCATCGCCCGTCGGCTCGGACTCTCCCCGCGGGACGCCCGCACCGCGCTGGTGGTCGGCCTGGCCGCGGGCGTCGGGGCCGTCTTCCGCGCACCGATCGGCGGCGCGCTCCTGTGCGCCGAGATCCTCTACCGGCGGGACGCGGACTTCTCCGTGCTGCCGAAGGCGCTCGTGGCCTCGGCGGTGAGCTGGGTCTGCTTCGGGTCGCTGCTCGGCTTCGGGCCGATCTTCGGTGTACACGGCACGGCGCTGGAGGGCGGCACGCCGGGTCTGCTGCTGATCGTGGTGGTCGGGCTGGCGGCGGGCGCTGCCGGACGCGCCTTCGCCTGGTGCTTCTACGCCGTGCACACCCGCGTCGAGCGCCGCGGTCGCTCGGCCGCCGCGCGGCTGCTCCTCCCCGCGACGGGCGGCCTGGTGGTGGGAGTCATCGGCCTGGGCGTACCCGGTGTCCTCGGCACCGGCTACGGGCTGATGGAGGGCCTGATGCACCGGCAGGTCCTGCTGGGCATGTCGCTGTGGCTGGTGCTGCTGGTACCGGTGGCCAAGCTCGTCGCCACCTCGCTGTCGGTCGGCTCAGGCGGCTCGGGCGGGATCTTCGGGCCGAGCCTGTTCATCGGCGCCGGAGTGGGCGCGGCCGTGTGGCGACTCTTCGAGCCGATCGGAATCGTTCCGCACGACCCGACCGCGTACGTGGTGATCGGCATGGCCGCATGCCTCGGGCCGGTGGCACGGGCGCCGCTCGCGGTGCTGGTCATGGCCGTGGAGACGGTCGGGGACGCGGCGCTGCTCGGGCCCGGTCTGATCGGCGTGCTGTGCGCACGGATTGTCGTCGGGGGCACGACCCTCTACCGCAGTCAGCTCGACCGCGCCCCGGGTGCCGAGGGACCTGACCGGGCCGCGCCCGAAGCGGAGCAGCCCCGGGCCGAGGTGCCCGCCGACACTCCGGCGGAGCGCCCGGTCGACCCGATCCCGCACCCGGGCGGCCCCTGCGAGGCGGTGGACGATGCCGAGCCGGGTGCGACGGTTGCCACACCCGGCTCGACTTCAACTTGATCGTTGACCGGTACGGCTGCCCTGCCCGGAGGGGGCGCGCTCAGTCCTCGCCCTCGCTGCCGTTCGCGTCCTCGCTGCCGTTCGCGTCCTCGCTCTCATCACTCACCCTGCGATGCTCGGCGTTGGACGACCGCTCCCAGGTCAAGCGGACCTTGATGTGCCCATCCACTCCGGAACGGGCGATGACGGCGCCCGCCTCCGCGCTGATCCGGACGCCGAACTCCAACTCCACCGTGCTGGGCCGCTGCGGCATCGCGGTGAGCTGCGCCAAGGCCTCGGACGCGGCCGTCCGCACCCGGGCGAACCCGGCGTCGAACGTGGAGAGCGCCAGTCCGACCGCGCCGCCCGCGTTCGTCGCGCGTTGCACCACACCGTCCTCGGCGGGATCCAGGTCCACCAGTACGGTGGCGACCCCTTCCCCGAGCTTGAACTCGACGGCCTCCGCCATGTCTCCCCCTCGCTACGGGCTCGCACCCGCCGGATCATCGGCGCTGCTGGCTCAATGGTCCGTCAGTTCGGTTGTCGGCGTGGGCCTCTTCGCAGAAAGATCTTGCAGTTCCACGGCCGTACTCAGCCGTACTCAGCCGATTCCCGTACGTGGCGCGCCGGCCCGGAACCCGATCCCGGCCGGCGCGTTCGGTACCGACGGTTCGGCAGCCCGAGCGGTCACAGGTGCGGCACATCGATGACGACGGCAGGCGGCCACAGCGGATTGTCGGCAGCGACACGGGAGTCGGCGATCACCCGCCGCCGCAAAGCAGTGCCATCGGCACCGAGATCGATGGCATCGGACCGGTCACCGCCTGATACGTGTGTGCAGCGCACATGCGCCGACAAGGGCGAGTACGCCCGATCCGAGCAGTGCGAGCGTGCCTCGCGAGCTGATCACGCGGTGAGGGCCGACGGCCAGTACCGAGCGCCGTCCCTGGATGGACAGCGCACTTCCGGTGCTCTGGATGGACCCCAGCGAAACGAGGGACATGGCAGAGCCGATCGAGCCGACGGACAGGGAAGAGCCGATGGACCCTACGGACAGAGCGCTGCCAACCGAACCGATGGACAGCACGGACCCGACGGAGCCGATGGACAGGAACGAGTCCGTCGACCACAGGGAGAGCGAGGAACCCCCGACGGTGCGGGAGGAAATATGCGCCATGGGGTCATCATGCCGCGAGTGGGGCCGCCGTACCCAGTGACAATCAACCCCGTCGGCTGCCCGAGCAACTCCCCACAGGGGCATGCCGGCTGCTTTTGCGGCAGACCTACGCCGCCCTGCTGGGGCAGGGCGGCCATGCCTTCAGGGATGTCGCCGGCGCGGAGAGAGACGGCGGTAGCGCGTGTCTCCTCCGGCTGCGGCGGTCAGCCCGCCGTACGCGCGCGGAGCGCCGGGTGGTCGGCGATCACGGTGCAGGAACCGGGGGCGATCTCGGTGAACCCGGCGTCGCGCACCACGGGCAGACCGCTCACGGTCAGACGACGCCAGGTGTCCGCGTCCGGGGTGGCCACCGAGAGCGGGAAGCCCGCCTCCTGCCACTCCTTGCGCTCCGCGTCCGTCAGCTCCCACCAGGCGAGCTGCGCCCCGTGGCCGGCCTGCGCCATCGTCTTGCCCGCGGACATGTCGAGATCCGGGTTGAGCCAGAGCACCGGACCGGTGGTGTCCGGGGCGGCCGGGGGCTCGGGGTCGTCCAGGTCGGTGCCCGAGACCTGGAGCTTCGCCAGCTCCTTGGGCCAGCCGTCCAGCGGGACCGGCGGGTAGACGCGGACCTCCGCGGCGTCCCCGGTGACCGTGATCCCGGGCAGGGTGCACGCCTTGCGCCACTCCGCGCCCCGGGCCCGCCGCACCACCTTGCGTATGCGGGCGTCCTGCCAGTCGCGCATCGCCTGCGCCCACTCGCCCTCACCGAGGGCGCGGTCGTCGGCCAGGATGGTGAGCACCGCGCGCGCAGCCGTCCGGAGCGCGTCCGTGCGGGCGGGCGGGTCGGTCTTCTCGATGTGCACCACCAGCGGCAGCACGAACTGAGGTGCCTCGTCGCGCGGGGTCGGCTCGGTCCGGAACGGGCTGTCCGCCGGAAGCGCCCCGGCGGAACGGGAGCCGGAACCGGAACCGGAACCTGACTCTGGACCGGACCCGGCGGGCTCGACCGGGGAAGCCGGGGAGGTGGCGGCCGGGGCCGTCGAGGGGGCGGGAATGTCGTCGCTGCTCACGGAACCAGTCTGCCAGGCGGCTCCGACAGGCCCGGTCCCCGTCCGGCCGGTGGGCCCCTTGGCATCGCGGGACGCCCGGGGCGAGGATGCGGCGCATGAAGAGCGATCTGTTTTCCAGCGAGCACATGGCACAGCAGGCGACGGTCCCCGGAATGACGCTGCAGAACGCCAAGTCGGTCAAGTACGCCGTCGACGGCGAGATGCACGCGCGCCAGGGTTCGATGATCGCCTTCCGGGGCGACCTCCAGTTCGAGCGGAAGGGGCAGGGGATCGGCGGCATGCTCAAGCGGGCCGTCACGGGCGAGGGGCTGCCGCTGATGGCGGTCCGGGGGCGGGGGGAGGCGTGGTTCGCGCACGAGGCGCAGAACTGTTTCATCGTCGAGATCGAGCAGGGCGACGTGCTCACCGTCAACGGCCGCAACGTCCTCTGCTTCGACGCCACGCTCGCGTACGAGATCAAGACCGTGAAGGGAGCCGGGATGGCAGGCGGCGGTCTCTTCAACAGTGTGTTCAGCGGCTACGGAAACTTGGGTCTGATCTGCGACGGCCACCCGATCGTGATACCCGTCACGCCCCAGCAGCCCGTCTGCGTCGACACGGACGCCGTGGTCGGCTGGAGCGCCCGGCTCGGTACGTCGCTGCACCGCTCCCAGAGCTTCGGTTCGATGGTGCGGGGCGGTTCGGGCGAGGCGGTCCAGCTGCGGCTGGAGGGCGAGGGCTTCGTCATCGTGCGCCCGAGCGAGCTGAAGCAGGAGAAGCCGTCGGCCGGCTGAGCTCCGCGTCGTCCGGGGGCGCTGCCGCTGGTCCCGGCGGCCGTCGTACGCTCGGCGCATGGACGACGAGACGTACTGCGCAGCCCCTGCCCCCTCGCCTCTCGGGCCGGCCGTACCGGCCGACGCGGACGGGCCGTACGCCGAGTGCGTGCTCTGCCGGAAGCCGACGGAGCACCCGGAGTCGACGAAGGGCGCCACCCTCTGCCCTTCCTGCGCCTGGCAGGAGGCCGGCCGGAACGCGTGCTCCGGCTGAGCGTGCTCCGGCTGAGCGGGATCAGACCGAGCGGGCGTGGGCCGAGCGGGCGTCGGCCGAGCGGCGGAGGGCGGCAGGATCCGGGGGGAAGACCCCGGACCCGGCCGCCCTCCGGCCTTGCGACGGGCCGTCAGTCTCCCGGGGCCGCCCGCATGAGCTCCGACACCTTCACGAACCGGTAGCCGCGCGCCCGGAGTTCGGGGACGATCCGGCGTACCGCATCCTCGGTGGTCGGGGCGGCGCTGCGGGTGCAGTGCAGCACCACCAGGGAGCCCGGGGTCACGCCCTCCAGAACCTGTTCGGCCACCGCGTCCGCGTCGGTGGCGAACGCGTCGCCGCCCACCACGTCCCACTGGACCGCCGTCACCTTCTCCGGGGCCAGCGCGCGCAGCGCCTCGTCGTCGTAACACCCGCCGGGGAAGCGGAAGTACGGGACGACGTTGCGCGCTCCCGCCGTGCGGAAGGCGGCGAAGGCGCGCTCCACTTCGTCCCTCATCTCCTCCTTCGCCACGGTCGGCAGGCCGTAGCAGGGGGAGGAGAAGGCGTAGTGGCTGTACGAGTGGTTGGCGATCTCGAACGTGGGGTCGGTGCCGATCGCCCGCGCCTGGTCCGGGTACTCCTCGGCCCAGCGGCCGGTCATGAAGACCGTCGACTCGACCTTGAGACGGCGCAGCAGGTCGATCAGCGGCGGATTGTCGAACGATTCGCCCGCGGCCGCCCGTTCGCCCTCGTCGGCCGTCATGTCGGCGTCGAAGGTGAGTGCCACGACCTTCTCGTCCGTCGGGGCCGCGCTCTTCGGCCGCCGTTCGAACACCGGCGTGAGGCCCTGGGGGCCGGGAGCGAGGGTGGGCGGCGGTCCGGGGGCCGGGGTCGCGGGGGCGGAGGGGTGCGAGGAGGGGGACGACGCGGCGGCGTGCGGCGGCCGCGTGGTGGTGGGGTGCCCGTCCGGACCGGAGCATCCGGCGAGCACCCCACTGAGGACACTGAGAACGGCGAGACCGGCGAGACATGTGGAACCGGTCAGAGGCGGAACTTTCCGTGCTGAGGTATTCACTCACGGAAAATATCGGACAATATGATTTATATGGGTCAGGTGGTCCCGGTGACGCTCGGGGCGCCCCGATCGGCCGACCCGGCGGGCTCCGGGGCCGGCGTTGCCTCCGGGGCCGGCGCGGGCTCCGGTACCGACGCGGGCTCCGGTACCGACGCGGGCTCCGGTACCGGCTCGGCTCCCGGGCTCGGCTCTTCCGCCGCGGGCGCGGGCGGTATGGACTCCGTTCCGGGCGTACGCCCCCAGGGCGTGTGGTGGAACAGCAGGTTCAGCAGGAACGCCGTGAACGCGGCGGCCGTGATGCCGCTGCCGAACACGATCTGGACCCAGGACGGGAAGTTGGCGTAGATGCCCTCGGACATCTCCGGCAGCAGGCCGATCCCCAGCGCCACCGCGGCGATCGTCAGGTTGTGGCCCCGGTCCAGGTCGACCCGGCGCAGGGTGTTCACGCCGACCATGGTCACCGTGGCGAACAGCATCAGGGCGGCGGCGCCCACCACCGGGCCGGGCAGGGCCGCGACCAGTTCGCCGAGCCTGGGGAGCAGACCGAGCGCGACGAGGACGGCACCGGCGAACGCCGTGACGTAGCGGCTGGTGACCCGGGTGAGGCGGATGAGGCCGACGTTCTGCGAGAAGACCGTGTCCATGAAGGAGTTCATCACGCTGCCGAGCACGCCCGACAGGCCGTCCGCCGCGAGGCCGCGTGCCAGGTCCTTGTCGGTGACGGGCCGTCCGGTCGCCTCGCCCACCGCCAGCATCGAGGCCGTCGACTCGGTGAAGATCACCAGCATCACCACGCACATCGAGATCACGGCGGACACCGGGAACTCCGGGGCGCCGAAGTGGAAGGGGGCCGCCAGTCCCACCCAGTCCGCGTCCGAGACGCCGGAGAAGTCGGTGAGGTCCAGGGGTACGGCGACCACGGTGCCGAGCACCAGGGCGATCAGGATGCCTATCTGCCCGGCGAACCCCTTGACGAAGCGGGCGAAGAGCACGATGAACACGATCACCCCGGCGGCCAGCCCGAGCCGGGTCCCCGACGCGTGGTCGGCGGCCTCCGGGTCGTTGCCGGTGATCAGCCCGGCGGCCACGCCGATCAGCGAGAGACCGATGACGGTGATGACCACACCGCTGACGAGGGGCGGGAAGAAGCGGACCAGCCGCGCGAACGGCACGGCGATCAGCAGCCCGAAGAGCCCGGCCGCCAGCATCGACCCGTACACGGCCTGGATGCCGTACTCGCCGTGGATCAGGATCATCGGGGTCACCCCCGCGAACGTGGCGCCCGTGACGACCGGCAGCCGTACACCGAGTACGCGGCCGATGCCGAGGCTCTGGATCAGGGTGATCAGCCCGGCGACCAGCAGGTCCGCGTTGATCAGCAGGCCGATGGTCGAGGTGTCGAGCCCGGCGGCGCCGCCGAAGACCAGCGGCACGGTGACGCAGCCGGTGTACATCACGAGCACGTGCTGGAAGCCGAAGGTGGCGAGCCTGCCCGGGGAGGGGCGCCGGTCGACCGGATGGACGTCCCGGTCCTTCGGTGGGGCCGGTGCGGGAACTGATACGTCCATGTCATGCCCTCCAGTGCAGGTCGCTGCGTTGGAGTGCATTGAGCCAGCCGTTCTTTGAGAACGTGCGGCCGTGGGATGACGCGGGTGTTACGGGGGCGGGGGCGATCTCCGGCGCGCGGCCGAACGTCTGACGGATCGTCATCAAGACGGTCGGTCCGTCGTACGCGTCGGGGAGGTTCGCACCCCCTGGCTGTCGGGGTGCTACCGCCCTGCGCGACGGAGCGGTCCGCCCGCCGGACGCGCCACCGCCGGCCCGCGGAGAGCGGGGGCCGGCGGTGGCGCGCGATCCGGACCGTCAGGCGAGGCTGGCCGTCAGGGTGATCGTGGTGCCGGACAGCGCCTGGCTGACCGGGCAGTTGGCCTTGGCGTCCTCGGCGGCCTTGACGAAGCCGGCCTCGTCCAGGCCGGGCACCGTGCCCACCACGGTGAGGTGGATGCCGGTGATGCCGGTGCCGGGCTGGAACGTCACGTCGGCCTTGGTCTCCAGCTGGGTGGGGGCGGTGCCCGCGCCGGCCAGGCCGTGCGAGAGGGCCATCGAGAAGCAGGCGGAGTGCGCGGCGGCGATGAGCTCCTCCGGGCTGGTCTTGCCGTTGGCCTGCTCGGCACGCGAGGGCCAGGAAACCGGGAACGCGCCGACACCGGAGGAGTCGAGGGTGACGACACCGCTGCCGTCCATCAGGTTGCCGTCCCAGACCGTGTGCGCCGTACGCGTGGTAGCCATGGTGAATCCCTTCGGAAAAAGTGTGCGCGAATCGCGCGGAACCGCGGCACCTCGTGCGCCGCGGAACCGGTGAACGACACGGCCACCCGGAGGAGTCGTGCCGTCACCCCCACGAACCTACTGCGCCACCAGCCCCTTGGCGTCCCGTGCCAGCGCCGTCAGCCGTGAGATCGCGCGGAAGTACTTCTTCCGGTACCCGCCGTTCAGCATCTCCTCGCTGAACAGCCGGTCGAAGGGTATGCCCGAGGCGAGGACCGGGATCTCACGGTCGTACAGACGGTCGGCGAGCACCACCAGACGCAGCGCCGTGGACTGGTCCGGCACCGGTACCACCCCGGTGAGGCAGACCGCCTCCACCCCGTCCGTCATGGCCCCGTACCGGCTGGGGTGCACCTCGGCCAGGTGCCCGAGGAGGGCGGAGAAGTCGTCCAGCGCCGCACCCGGGGTGGCGTACGCGGCCCTGGTGACCTGCTCGTCGTCGAAGGGCGGCGGGGCCTCGGGCAGGCCCCGGTGCCGGTAGTCCTGGCCGTCGATCCGCAGCGGACGGAAGTGCGCGGAGAGGCCCTGGATCTCGCGGAGGAAATCGGCGGCGGCGAACCGGCCCTCGCCGAGCTTGCCCGGCAGCGTGTTGGAGGTCGCCGCCAGCGCCACGCCCGCCTCCACCAGCCTGCTGAGCAGCGAGGAGACCAGCACGGTGTCGCCCGGGTCGTCGAGCTCGAACTCGTCGATGCAGAGCAGCCGGTGCCCGCTCAGGGTCTTCACGGTCTGCTGGAAACCCAGCGCGCCGACGAGGTTCGTCAGCTCCACGAACGTGCCGAAGGCCTTCAGCGCCGGCTCGGCGGGCGTCGCGTGCCAGAGCGAGGCGAGCAGATGGGTCTTGCCGACGCCGTACCCGCCGTCGAGGTAGACCCCGCGCGGACCGGCCGGGGCCGCGGGCTTCTTGGCGAACCACCTCCGCTTGCCCTCGCCCGAGGCGGTCGACCCGCCGAGACCGGCGGCGAAAGAGCTGAGGACCGTGACGGCCTCGCTCTGGCTCGGCTGGGTCGGGTCGGGTACGTACGTGGCGAAACGCACCGCATCGAAGCGCGGCGGCGGCACCATCTCGGCGACCAGACGGTCGGCGGGGACGTGCGGCCGGCGGGCGCACAGGGACAGCGGAGTCGCGCCGGTGAGGGAGTTCGCACCCGGAGCGGTGGTGGAGGACGACACAACTGTCCACCTTAAGGGCCGTGCCACACTGCCTGACATGCGAAGCCTGTTCCCTGTGACGGACCTGACAGTCACCGCCACCCCCGCCCCGGCCGGCGCCGAAGACCGCGAGTGGAGTTTCGACGAGCTGGCCGAGGCGTACGCCTACCCCGCGGGCCCCGGACCCTGGCTGCGCGCCAACATGGTGACCACCCTGGACGGCGCCGCCCAGCACGACGGCCGCTCGCAGTCCATCTCGTCCCCCTCGGACATGCGCGTCTTCGGCACCCTGCGCGGCCTCGCCGACGTCGTGATCGCCGGCGCCGAGACGGTACGTACGGAGGGCTACCGGCCCGCCCGCGCCCGGGAGGTGTTCGCCGCGCGGCGGGCGGCCGCCGGGCAGTCGCCCGCCCCCGTCGTCGCCGTGGTCAGCGCGAGCCTGGACCTGGACTTCTCGGCTCCGCTCTACACCGAGCCGCTGGTCCCCACCGTGGTGCTCACCGGGTCCGCCGCACCGGCCGAGCGGGTCTCGGCGGCACGGAAGGCGGGCGCCCGGGTGGTGGTCGCCGGCGAGGGGACCCGGGTCGACCCCGCCAGGGCCGTACGCGAACTGGCCGCCCTCGGGCTGACCCGGCAGCTGACGGAGGGCGGGCCCCGGCTGCTCGGCCAGTTCGTCGCCGCGGGTGTGCTGGACGAGCTCTGCCTGACCGTCTCGCCCGTGCTGACGGCCGGGGACGCGCAGCGGATCTCGGGAGGTCCGTCCGTACCGGTGCCCGCACGGTTCGCCCTGGCGGGGCTGCTGGAGGAGGACGGTTTCCTGTTCACGCGGTACCGCCGTCCCCGACTCGCCGGGAGCGCCGCGACTCCGCCCGGCTCTTAGCGCCTGTACCGGGTTCCGGGCCGGGCTCGCGGCTCATCCGGCCCGGAAACTCGATACGGGCACTAACGGAATTTCCCGTTCCGCTTGCCTTCCGCTGGGCACACTTACCTCAGCAATCTCCGTGCGATCACGGGGAAGGATGGTTTCAGCAACGGCCCTCCACCAGGCCGGCCGGATGAAGAAGCGGAAGGGCGCCCGTCGTGTTCACAAGCGTTTTGATGATCGAGAAGCCGCTCACCCCCGAGGACGTCGACTTCGTCACGACCCTCCACGGCGACGAGCGGATCTCGTTCATCGTGCTCATGCAGCCGCGCGGCGACCAGGCCGACGTCCTGCTCCGCGCGATCGACGACGTGGCGCTCGGCGAACTGCGCGACGCCACCCGCGAGGGCGACGAGCCCGAGGGCAAGGACGCCCGCGAACCCGCGCGGCTCGCCCTCGAACACTCCCTGCGCGCCCTGCGGGCCGCGGGCTCCGAAGCGGTCGGGCAGGTCGTCGAGGACCACCCGCTGGACGGTCTCAAGACCGTGGTGGACGATTCGCGCGCCGACGAGGTCATCGTGCTGACCGCCCCGCACTACGTGGAGGAGTTCTTCCACCGCGACTGGGCCTCCCGCGCCCGCCACAAGGTCGGCGTCCCGGTGCTCAAGCTCTTCGCACACAGCGAATAGGCTGGGCACCGGTGCCGGGCGGACCCGGCCCCACGACCGACTTCAGGGAGAGAACACGCATGGCACCCGGTATTCCTGCCGCCATGGAACGGCCGCACTTCATCGGCATCGGCGGCGCCGGAATGTCGGGCATCGCGAAGATCCTCGCCCAGCGGGGCGCGAAGGTGGCCGGCAGCGACGCCAAGGAGTCCGGGACCGCCGAGGCGCTGCGCGCGCTGGGGGCGACCGTCCACATCGGCCACGCCGCGGCCCACCTGGCCTCCGACGCGACCTGCGTGGTCGTCTCCAGCGCCATCCGCGCCGACAATCCGGAGCTGGTGCGCGCCGCCGAGCTCTCCGTCCCGGTGGTGCACCGCTCCGACGCGCTCGCCTCGCTGATGACCGGTACCCGGGCCATCGCCGTCGCCGGTACCCACGGCAAGACGACCACCACCTCGATGCTGGCCGTCGCCCTCACCTCGCTGGGCCTCGACCCCTCGTACGCCATCGGCGGCGACCTGGAGGGACCGGGCACCAATGCCACCCACGGCGGCGGCGAGATCTTCGTGGCCGAGGCGGACGAGAGCGACCGCAGCTTCCAGAAGTACGACCCCGAGGTCGCGATCGTCCTCAACGTCGAGCTCGACCACCACGCGAACTACGCCTCGATGGACGAGATCTACGAGTCCTTCGAGAAGTTCGCCGCGAAGATCACCCCCGGCGGCACCCTCGTCGTCGCCGCCGACCAGCCCGGCGCCGTCGAACTCACCCGGCGGCTGCGCGAGAACGCCCGGGACGATCTGAACATCGTCACCTACGGCGAGTCCCAGACCGCCGACGTCCGCGTCCACAAGGTCACCCCGCGCGGGCTGACCAGCGAGGTCACGGTCCTGCTGAACGGCAAGTTCCTCACCTTCACCGTCTCCGTGCCCGGCCGCCACTACGCCCACAACGCCGTCGCGGCCCTCGCCGCCGGCGTCGCCCTCGGCGTCCCCGCGCACAACCTCGCCTCCGCCATCGGGACGTACACCGGGGTCAAGCGCCGGCTCCAGCTCAAGGGCGAGGCCGCGGGCGTCCAGGTCATCGACTCGTACGCCCACCACCCCACCGAGATGACCGCCGACCTGGAGGCCATGCGCGGCGCTGCCGCCGACGCCCGCATCCTGGTCGTCTTCCAGCCCCACCTCTTCTCCCGCACCCAGGAGCTCGGCACCGAGATGGGCCAGGCCCTCGCCCTCGCCGACGCCTCCGTGGTCCTGGACATCTACCCGGCCCGCGAGGACCCGGTCCCCGGCGTCACCAGCGCGCTGATCATCGACGCCGCGCTGGCCGCCGGCGCCGACGTCACCGCCGTGCACGACAAGGCCGAGGTCCCCGGGGTCGTCGCGGGAATGGCGAAGCACGGCGACTTGGTTCTCACCATGGGAGCGGGCGACGTCACCGACCTCGGCCCGCACATCCTGGACCAGCTGTCGAAGTGAGGGAGCGAGCCACCGTGCCGTACGACATCGAGAAGCCAGACGAGCAGTGGCGGGAAGAGCTCTCCCCGGCCGAGTACGCCGTGCTGCGCAAGGCCGGGACCGAACCCGCCTTCGTGGGTGAGTACACCGACACCAAGACCGAGGGCGTCTACTCCTGCCGCGCCTGCGGGGCGGAGCTGTTCCGCTCCGACACGAAGTTCGAGTCGCACTGCGGCTGGCCGTCCTTCTACGACCCGAAGGACACCGACGCGGTCGAGCTCATCTCGGACACCAGCCACGGCATGGTCCGCACCGAGGTGCGCTGCTCCCGCTGCGGCTCCCACCTCGGCCACGTCTTCGAGGGCGAAGGCTACGAGACCCCGACCGACCAGCGCTACTGCATCAACTCCATCTCGCTGAAGCTGACGCCGGACGCCTGATCCCCGTCGGTACGCGGAAGGGCCGGAGCCCACGAGGACGCTGTTGGCGGGAATTCGCCGACAGCGTCCCACGAGGCTCCGGCCCTTCCGCGTACCCCGGCGACGGGCTCGCGGCCTCAGCCCGCGGCGAGCTCCCCGCTGAGCCGGTTGTGGAGGCGTGCGCTCGGCTCGTTCAGGCCGGTGATCTCGACGGTCTTGCCCCGCTGGGCGTACCGGGCACCGATCGTGTCGAGAACGGCCACGGACGAGGCGTCCCAGACGTGGGCGGCGGACAGGTCGATCACCACCCGCTCCGGGTCCCCGGCGTAGTCGAAGCGGCCCACGAGCTCGTTGGAGGAAGCGAAGAAGAGCGCCCCGGTCACCCGGTAGACCACGGTGGTGCCGTCCGGGTCGACGACGGCGGTGATGTCCGCCGAATGGGCCACCCGCTTGGCGAAGACCACCATCGCGATCACCGAGCCGACGACCACACCGATGGCGAGGTTGTGGGTCGCGACGACCACCACCACGGTGATCACCATGACGGCGATCTCCCCGGCGGGCATCCGTCGCAGGGTCTTCGGGGCTATGGAGTGCCAGTCGAAGGTGGCGAACGAGACCATCGCCATGACCGCGACCAGGGCGGCCATCGGAATCTCGGAGACCACCGGCCCGAAGGCGATGCAGAGCACCATCAGGAACGCGCCGGCGAGAAACGTCGACATGCGGGTCCGCGCCCCGGACACCTTCACGTTGATCATCGTCTGGCCGATCATCGCGCAGCCGCCCATCCCGCCGAAGAAGCCGGTGACGATGTTGGCGATGCCCTGGCCGACCGACTCGCGGGTCTTGTCGGAGCGGGTGTCGGTGATCTCGTCGACCAGCTTCGCCGTCATCAGCGACTCCATCAGACCGACCAGCGCCATCGCGAGCGCGTACGGGGCCACGGTCGTCAGTGTGTGGAGGGTGAACGGCACGTCGGGCAGGCCCGGCACCGGCAGGGACGAGGGCAGCTCGCCCCGGTCGCCGACGGTCGGCACCGCGATCCCCGCGGCCATGGTGAAGGCGGTGAGGACCACGATCGAGACCAGCGGGCCCGGGACGACCGTGGTGATCTTCGGGAAGAACACCAGCAGCGCCAGACCGGCCACGATCAGCGGGTAGACCGCCCAGGGCACGTTCCGCATCTCGGGGACCTGCGCCATGAAGACCAGGATCGCCAGCGCGTTCACGAAGCCGACCATCACCGAGCGCGGCACGAACCGCATCAGCTTCGCCACCCCCAGCGCACCCAGGACGATCTGGAAGACCCCGGCGAGGATCACGGCGGCGACCAGGTAGCCGAAGCCGTGCTCACGGTTGAGCGGCGCGACCACCAGGGACACCGCACCGGTGGCGGCGGAGATCATCGCCCGGCGCCCACCCACCACGGAGATCACCACGGCCATGGTGAAGGCGGAGAACAGGCCGACCGCCGGATCGACCCCGGCGATCACCGAGAACGAGATCGCCTCGGGAATCAGCGCGAGGCCGACCACCAGACCGGCCAGCACCTCGGTGCGCCAGACCTTCGGGTCGCCCAGCCAGTCGGGCTTCAGCGCGCGCAGCCGCGCGGCCGGGGTGGCGGTGGAGACCGCGGTGACGGGGGAGGACAAGGCAGCGGAACCTGTCGTGCTCGGGCACACCACCGGGTCGGGCAGGCCGAGGGCGTCGTGCGTCGTTACGTGGAGCGCCGGGACGGCACCCCGCGGACGGCCCCGTGACCGGGACCGGAAGGAGAGGAGGGGCGAACGGAACCTCCGCCGGGGGCGGCATCGGCCCCGGCGCGGGTGGGACGGGCGCGCGGAGCGCACTCTCACCACCCTCACCACCCGAAAAACCCTACCCCGAGGTCGGGGCAGGGTTCGATGGCGGCCGTGGTACGGGGCCGAAACGCCCCGCGCTCCGTCCGGGGGCGGACAGTGCGCGGGGCGGCGGCGAGTGCGATCAGTGGGACTTGTGTGGTGCCGGGTCCGGACGGGGGTCAGGCGGCGCGGGCGAGCTCGGCGCGGCCGAAGAGGAGGGCGTACCCCTGGGGGAGTGCCTGGAGCACCCGGGCCAGGAGATCGGGGCCGGCCAGCTGGGCCACCGTGGTCAGCACGGAGCCCGTGTCCCAGCGGGTGGTGGCGGTGCTCGCGCCGGTCAGCAGGGCGAGCGAGGTGACGAAGTCACGCCCGGTGAGCGGAGCCTCGGGTCTGCCGGCGAGGAAGACGCCGGCGGCTTCCTCCGGCAGCCGGGCCGCCAGGCCCTGGCGCTCGGTCCCGGTCAACTGCCCGCCGAGACCGGCCAGTACGAGGCGTACCGCTTCCTCGGCCCGTTCCCGGGTCGGGTAGGCGCCGTCGTAGCGGATCTTCTCGAGCATCAGGGTGTAGGTCATGGCCGGGGCGCACTGGGTGGATTCAGTCGTGTTCTGCATCGTTCGGCGATTGCCTCTCTCGTCGCAGTGGCCTTCTCGCCCGCGCCGGAGGTGGAACGTACGGAGCCAGTGCGGGCGGGGTGCGGGGCTGGTGTTCAGCCGTTACCCCCGCCCAGCCACCTCACACGTGCGAAGCCGAAGTGCGGGGCGGCCTTCCGACGGCGGGCGGCGGCCCGGAGGTGCTGGACCGTCAGAATGCCCTCGGCCGGCCGGCTTTCGCGTCTGGTTCCGGACGCCCCGTTCAGAGGTCGGGGGCGAGCAGGGTGAGGCGCAGCAGCGCCGCGAGCGCGAGTGCGGCGGGGGCCGCGTACCAGTACCTCCTGAGCCACGCGCACCTGACGGCGATCCAGGTCGCCGCGGTGAGCAGGGCGGCGGAGAAGAGCCCGAGACCGGCGCCGACCTGCGAGTCGGTGACCGCCTGGGTGTCCCAGGACCCGTCGGGTTCGACCAGGTAGCCCACGCACACGAGGTATCCGGTCACCAGGATTCCCAGAACCAGGACGACGGCGCAGATGCGGGTGCCCCACCGGTCCGCCGCGCGGGAGGAGAGGCGGGCGGCGAGCGGGGAGCCGGCGCTCCCGTTCCTGTTCACGTTCACTTCGGCCTCTCCGGCGGGTGGTCCGGCCTTCGGTCCGCAACTGCGTTCCGGGCGCCGCGCGGCGCACCGGTCCGACGCGGCGCACCGGTCCGGGGGAGGGACAGGCGTTCGGCGAGATCGTGCCGGTGGCCGAGGGCGCCCCGGCCGTGGACCGGTTCGTGGGCGTCCTCGGACGCGATCCGGGGCGGCCCGGGTCTCCTGACGCCGCACACGATCCGGGGGCGGCCCCGGGGTTCCCGCCCGGCCGGGAGCCGTCAGGGGCGGCGTACCTTGCCCGCCAGCCGGCGGCCGAACCTGCCGAGCGTGCCCGCCGGGCGCCGGTTCCACGCGCGGAAGGCGTCCGTCCGGCCGCTGCTGCCGGCCCGCCCGACGGCCTCTTCCACCGCCAGGACCCCGGCGGAGGAGAGCTCCCGCACGGCCGGGCGCAGCACCTCGTCCAGCAGCGCGGTGCTGGTGCGCGCCCAGTGGGCGCCCGCGTGCGGGTGCGCGCTCCAGTTCAGGTAGCAGTCGGCGGCGAACGCGGGATCGGACCGCAGCCGGGCGAGTACGGGCTCCTCCCGCGCGGCCCGGCCGTAGGCGGCGAGCAGATCCGGGTCGTCGGTGTGCACGAAGGCGTACAGCTCCGCTTCGGGCCGCTCGGGCGCCAGCAGTCGGCGGGCGAGCGCCCCCAACGCGTGCTCCAGGACGTCCGGTTCGACCGGCTCGGCGGCCGGGCGCAGGGCGAGCACCCGCTCCGCCCAGCCCTCCCCGGGTGCCGCACCGTCCGGCGCCTTCGTACCGTCGGTCTCCGTATCGGCGCCCGTCGGGCGCATCGCGCGGGCGAAGTCGAGCAGCAGCAGCGCGCCGCGCTCCCGGCCGAGGATCTGGTGCGGGAAACCGCGCAGCAGATCGTGCGCCAGGTCCGCGGCGTCCGCGTCGTGGGGAGCCGCCCCGAGCGCCGCGCCGACCAGGTGCGACCAGGTGCCCGCGCTGCGGTGCGCGTCCGAGGTGGTGGCCTCCAGCAGCATCCGGGCCTCCCCGGCGGTCGGTTCCCGGTCCGACCAGACGAGCCCCACCGCCGAGCGCAGCACCAGCGGCTCGGCGAACGGCGAGATTCCGGCGGTCCGCAGCACCCGGCTCAGTGCGGCGGCCCGGTCCTCACCGCAACTCGCCCTGATCGCGCGCGACTCGGCGCACATGCGCAGATGGGGCAGTGACTGCGTCCCGGTGAACGGAAGCGGCACCCGGCCCAACAGCCTCTCCATGGCGGCGGGATCGTCCGGCGCGATCCGGTCCAGCGCCACCAGCAGGGCGGTCCTTACGTCGAACTGCTCGTCCAGCAGCTCCAGCAGGGCCGGGCCCCAGGCGAAGCCGGGGGCGGCCGGCAGGGCGGGGGCCACGCGGTCCACGAGGGAGGGCAACAGCTCGGTGCAGTCGATGTCCAGAAGCCGTGCCACCCGCAGGAGTTGCACGGTACGGGCGATGTCGAGAGCCGCGCCGGAGCCGCCCAGTTCGTCCAGGATCTCCGGAGCGAGCGTCTCGGCGATGGCCTTGCCCTCCGGGCCCGTGAAGGCGCTTCGGTCGGGGAGTTCGAGGGAGCCGTTGCCTCCGCGTACCGCCTCCGTCACCAGCATGGCGGCGAGCGGGGCGGTCGTGGTGACCGGCGCCCTTCCGTCCAGCGCGCTGAACAACCTTCCCACCGCGTCGAATTCACCATTGCTGCGGTCGTCGATCGTGGACGCGGTCAGAGCGTCCACCAGCTTCCGGGTCCGGTCCTCGTCCAGCGTGTACGGCCGCTCGGCCGCCCAATCGGCCGCCGTGGAACGCTCGTCGGGCCCGAGCGCGATGCCGGCGCAGAGCGCGGTGACGGCCAGCGGGCCGGCGGCGAACGGCTCGCCGTGCAACGCGCGTGCCTGGTCGAAGAGTTCTGGCGCCCGGGAGCGCCAGACACGGGCGGCGGTCTCGGCCCAGGCATCACCCGACGGCGGGGAGGGCCGGCCGTGCGGGCCGCCGCACAGGTGCATCCGGATCTCGGCGGCGTCGAGGAGGTGGGCGTCCTCGGGGAGCACCCCGACGACCTGCTGCGGGGCGAGCGAGGGCCGCCGGGAGTACGTGGTGAACGTCAGCCGCTCCGCGTGGTCCGGCGGCAGCACCGAGGAGGCCAGCCCGATCCAGCGGGCCACGTCCTCGCTCTGCCGCTCCACGAGCGCCACCCGGGCCGCTGCGCCCGAGGCGCTCTCCAGCCGCACCCGGCGCAGGTCGGCGAAGACGGCGGCGAGCCACGGACCCCGGGAGACCGCGAAGTCGCCGAGCGCCTCCCGCTCCAGGCCAGGACCGGCGTGGGGCGAGGTGAGCGGGTCGGGTATCGCGCCGCTGGGGGTGACGGACACCCAGCGGGGCGAGCGCCACGCGGTGATGGGCAACCGGTCGCCCGGCAGGCGCGCCCCGGCCGGCAGCAGGACGGCGTGGGTGTGGAAGCGCAGAGTGCCCGACCCGGCACCCGGCGGAGCCAGTGGCACCGCCCGGGACAGCAGCCTGCTGCCGTCCGAGAGGTGGGTGTAGCTGAACACCTGAGGCATGGAACGGAGTTCGGTGTCCGTGGGGAGGAACGGCACGTCCCTCGGAGGCTCGTACCCCAGCAGGGGTTCGATCTCCGGGAGCAGTGCCGTGGGTATCCCGGGGCCGACGGCGGTGAACCGTCCCACCGTCCCCTCGTCCCCCGGAGCTGCCGAGGTGTAGTGCAACTGCGCGAGGCTCATGCCCGGGGCCCTTTTCGTCCTGCGGCGACCGTCCCCGAACCCGCGTGCGCGCAGGCCCGTTCCGGTGACGCGCGGGGCCGGCCGGCGACCGGGGCGGGGAGCGTTCCGCAGTCGCGTGGGGGCGACGCTATCAAGGTCCGGCGAACGCGCGGAGCGATCCGTCGGCCAGGTTCGCCGGGACCCTTCCGGGCCGCCCCCGCCGGGCCTGACGGAGGTGGCCCGGCCGGCGGGCGATTCTGCCCGGTCGCCCGCCGGCCCGCACGGCCGGGCCGGGTCCGGCTCACGCGGGCTGGAGGAGGTCCCAGCGATTGCCGTACAGGTCCTCGAAGACCGCGACCGAGCCGTACGTCTCGTGCCTCGGCTCCTCCAGGAACCGCACCCCGGCCGCCTTCATCCGCGCGTGGTCGCCGGCGAAGTCGTCGGTGTGCAGGAAGAACCCGACCCGGCCGCCCGTCTGCGCCCCGACCGCCGCCCGCTGCTCCCCGTCCTTCGCGCGCGCCAGCAGCAGGCCGGTGCCCGCCGCACCGGCGCCGCGCGGACGGACGACGACCCACCGGGACCCGTCGCCCCGGTCGGTGTCCTCGGCCAGCTCGAATCCGACGGCGTCCCGGTAGAAGGCGATGGCCTCGTCGTAGTCGTTGACGACCAGGGTGGTCAGGGCGATGTGAGGCATCTCGGCTCCTCGTGTGCGGTGATGGTTATACGTAACACTACTGAGGGTGCCGCGCGGGCCCGCAGAATGCCCAGCATGGACACGTACGACCTCGCCCCGCTCGTCGCCCGCGCCCGGGCGCTCATCGTCCCCGGTCGCCGACGGATTCTGGGCATCGCCGGGCCGCCCGGCGCCGGAAAGTCGACCCTCGCCGCCGCCCTGGTGGAGGCGCTGGGCGGTGCCGCGGTACTCGTCCCCATGGACGGCTTCCACCTCGCCGGCGCCGAACTCGAACGCCTCGGGCGAGCCGCACGCAAGGGCGCGCCGGACACCTTCGACGCCGCCGGGTACGCCGCGCTGCTGCGGCGACTGCGCGGGACGGGTGGGGGGAGCGGCACGGCTACGGGAAGCGGCACGGGC
Organism: Streptomyces sp. NBC_00102; assembly: GCF_026343115.1. Lineage (GTDB taxonomy): Bacteria > Actinomycetota > Actinomycetes > Streptomycetales > Streptomycetaceae > Streptomyces. The sequence continues at coordinate 6,120,005 of NZ_JAPEMC010000001.1, forward strand.
GTGGAAAGCGGCACGGGTACGGGAAGCAGCACGGGTACGGAAGGCGGCGGCACGGGTACGGCGGGCGAGACGGTCTATGCCCCCGCCTTCGACCGCGCCCTGGAGGAGCCGATCGCCGGTTCCGTCGCGGTGGAACCGGGCACCCCGCTCGTCGTCACCGAGGGGAACTACCTCCTCCACGACCAGGGCCCCTGGGCTCCGGTGCGCGGGCTGCTCGACGAGGTCTGGTACCTGGAGCTCGACCCGGACGTACGCGTGCGCAGACTGGTGGACCGGCACGTCCGGTTCGGCAGGCCGAGGCCGGACGCCGAGCGGTGGGTGGCGGGCTCGGACGAGGCGAACGCCCGGCTGGTCGGAGCCGGACGCGACCGCGCCGACCTGATCGTCCGGCAGCGCCCACGCTGAGGAACCGGGTCCCGGCCGAGTGGCCGCCGGCGCGTACGGCGCCCCGCTTCCGCCGCAGGTCGCGCTTGCGGCTGCTCAACCCACGGGTGCGGCGCCGTACCGCAAGCCGTCGAAGAGCAGAGAGGTGATCTGCCGGGCCTCCGCCAGCCAGCCTTCCGCCGGCCGCAGGTGGCAGATGCCGCCCAGGGCTCGCAGCAGGGTGGGGCCGGTGACGTCGGCACGGACGGTACCGGCCGCGGCGCCGGCTTCGAGCAGCCGGGAGAGCGCGTTCTCCATGCGGACGCGCGCGTCACCGAAGACCGGTGAGTCCGTGGCCATGATGCTCTCCAGGGCGAAGGACATTCCTTTGCCCACCGCCGCGTGATCCACGAGCAGCAGCAGGAAGCGTCGCAGCGCCTCGTCGGGGGCGTGCTGGTCCAGCAGCTTTGCGGGCTCGGCGCACAGATCGTCGACTTCCTTGCGGTACACCTCCTCGATCAGTGCCTCGCGCGTCTCGAAGTGGCGGTAGAGCGTTCCGACGGCGACGCCGGCGGAGCGGGCGATCTCCTCCACGTGCGCGTCGGTGTCGCCGCTCAGGAATGCCTGGCGGGCGGCGGACAGCAGCGCCTCGCGGTTACGCCGCGCGTCGGCGCGCAGCGGGCGTGATGGCGACAAGGGAACCTCCATGGGATGAGTCCGGTCCCGCTTGCCCAGGGTTTCCGGAGTCGCACTCATCTTACGGAAGGGGAGCCCTCAAGCCCTCCCGGGCCTCCCGGGAGGACTCGAGGGCGTCGCCGGGACGGCCGCCCCTCCTCTGCCCGCACGGAACGGAGCCCACCCTCGGTCAGCTTCCTGCGTGGACTCCGGCGGCCGTCCCGCAGGACACCTCGCGTTCGAAGCGGCCGATGGACACCGTGACCGCCATTCCCGCCCGCGCGTAAAGAAGGTGAGCGCCCGTCAGGCTCTCGCTGTCGACGTCCAGGCCGACCGAGGACGCACCGCGCCCGGCGAAGAGTGCGAAGGAACTGAGCAGCAGGGCGTGCCCGATCCCGAGCCGGCGGTCCTGTCGTCCCACCGCCAACTGGCCGACTTCGCCCGCGGCTTCGCCCCGGACGTCGCGGAACCGGCACAGTGCCGCGCCCGCGATCCGGCCGGCGCGTTCCGCGAGCAGCCAGAGCGACGGGTCGAAGCCGTCGTACAGCAGGTCGTCGGCCCAGACGTCGTACGGGCGGGGCCCGGCGCCCCACAGGTCGCCGAACGCGTCCTCGACACAGGCGTGCACCGCCCGCAGGTCCTCGGCGGTCCCGGTGCACGACCGCAGGGTGACCCCGTCGGGCCACACCGGTGCGGGGGGCGGCCCGTCCAGCGCGATCGCCATCCGTTGATGGATCCGCGCCAGGCGGTACCCCCGGGCCCGCAGCAGCCGTTCCGAAACACCGCCGAGATAGACGTAGTTGACCAGACGGAGGGGACGCCCCGCCCCGGACGCCAGCTCGGCGGCCCGGGTCTCCGTCAGTTCCAGCAGCCGGGTGCCGATGCCCGCGCCCTCGTGGCCCGGATGCGTGTACGCGTCGCCATGGGCGCGGCCCTCGTCCGGCTCGGCGGTCACATGTCCGTAGCCCGCGATCTCCCCGCCGGGACCGGTCACCACCCACGCGTCCCGTTCCGTGTCGAGACGCGACCAGACGCGCAGGTACTCGTCGACGGTCTGGGCCGCCGCCGTGGCGTCCCCGGCCCGGCCGGCGGCGTTCACGGTGTCGAGAATCGCCGGGAGTTCGGATCGGAGGGGGGTGCGTATCCGGTATCCCGGCTTCATGGGTCCTCGCTCTGGTGCTGGTGCGCGCCAGGGTTCGGGCGCGCGCTCCGGTAGGGAACCAGGTGGTGAGGGGATCGGGCAACCAGTTTTGGATCGGGCAGCCCCCGGGCCGGTCCGCCCGCCGTACCACCCGGCCCGCCCGCCGTACCACCCGGCCCGCCCGCCGCACCACCCGGCCCGCCCTCGCCGTACCAACCGTCCCGTCCGCGCCGTACCAACCGTCCCGCCACGCCCGTCCGGCGCTCGCGTCCCGCGGCGGGCGGCGGCAGGATGCTCCGTGCGGCGCGCGCAGCGGTGCGCCGCCACCGGCAGCCGTACCGGCAGCACCTCTGGAGGCACCGCATGACCATCCCGAACCCGCCCGAGCCCTTCACCGCCGACGTCTACCGGGCCCGGATGGCCCGCGCGGCCGACTCCGCCGCCGCGGCGGGGCTGGCCGGCGTCCTGGTGGCGCCGGGCCCCGACCTCGTCCACCTGACCGGCTACCAGCCCGTCAGTACCGAGCGCCTCACCCTTCTCGTGCTGACGCCCGGTCAGGAGCCGGTGCTGGTCGTACCGACCCTGGAGGCGCCCGACGCCGAGGCGGCGATCGGCGCCCCCGCCCTCTCGCTGCGCGACTGGACCGACGCCCGGAACCCGTACGAGGTGGCCGCCCCGCTCCTCGACGCGGCCGGCCGGTACGGGATCAGCGACAACGCCTGGGCCATGCATCTGCTCGGGCTCCAGCAGCTCCTGCCCGGAACCTCCTACGCCTCGCTCACCCAGGTGCTGCCGATGCTGCGGGCCGTCAAGGACGCGGCGGAACTGGAGCGGCTGGCGGCGGCGGGCGCCGCGGCGGACGCCACGTACGAGGAGATCCTGAAGGTCCCCTTCGCCGGTCGCCAGGAGACCGAGGTCTCGGCGGACCTGGCGGAGCTGCTCATCGGATTCGGCCACTCCCAGGTGGACTTCGCCATCGTCGGCTCCGGGCCCAACGGCGCGAACCCGCACCACGAGGCCGGGGACCGGGTCATCCAGCACGGCGACATGGTGGTCCTCGACTTCGGCGGCCTGCGGTACGGCTACGGCTCCGACACCTCCCGTACGGTCCACGTCGGCGAGCCCACCGCCGAGGAGCAGCGGGTCCACGACGTGGTGCGCGAGGCCCAGGCGGCGGGGTGCGCGGCCGTACGGCCCGGAGCCGCCTGCCAGGACGTCGACCGGGCGGCGCGCGCGGTCATCACCGAGTTCGGCTACGGCGACCGGTTCATCCACCGCACCGGCCACGGCATCGGGGTCACCACCCACGAACCGCCCTACATGATCGAGGGCGAGGAACAGCCGCTGGTCCCGGGGATGTGCTTCTCGGTGGAGCCGGGGATCTACCTCCCGGGGCGGTTCGGGGTGCGGATCGAGGACATCGTGACCGTCACCGAGGACGGCGGGCGGCGCCTCAACTCCACTGCCCGCGAGCTCGCGATCGTCGGCTGACGGCGGCTCGTCGGCGGCGGATTTCGGCTCGTCGGCCCGGGGCGGCGACCCCACCGTCCGGGTGCGGCGGGCCCGGTCACCCGTCGGCCAGCACCACGCACGACTCGGCGGGCAGGTGCAGCAGTCCGTCCGCGTCCGGGGCCTCCACCGGCTCCCAGGCCGCCAGCACCCGTCCGGTCGCGGCCCGGTTCCGCCCGCCGCCCAGCGGTACGGCGGCGGGCCGGCCGGCGAGGTTGACCACGACCCGTACGTCGCCCCGGCGCAGCGCCAGCCACCGGGCCTCCTCGTCGAACGCGACCTTCACCGAGGCGAGGTCCGGGTCGCGCAGGTCCGGCACGGCCCGGCGGAGCGCGATCAGCTCCCGGTACCAGGCGTGCAGCCGGTCGTGCGGTGCGCGCTCCGGTTCGCTCCAGTCCAGGCACGAGCGCTCGCGGGTCGCCGGGTCCTGCGGGTCCGGGATGTCCTCCTCGGCCCAGCCGTGCGCCCCGAACTCCCGTCGCCTGCCGTTGCGTACCGCCTCGGCCAGCTCAGGATCGGTGTGGTCGGTGAAGAACTGCCACGGGGTCCGCGCCCCCCACTCCTCGCCCATGAAGAGCATCGGGGTGAACGGGCCGGTCAGCACCAGTGCCGCCGCGCACGCCTGGAGGCCGGGGGAGAGGGAGGCGGCGAGCCGGTCGCCGAGGGCGCGGTTCCCGATCTGGTCGTGGGTCTGGGCGTACCCGACGAAGCGGTGGGCGGGGGTGCGGGTGACGTCGACCCGGCGGCCGTGCGACCGCCCCCGGAAGCTGGAGTACGTGCCGTCGTGGAAGAAGGCGCGGGTCACCGTCTTCGCCAGCGCGGTCAGCGGGGCGGCGGCGAAATCGGCGTAGTAGCCCTGCGCCTCGCCCGTCAGCGCGGTGTGCAGGGCGTGGTGGAAGTCGTCGTTCCACTGGGCGTGCAGCCCCAGCCCGCCCGCCGCGCGCGGGGTCGTCGTACGGGGGTCGCAGAGGTCGGACTCGGCGATCAGCGTCAGCGGCCTGCCCACCTCCGCCGACAGCGCGTCCACCCCGGCGGCCAGCTCCTCCAGGTAGGTCAGCGCCCGGGTGTCGGCGAGCGCGTGCACCGCGTCCAGCCGCAGCCCGTCGAGACGGTAGTCGCGCAGCCAGGCCAGCGCACTGCCCAGCAGGTACGCCCGCACCTCGTCGGAGCCGGGCGCGTCCAGATTGACTGCCGCGCCCCACGGGGTGTGGTGCGTCTCGGTGAAGTAGGGGCCGAAGGCGGGGAGGTAATTGCCGGACGGGCCCAGGTGGTTGTGGACGACGTCCAGGAGTACCGCGAGACCCAGCCCGTGCGCGGTGTCCACGAACCGTTTGAGCCCCGCCGGGCCGCCGTACGGCTCGTGGACGGCCCAGAGCGACACGCCCTCGTACCCCCAGCCGTGGGTACCGGGGAAGGGGCAGACCGGCATCAGCGACACGTGCGTGACGCCCAGTTCCGCCAGATGGCCGAGCCGCAGCGCCGCCGCGTCGAAGGTGCCCTCGGCGGTGTACGTACCGACGTGGAGCTCGTACAGCACACCGCCCGGCAGCCCGCGCCCCCGCCAGTCGTTCCGCCAGACGTACGCGTCCCGGCCGACCACCGCGCTCGGCCCGTCCGGGCCGTCCGGCTGACGCCGGGAGCGCGGGTCGGGGAGGAGCGGCCCCCCGTCCACCGAGAAGCCGTACCGGTCACCGTCCGCCGCCTCCGCCTCGGCCGTCCACCAGCCCGCGCGGGACTCGTCGCGTCCCATCACTAGCGTCCGGCCGGACAGCTGGAGTCCGACCGACTCCGCCCCGGGGGCCCACACCTCGAACCGCATCCGCCACTCCCCGTCAGTCGTGTCAGTGATGTCGTGTCAGTGATTCGTATGAAAAGCCGGAAGTGCCGGAGGACAGTCCGGACCAGCTTCCATGATCGGCTGCAGTCGCACGCCCGGCCCCGGAATACTGGACCGGTTCCGCGACGGGCGACCGCGAAGATGTCCCGTGTTCCGTGCATCCGCGCACAGGAGTGCGGAACACCCCTTAAGGTCTGCTCTGATCATTGCCCTGCCCGATCCTGCTCATACGTACGCCGACGTACGGCTGATGGAGGCCGAAATGACCGTGCCGAAGTTCCCACCGGGCTTCCTCTGGGGAGCCTCCGCCTCCGCGTTCCAGACCGAGGGGGCCGTCGACGAAGACGGGAAGGGCCTCTCCGGCTGGGACGCCTTCGCCGCCGTGCCCGGCCGCATCAAGGACGGTACGGACACCACCCGGGGAACCGGGTTCCTCGAACACTGGCGCGAGGACGTCGGGCTGCTCGCCGGACTCGGCGCCGACGCGTTCCGCTTCTCCATCAGCTGGCCCCGCGTGGTACCCGGCGGCAGCGGCGCGGTCAACCCGGCCGGACTCGACTTCTACGACCGGCTCGTCGACGAACTCTGCGCCCGGGGCATCACCCCCGCGCCCACGCTCTACCACTGGGACACCCCGCTGCCGCTCGACGAGGAGGGCGGCTGGCTCAACCGCGACACCGCCTACCGCTTCGCCGAGTACGCGGGCATCGTCGCCGAACGCCTCGCCGACCGCGTCCCCATGTGGATCACCATCAACGAGCCCGCCGAAGTGACCCTGTTGGGCTACGCCCTCGGGCAGCACGCGCCCGGCCGTGCCCTCCTCTTCGACGCCCTGCCCGCCGCGCACCACCAGCTCCTCGCCCACGGACTCGCCGTCCGGGCGCTGCGCGCCGCCGGGGCCTCCAACATCGGGATCGCCGTCTCGCACAGCCCCGTCTGGACGGCCGGAGACTCCGACGAGGACCGGGACGCGGCCGGGCTCTACGACACCCTCACCAACTGGCTCTTCGCCGACCCGCTGCTCGCCGGCCGCTACCCCGACGAGGGATTCGCCGCGCTGATGCCCGGCCCGGTCGCCGACGACCTGAAGACCATCTCCACCCCGTTGGACTGGTACGGCGTCAACTACTACAACCCCACCCTCGTCGGCGCCCCCCGCCGGCCCGAAACACTCGAATCCTTCGCCGGGTTCGAGATCCCCGCCGAACTCCCTTTCGGCATCAGGGAGATCGAGGGATACGAGAAGACGGACTTCGGCTGGCCCGTCGTCCCGGACGGGCTGCGCGAGACCCTCGTCGGGCTCCGCGACCGCTACGGCGACCGGCTGCCGCCGCTCTACATCACCGAGAACGGCTGCGCGGTGGACGACGCGGTCAACGACACCCGCCGTATCGCCTTCCTGGAAGCCCACTTGGGAGCCCTGCACCGGGCGATCGGTGAAGGCGTCGACGTGCGCGGCTACTTCACCTGGTCGCTGACCGACAACGTGGAGTGGACCGAGGGTGCCAGCAAGCGCTTCGGGCTCGTCCACATCGACTACGAGACCCTGCGTCGGACCCCCAAGGAGTCCTACGCCTGGTACCGCGACACCATCCGGGCCCAGCGCGTACCGGCCGGGGCCGAGTCCGTACCTCCGGGCGACGAGGAGCCGGGGGCGGTGGCGGTGGAGTCCAGGACCGAGATCATCGGACAGCAGGCCGCCGGGGTGGCGGAACCGGCCGGTGCCGAAACCCCCGTCCGGCCCGTCTGAGCCGCCCGACAGGCTCCGAACCACCCGGCCCGGCAGGGACCGACGCGTCTTCCCGACCGGACGTGTCTTCCCCGGCCGGGCTCCGGTGACCGATACTTCCCGCCATGGTTGCTCAATGGTGGACCCAGGCCAACCTGGGGATATTCGTGCACTGGACGCCCGCGTCGGTACCGGGATGGGCCCCGCCCCACACCCCGGCCGTCGACCTGCCCCTGGCCGGGCGGGCCGCCCCGCTCGCCTGGACCCCGTACGCCGAGTGGTACGAGAACGGTCTCCGCTTCCCCGGCAGCCCGGTCTCCGCCCATCACCGGGCCACCTACGGCGACAAGCCCTACACCGACTTCGGGCGGGAGTTCGAGGACGGGCTGGCGGGCTGGGATCCGGCCGCGTGGGCGCGCGCCTTCCGCGCCGCCGGAGCCCGTTATGCCGTCCTCGTCACCAAGCACCACGACGGCTACTGCCTCTGGCCCTCCGAGGTCCGCAACCCGCACCGGGCCGGCTGGCACACCACCCGCGACGTGGTGGGCGAGTTCGCCGAAGCGGTCCGGGCAGAGGGGCTGCGCTTCGGGGTGTACTACTCCGGCGGACTCGACTGGACCTTCGACGACCGCCCGGTCGGTACCGCCGCCGACATGCTCGCCTCCGTGCCCCGAGGCGCCTATCCCGCGTACGCCGACGCCCAACTGCGGGAGCTCGTACGCCGGTACCGTCCGGACATCCTCTGGAACGACATCGCCTGGCCGGCCGGCACCCCCGAGATCCGCCGGCTGATCGACTTCTACCGCTTCACCGTCCCGCACGGCGTGGTCAACGACCGGCTGCTGCCCCGCTCACCGCTCTGGCGCACCTTCGCCCTCCCGGGCGCCGGGGCGCTCTACGACCGGTGGGAGCGGCGCAACGTCGCCCAGGGCGACGGCTTCGTCCCCCGCAAGCCGCCCTACTACGACTTCCGTACACCGGAGTTCGCCCGCTACACCGGCCCGGACCCGTACGAGATCACCCGCGGCATCGACCACAGCTTCGGCTACAACCGCAACTCCCCGCCCGGGGCCTTCCTCGACCGCGACACCCTCACCGAACTGGTCCGGGACACCGCGGCCGACGGCGGCAACCTGCTGCTCAACGTCGGGCCGCGCGGCGAGGACGCCACCATCCCCGACGAGCAACTGCTGCGTCTGGAGTGGCTCGCGGAACATGAGTCCGCCGACGAGCCGCGGCAGAAGACCGGTTGATCACGGGGCGGACGGTCCGGCCCCGTCCCAGACCATGTTGAGGGCCCGCTCGAAGTTGACGTACCCCAGCCGCCGGAACGCCTCGGCCATCGGATGGTTGCCGAGGTCCGTGGCGGCCCGGACACGCTCGACCCCGTCCTGCGAGGCCAGCACCCGGGTCCCCTCGGCGAGCAGATCGTCGACGTACCCCTGACCGCGACGGCCGGGCAGCACACCGATGTACGCGATGACGGGGTTGTAGTCGTTGCGGGCCGGCACGACGAACCCCACCGGCTCCCCGTCCGGGAGCTCGCCGATCCGCCACCAGTCGCGGGGGGTCGAGTAGCGCGCGAGCTCCTCGTCGAAGTGCCGTTCGGCCGCCTCGCGCGCCGACAGCCCGGACGCCAGGTCCTGCTTCCCGTGCGCGTCGAGGGTGCCCTCCATCACCGGGGTCATCAGGGCGACCAGATCCTCGCGGTCCTTCACCGGCCGGAACCGCAGCCGTCCGCCGTCCTCGGGCACCGGAGTCCCGGCCCGCCACTCCAGCCGCAGCCGCTCCACCAGCAGCCGGGCCCCGGTCGTCTCCAGGGCCCCGGTCCGCGCCTCCACCACCGCGCGGGCGGCCGGGTCCTCCCGCCAGTCCGGCGGCACGAAACGCTCGTACTCCGGCCGGGGGGTGCCCGCGGGCACCACGGCCGAAGTGGCCGCCTCCAGGAGGGCGGCGCCGACGCGGAGCCGCTCCGGTGCGGGCAGCGAGTCGTCCACGTCGAAGAAGTCGAGCAGTGCGGGGACACCCCCCGGAGCGCCTCCGGAGCCGCGCCACCATCCGGCCCGCGCGACCACCCGGTCGCCGTCGAGGGCGACCCAGAGCCACGACGGACTCCGCCGCCCTGCCTCCAGGTCCTCGGCCACCTCGTGGTCGAGGACATAGGACAGGCTCTGGAAGAGGGGGAGTTCGGCGGGGCCGGAAAGCGGACGGAAGGTCAGGTCGGGTACAACGGGTGTCACGTTGCTCCAGGGCATCGTCGGCCCCGGAGGTCACCGGGGGTTCGCGGCGGCAGACGATAGCAGCGCACCGGACGCGCACGCACCGCCATTTGTCCCCGGTGTGCGGTTCAGTTGCTGATCGCGGGGGCCTCGCGCAGATGGGTCCGGTCGGTCACCTGGGCGAGCAGGAAGGACGCCATGTCGGCGCGGCGGAGGGAGAGGCCCACCACCCCGTGGCCGTAGTGCCCGACCTTGATCTCTCCCGTGGCGGGGCCGTCGTCGAGCTTGGCCACGCGCACCAGCGTCCAGTCCAGGTCGCTGGCGCGTACCGCCTCGGCCGCCGCGCGGACCTCGGACCAGGCGCGGGGAGCGGCGGTCCTGACGAACCGGACAAGGGCCTTGAACTTGAGGTCCGGCCGGTCCGCCGGGTCCGGGACGCTGCACGTGGACACCACCACGAACCGTCCGACGCCGGACGCGTCCATGGCGGCGATGATCCTGCGGGTCGCGGCGCTCTCCGAGCCGACGCCCTCGATGACGGCGTCGGCACCCCGGACCGCTTCGAGGATCGCCTTCTCGTCGTCGAGTTCACCGGCCGCGACGGTCAGTTCCGGGTGCGTGAAACGGAGCTTGTCGGGGTTGCGGGCGTAGGCGGTGACCGCGTGCCCCGCGTCGAGGGCCTGACGTACCAGTAACTGGCCCGTCCGCCCGGTCGCGCCGAAGATCGTGATTCTCATGGGACTCCGCCCTTCCTGGAAACCACTAAAATTTCTTTAGCGGTGAACGTAGCACGGCGGATCGGCGCATCCCCGGGTCCTCCGCTCGGACCGGGGCCGGATCGGGGCGCGGCACCGGGGGACGCGAGCCCGGCCCGGCCCGAGCGAAGGACCCTAAAATGGCAGCACCATGAATCAACCCGTAGACCCCCAGACGGCGCGGTGCATGCAGATCCTGTCGGTCGTCGGCGATCTGTGGACCCTGGCGATCGTGATGACCCTGCAGAAATCGGCGATGCGCTTCAACGAGCTGCACCGGGCCATCCCGAAGGTCAACGCGGTCACCCTGACCAGCCGCCTGCGCAAGCTCGACGAGGCGGGCATCGTCGTCAGGGTCGCGGAGTCGAGGAGCAAGCAGTCGACGGTGTACGACCTCACCCCCTTCGGCCGGAAGCTGCTGCCCATCGTCGACGCCGTGCGCACCGTCGCGCTCGACCTGGAGCGCTCGGGAGAGGCCCCCGCGCGCTGAGCGGTACGCCCGCCCCTCCGGCCGGTCGAACCTGCTCGCCCCGGTCCGTCACCGTCCCTTCTGGACACTCCGGGCCGCTCGGCCCGACAATCACCCTGTGACGTCCTCCTCCGAGTTCCACACGTATCCCGCGCGGGTGTCCGACGCCCAGCGCGACCGTGTCCTCGGCGTGCTCAGGGAGGGCGCCGCTCAGGGCCGGCTCTCCCACGACACCTTCCTGCGCCGGATGGAACTCGCCCTCGCCGCCCACCGGCCCGAGGACCTGTCGGCCCTCACCGCCGACCTGCGCGAGGAACGCGCCTGGGGCAGAGGGCTGTTGCGCGCCGTGGGCGGAGTCTCGGGGTTCCCCGGACGGCTGCGCATGGCCTGGCGGGCCGGGAAACTGCCCCAACTCCTGCTGCCCGCACCCGGACCCGTACCGCTGCTCATCGGACGTGACCCGGGCAACGGACTGCGGCTCAACCACGAGACGGTCTCCCGCAACCACGCCGAACTCACCGTACGGGGGCGGATCTGGCTGCTCCGCGACCTCGGCTCCACCAACGGCACCTGTGTCAACGGACAGCGGGTCGTCGGCCTGGTCCCGGTCCGGGAGGGCGACCAGGTCAGCTTCGGCCACATGACCTTCCGCCTGACCGCGCCCCCGCCCCTACCGCCGGACCGGCCTGCGGCCCTCTGAACCGGGCGGCGCTTCTCCTCATCCCCACCAGGTAGGTGGGAGGGGGCGTTGAGTACCGGCACTCAGGCGCGGGCTTGCCGGGCCGTCGGAGGATGGCGGCACAGCCCAGACATGAGGAGCGCGCCATGCCCGCCACCCACCCGCCCGTCGAGATCCCGTCGGACGTCCTGCCGGACGCCCCTGCGACCGCCGGCCGGCTGCTGCCCTCCGTTCTCGCGCCGGCGGTCGCCGCGGCACTCGCGCTGTCCGCGTGGGGCGCCAAGGAACCCGGTACCTGGGTCCTGGAAACGGTGTGGGTGATGCTGGGGCTGCCGGTCCTGTTCCTGCTGCGCCGGCGCTTCCCGCTGAGTGGCCTGCTCTGCGGTCTGCTGGCCGTCCATGCCCTCGTCCTCATGGTGGGCGGGCACTACACGTACGCGGAGGTGCCCGCCGGTGACTGGGTGCGTGACTGGCTGGGCCTGGACCGAAACCCCTACGACCGCCTCGGCCACCTCATGCAGGGATTCGTCCCCGCGATCCTGGTCCGGGAGCTCCTCGTCCGCACCTCGCCCCTGCGCGGCAGCCGCTGGCTCCCCGCGCTGACCGTGTGCGCCTGCCTCGCCTTCAGCGCCGTCTTCGAGATGCTGGAGTGGCTGGCGGCCGTGGTCGGAGGGCAGGCCGCCGACTCCTTCCTCGCCACCCAGGGCGACGTGTGGGACACCCAATGGGACATGTTCTGCGCGCTGATCGGCGCCGTCTGCTCCCTGCTGCTCCTCAGCCGCCTCCACGACCGCAGCCTCGCTCGCGTCGGGACGCACGAGAAGGGCTGACCGCCGCAGCCCCCGGCCGGGCCGATCGTGCTGGGCGGCCCTCACCCTTCACCTCGACCCGGCCCGTACCGACGACGCGGTGAGGTGCCCCGGCCGTCCTCGCGCGCCCGCCAGGAATCGCGGGACGGAGTTCAGCTTCTCGGCCCCCTCCTGAGCAGCGCGACCGGGCGAGCGGCGAACAGCTCGGCCGCCGCCACCTCGCCGCCGCCGAACTCGCCCTCCGTGGAGAGGAGATCGTGCCAGGGACCGGAGTCCGGCAGTGGCAGGACGGTGTCGCGCCAGCCGCCCGCCTCGGCGAGCCGGAGCGAGAGCCGGGTGACCGCCGTGACCACCTCGCCCGACCGGCAGAACGACAGCGCGTGCTCCGCCGCCGGGCCCCGTGCGGTGAGCGGGGCGTACGTCCCCGACTCGCCGAAGACGGCGGGGAGTGCGGCGCGGAGCCGGAGGGCGGTGGCGGTCACCAGGGCCTTCTCGCCCGAGACACCGTCCTTGCCGACTCCGTCCTTGCCGGCTCCGGACTCGCCGGCTTCCGACTCGCCGGCTCCGGGCTCGGTGAAGGGCCGCCGGTTGTCCGGGTCCACCAGAGCGAGGTACTCCCGCTCCGACCCCTGGTAGAGATCGGGCACCCCCGGCATCGTCAGATGGACGAGTGCCGCGCCCAGTACATTGGCCCGCACCTGGGGGGCGAGCGAACGGGCGAAGGGCGCGAGGAGCTCCCGGGCGGGGCCGGCCGCACTGCCGGGACCGGCCGCGACGAAGTCGGAGACCGCGCGTTCGTACGAGGAGTCGGGTTCGGTCCAGGTGGTACGGAGTCCCGCCTCGCGTACGGCCTTCAGGAGCGCGGGCTCCAGCCTGCCCACCGCCTCGTCGGCCGGCAGATCCACGCAGCCGAAGGCCGACTGCCATGCCTGCCAGGCGAGTTGTCCGTCCGGCGCCTTCGCCACAGTCACATCCGTCAGCCGGCGTACCAACTCGGCCCACTCGGGCGGGCATTCGGAGAGGACCGCGATCCGCGCGCGGACGTCGGCGCTGCGCTTCGTGTCGTGCGTGGTGAGCACCGTGCCGGTGGTCGGCCAGTCCCGGGCCAGCCGGGCGCAGAACGCGTGGAACTCGACGGGCTCCGTCGCCGGCCTGCCCGGCCGTCCGCCCACCTCCGTCGCCGAGATCAGCGGTACGTGCCGGTAGAACGCCGTGTCCTCCACGGACTTGGCGTGCAGCGCGGACGCAGTCTGGGCGAACCGGGCGCAGAAGGAGACCTGTTCGGGGCCGTCCCCCAGCCGGCCCAGGGCGAGCTCCCGGACCACGTCGACGGCCCGCGCCTCCTCGGGTACGGAGAACGCGGCCTTCGCGTCCCGTACCGCCGCCTCCGGGAGGGCCGCCGAGGCGGACTCGGTGACCGGGCCGCCGGCCACGACGTACGGCCGGTACACCGGGACCCGGACCAGCAGTTCGGTCACCGCGGTGCGCAGTGCCCACGGGGCGTGGTCGCGCAGCCGGGGATCCCGTGCGCAGATCCGTACGGCCAGCCGGGTGAGCCAGGCCGTCTCGGCCGCGAGGTCGTGGCCGACGACATGGCGTGCGGCCCGGCGTGCCGTGTCCGCCCAGGAACCTCCCCCGTCGTCGGTCGGCTTGGCGAACTCCAGGTAATGACCCAGCAGTTCGGCGGCGCCCAGTGGGTCGGTGAAGAGTCCGTCGATGCGGTGCAGTGCGTCGTAACCGGTGGTACCGGCCACGGCCCAGCCGGCCGGGAGGGTCTCCTCGCCGGTGAGGATCTTCTCCACCACCGTCCACCGGCTGCCCGTCCCCCCGGCGAGCCGCTCCAGGTACCCGGCGGGATCGGCGAGACCGTCCGGATGGTCGATGCGCAGCCCCTCCACCACGCCGTCCCGGACGAGTTCGAGGATTTTGCCGTGGGTGGCGTCGAAGACCTCGGGGTGCTCTACCCGCACGGCGATCAGGTCCGAAATGGTGAAGAAGCGGCGGTAGTTCAGCTCGGTGCGGGCCAGCCGCCACCAGCCGAGCCGGTAGTGCTGGGCCTGCAGCAGTTCGGGCAGCGCGAGGTGCTCGCTGCCCGGCCGGAGCGGGAACTCCTGCTCGCCGTAGCGCAGTACGGAGCCGTCGACGGAGAGCCGCTCCAGTTCGTCGCCGAGCGGACCCCCGAGGACCGGCAGCAGCACCTTCCCGCCGCCGCCCTCCCAGTCGATGTCGAACCAGCGCGCGTACGGCGAGGACGGCCCCTCGCGCAGCACCTCCCGGAGCGCCCGGTTGTGGCGCGGGGAGGCTGCCATGTGGTTCGGCACGATGTCGACGACCAGCCCGAGCCCGTGCGCACGGGCCTTCGCCGAGAGGGCCCGCAGACCCTCCTCGCCGCCCAGCTCGGCGCGGACCCGGCCGGGATCGGTGACGTCGTACCCGTGCCGGGAGCCGGGCACCGCCTCCAGGACCGGGGACAGGTGGAGGTGGGAGATTCCGAGCGAGGCGAGGTACGCGACCGCCTCCCCGGCGTCCGCGAAGGTGAAGTCCGGTTGGAGCTGGAGCCGGTACGTGGCGGTGGGCGTCATGCCCGGTTACGTACCCACTCGCGGCCCGTACGTGTCATCCGCCCCGCTCCCGGCCGGCCGCGACCGCACGGATGCACCCGGGGAGATTCACCCGGACGGAGGGCCCCGGGCGCCACCACGGGCGGGCCGGGAGCCGTTCCGGGCGCGGGGGCGCGGGGGCGCGGGGGCGCGGATGCCGGAGCCCCGGCGCCCGCGCCCCTGCGGAGGACCACTCAGGCGGGCCGCTTCAGGACCGTCATGCTCCGGCCGATCAGCGAGAGGTGCTCGCCCGCCGCGACCTTGGGCCCGCTCCCCGGCGGTACTCCCTCCGGGCGGCCCGTGTCGACCACGACCTCCCACTGCGCGCCGTGGTTGACGGGCACCGCGAAGTCGAGTGTCTCGGCGCCTGCGTTGAACATCAGCAGGAAGGAGTCGTCGAAGATCCGCTCGCCGCGGGGTCCCGGCTCCGAGATGGCATGGCCGTTGAGGAAGACGGTCATCGCCTTGGCGTGCGCGGCCTGCCAGTCCCGCTGGGTCATCTCCTTGCCCTCGGGCGTGAACCACGCGATGTCGGAGAGCTCGTCGTGGGTGCCCTCGACCGGGCGGCCGTGGAAGAACCGGCGTCGCCGGAAGACCGGATGGTCCCTGCGCAGCCAGACCATGGCCCGGGTGAACTCCAGCAGCCCGTCGCCCGGTTTCCGTACGGCCTCCGCTCCTCCGGTGCCTTCGGTGCCGGTCTTCTCGTCCCGGGCGGCGTCGCCCGGTTTCCGCGCGGGATCGGGCCAGTGCACCCAGGAGAGTTCGTTGTCCTGGCAGTAGGCGTTGTTGTTGCCGTCCTGCGTACGGGCGAACTCGTCGCCGTGGCTGAGCATCGGCACACCCTGCGAGAGCATCAGCGTGGCGATGAAGTTGCGCATCTGCCGCGCCCGCAGTTCCAGTACGGCCGGGTCGTCGGTCTCGCCCTCCGCGCCGCAGTTCCACGAGCGGTTGTGGCTCTCGCCGTCGCGGTTGCCCTCGCCGTTGGCGTCGTTGCGCTTGTCGTTGTACGAGACGAGGTCGTGCAGGGTGAACCCGTCGTGGCAGGTGGTGAAGTTGATCGAGGCGAGCGGCCGTCGGCCGTCGTCCTGGTAGAGGTCGGAGGAGCCGGTCAGGCGCCCCGCGAACTCCGCCAGCGTCCGGGGCTCGCCCCGCCACAGGTCGCGCACGGTGTCGCGGTACTTGCCGTTCCACTCGGTCCACAGCGGCGGGAAGTTGCCGACCTGGTAGCCGCCCTCCCCGACGTCCCAGGGCTCCGCGATCAGCTTCACCTGGCTCACCACCGGGTCCTGCTGCACCAGGTCGAAGAAGGACGACAGCCGGTCCACCTCGTGGAACTGGCGGGCGAGCGTCGCCGCCAGGTCGAAGCGGAAACCGTCCACGTGCATCTCGGTCACCCAGTACCGCAGCGAATCCATGATCATCTGAAGTACGTGCGGGGACCGCATGAGCAGCGAGTTCCCGGTGCCCGTGGTGTCCATGTAGTACCGCTGGTCGTCCGTCAGACGGTAGTACGAGGCGTTGTCCAGACCCCGGAAGGAGAGCGTCGGACCCAGGTGGTTGCCCTCGGCCGTGTGGTTGTAGACCACGTCGAGGATCACCTCGATGCCCGCCTGGTGCAGCGCCCGGACGGCCTGCTTGAACTCCAGCACCTGCTCCCCGCGATCGCCCCAGGAGGCGTACGCGTTGTGCGGGGCGAAGAAGCCGATGGTGTTGTAGCCCCAGTAGTTGGCGAGTCCGGCGTCCGCCAGACGGTGGTCCTGGACGAACTGGTGCACCGGCATCAGCTCGATCGCGGTGACGCCCAGCTCGGTCAGGTGGGCGATCACCTCCGGATGCGCCAAACCCGCGTAGGTGCCCCGCAGCTCCTCGGGCAGGCCCGGGTGGAGCATCGTCAGGCCCTTCACATGGGCCTCGTAGATCACCGTGCGGTGGTAGTCCGTGCGCGGCCTGCGGTCGTCGCCCCAGTCGAAGTACGGGTTCACCACGACCGAGCTCATCATGTGCGGTGCCGAGTCCAGGTCGTTGCGCGCGTCGGGCCGCCCGAAGGGGTAGCCGTACACCGCCTCGCCCCACTCGATCTTCCCGGCCACGGCCCGCGCGTAGGGGTCGAGCAGCAGCTTCGCGGAGTTGCACCGCTGCCCGTTCTGGGGTTCGTAGGGTCCGTGCACGCGGAAGCCGTACCGCTGGCCCGGCATGATGCCGGGCAGGTAGGCGTGACGGACGAAGGCGTCGGTCTCGCGCAGCTCGACCGCCGTCTCGGAACCGTCGTCGTGCAGCAGACAGAGCTCGATGCGGTGGGCGGCCTCCGAGAAGACCGCGAAGTTGGTCCCGGCGCCGTCGTACGTGGCGCCGAGCGGATACGCCTGTCCCGGCCAGACCTGCATAGATATGACTCTTCCACTTCTGATCCGGGTGTGGTGCGGTTCTTCAGCCAGATAATCCCCGAAAGAGGCGCGCGTACCTAGTACGTCGGCCGGTGCGGTCGCGAACGGGAGGCGTCGTGCGCCGTGTACCCCGGCGCGGGCCGTCAACACGCCGCACCGCATGACACTCCTGCGGCCCGACCGGTCCGCCGGAACCCGACGGACGCCCCGAACACCGGCCCCCCGCTGGTCACCTCACTATGAATCAGCTCACTCCCTTCCCCGCCCGGCCAGGGAACCCACGCTTTCGGTACACCAGTTGACGCAGCGTCCTCGGCAGGGGGCTGCACGGGTCCGCGCTCGCGGAGTACCCTTCCGTGATCGTTGGGTGGGGGAGTGGAAGGCGGTGTACGGGTGAGCTCGGGAGGGTTCGAGCTGCCTCCGGGTGACGTGAGTCACGAGGGGGAGCCGAACGACGCGCCGCCCGGGACGGTCTCCCTGGCACAGCCCCTGGAGATCGGCGCGGAGCTGGGCTGGAGCGCCGAGGACTGGGGCGAGGTGCGGACACGCGCCCAGCGCGCCGGGCGTGCGTACATCTGGCTGAATCTCGTCGAACAGCGTCTCCGCGCGGTGGTCGCCGCCGTGCTCCGGCCCGTCTACGCGCCGGTGAACGGCGAGGACTGGGTGGTGGCCGCCGCCGGGCCGGCCGGCCAGGAGTGGGTGCAGCGGGCCGTCGCGGTGCGCGAGGTGTCCCGCAGGAAGGGGTACCTGCTCGACCCGGCCGACGACAACGTGCTCAGCTTCCTGACCCTTCCCCAGCTCCGGGAGCTGATGGTCCAGCACTGGCCCTGTTTCGAGCCGTACTTCGACGACCGGCGCGACGTCGAGCTCGCCCTGGACGAACTGGAGGTCGCGCGGAACGTCGTCTCCCGCAACCGCGCGCTCAACGAGGCCGTCCACGCCCAGGCCGAGCGAGCCTCCCAGCGGCTCCTGGCCATCCTCGGCGGAGGGGCCGCCGTGCCCTCCGCCGACCGGCTGCCCGTCGACGCCGTCGAATCCCTGGTCGGCGACCGGTATGCCGACGTGGTCTCCGTCCACCCCGACCGGGTACGGCTCCAGCGCCAGCTGCCCGCCGAGGACCTGTTCGGCAACGCCCGCCGGCTCGACGCGATCGGCATAGGGCTCAACCTGCTCGTGCAGAACTTCTCCGGGCGACGGCTGGTCCGGCTCGCCGAGACCGGCTGCCGGATCAGACTGCTCTTCATCAACCCGGCCAGCAGCGCGGTCCGCCGCCGCGAACGGGAACTCAACCTCCGCAAGGGCGAGCTGAGCCGGTCGGTCGAGATGAACATCCTGCACATGCGCCGGGTACGGGCGAGGCTCCGCGATCCGGGGGCCTTCCAGATCCAGGTGTTCGACGAGACCCCGCGCTTTACCGCCTACCTGGTCGACGGCGACGGGCCCGACGCGGTGGGAGTCGTCCAGCCGTATCTGCGCCGCGCACGCGGGATGGAGGCGCCCGTCCTGGTCCTGCGGGGCGGCGGGCGCGCGGTCGTCCGCGCGGGGCAGGAGGCCGAGCACGGTCTGTTCGAGACGTACCGCGAGGAGTTCGAGTCGGTGTGGACCGACTCCCGGCCCGTCTCCTGATCCGGACCGCCCGCCGACCGGTCTGTCAGTGGTGCGTGACAGGGTGTTCCTCACTGGGGGTAAGCACCACGGAGGAGGTACGGGATGAGCTGGCACCGGGAACCACTGGTCGGCTTCGACCTGGAGACGACGGGCACGGACGTCGAGACCGACCGCGTCGTCACCGCTGCGGTCGTGCGGCTGGACGCGGACGGGGCCGTCTCCGAGGAGCGGACCTGGCTGGTCGATCCGGGGGTGGCGATACCCGAACAGGCCTCGGCGATCCACGGCATCTCGACGGACCACGCCCGCCGGCACGGCGTCCCGGCCGCCGCCGCGATCGAGGAGATCGCCGAGGCGGTCGCCGGAGTCCTGCGCTCGGGCACCCCGCTGGTCGTGATGAACGCCCGGTACGACCTCTCCCTGCTCGACCGCGAGTGCCGGCGGCACGGACTGGAGTCGATCACCGAGCGGCTCGGCTCGGTGCCCTCGCCGATCGTCGACCCGCTGGTGATCGACAAGCACGTCGACAAGTACCGCAAGGGCAGGCGCGCCCTGCACGCCCTCTGCGCGCACTACGGAGTACCGCTGGACGACGCCCACGAAGCGAGGGCGGACGCGTTGGCTGCCGCTCGGGTGGTGCGGCGCATGGGCGAGGTGCACCGGCCCGTCGCGGCGATGCCCCTGACGGACCTGCACGACCTCCAGGTGACGGCGGCGGCCACCCAGTCGGCCTCGCTGCAGGCGTACCTGCGGCGCACCTCGGACCCGACGGCCGTCGTCGAACCGGCCTGGCCGGTCATCCCGCGGAGCCGGTAGACCTGGAGGGGCGCGGGTCCTGGGCGGACGACGGGTCGCGTACGTCCCGCGTCGCCTTCGGCGACAGCGTCAGCCGTTCTCGCACCATGTCGACGTCGAGGATCTCGACGGAGACCTCCTGACCCACGGTGAGCGCGTCCGGAGCGTGGTCGTCCCCTGGCGAGGGCAGTCCGGGGACTTCGATCACCCCGGTGAAGCCGCCGATGTCCACGGACGTGACGCCGGTGTCGGCGATCTCCGTGACCGTGCCGCGGACGTTCTGCCCACGGCGGAGGGTCCTCAGGAAGTCCCAGTCCCGGTCGCCGGGCGTCTGCTCGGTCCGCCACCGCGCGCGCAGGACGCCGTCGTCGTCGGGCAGGACGGCCGTGAACAGGGGGTGCCGCTCATCGACGGCCAGGGGCAGCGCCATGGCCGCGCGGGCGCCCGCCACCCGGACGGCCAGCTCCCCGTACTCGGACTCGTCGACCAAAGCACCGGTGACGGCCCCGGCCGCGTCCTCCCACACGAACTCGACCAGTCCCTCGTCTGGAAGCGAGGCGAGCACCGCGTCTACGTCGGTGGACAGGTCCGGCCACACGGTCAGCCGGGCCCGCGGGGTGAGCCCGGCCCGGACCGCGTCGAGGCCCGCCTCGGTGAGGCGGTGCCGGCGTTCGGCGTTGTACACGTAGCCCTCCTCCAGGATTGCCGCTCGCCCCGAGGCGACCGACCAGCGCAGGCGGGCCCAGAAATCCTCGTCGGCCGGCCGCTGCGTACCGGGCTCGTCGAAGTCCGCGTCGTAGGGGGACGCGTGCACGAGTTCCGGGAAGAGCCCGAGCGCCCGGGTGCGGGCAAGGGCGCTCTCGCAGAGCCGGTCGCTGCCGACGAAGACGTACTGGTCCCACCCGACGTGCACCGCGAACACGTCCCGGTATTCCAGACGGCACCACGCTCCGTTGTCGCGGAGCATGGCCCGGACCAGCTCCAGCGCGACGGACAGGGACACCTCGGCGCCGTCGTGGAACCCGCCGAGGCCGGGTGGGAAGAGCCCGGCCAAGCCGTAACCGTCGATCGCCGGCTCCCGGCCGAATCGGAGGTGTGCGGAGATCTCCGGTTCACGAACGGCCACGCGGTCGACACCGGTCTCCTCGGCGAAGGCGGCTATCGCCCGCAGTTGGGCGGCCTCGACCGGCCCGTGGTCGCTGTTCGAGTCCTTCGAGCCGGTGTAACAGCCGTGCTCGTCGCGGTCGGCGGGGTCGTACGGGGTGATGCGGTGGACGAAGGACGGCACTCTGGTCCTCACGGTCGGGGGGTACTCGATCGGGGGGCGGGCAGCCGGAGCTGCGCCGCCCACGAGGATGACCGCCGGCTCCGCTCCCCACAAGCCGGTTTACGTGCCGGCCCACCCCCGGCCCGGTCCCGAACGCGTGCCGCCCCCTGCCCCGGGCCGGAGATGACCCGCGGGCCGACGCGGTCCACCACCGGCCCCGCGAGCGCCTTGACCACGACGTACGGAGCCGTCTCGCAGCAGGCGACCAACCCGGTACGCGTCGCGCTGCCCGTCGTGACGAGCACGAACCAGGGAAGAGCGTCGCTGAGCTCTTTGCGAATATTCTTCGCGGAGAACTCTTTGCGATCAACGCGGCGTTGTCGCGGGCGGTTGGAGCTCACGATCCCTCGGTCACTCTCAGAAGGGGTACCACCGCACCTCGGGGTCACCGTCCCGGAGCGAAGCGACCCGACGGCGGAACTCGGCGAGCGCCTTCGGGTTGGACGGCGCGTGCTGGGCGACCCAGGCGCAGCTGGCCGTCTCCCGGGCCCCGCGCAGCACGGCGCAGCCGTCCCATTCCCGTACGTCCCAGCCGTAGGCGGCGGTGAACGCGTCGTACGCGTCGGCGGGCAGGCCGTACCGGTCGCGGGAGAGCGCGAGCACCACGAGGTCGTGCTCGCGCAGGTCGAAGGAGAAGGTCTCCAGGTCCACCAGCACCGGGCCGTCCGGGCCGACGTGGACGTTGCGCGGCAGCGCGTCGCCGTGCACGGGACCCGGGGGCAGATGCGGTACGAGCGCGGCGGCGGCGGCCGCGAAGCCGTCCCGGCGCTCGCGCAGATAATCGGCGTCCGCCGGGTCGATCGCGTCGCCCGCGATCTGGAGCCAGCGCTCGACCCCGCCGAGCAGTTCACGGCGGGGCAGGGTGAATCCCTCCGGCGCCGGCAGGGCGTGCACCAAGGTCAACAACGGGGCCAGATCGCGCGGTTCGGGGGCCCGTACGGCGTCCGGAAGCCGGTGCCAGAGGGTCACCGGGTGCCCCTCCACCATGCGGGGCGCGGGCTCCGCGGCCCGCACGGCGGGGACGCCGGCGTCCGCGAGCCAGCCGGCCACCGCGACCTCGCGTCCGGCGCGTTCGCGCAGTTCGGGATGGTGCGTCGCGTCGCGGCCGACCTTCACCACCAGATCGCCCACGGCGAAGGCCGCGTTCTCGCCCAGCGCCAGGAGCTCCGCCCCGGAAGCGGAGCCGGACGAGCCATTTCCGGCCAGTCCGGCAGCGGTCAGTACCTCGCGCGCTCGCTCTTCGTTCATGGCCCGATTTTCGCATTCCTGCAGGCCACCTTGACGAACGGTCGGCCCGTCAGGACCATGACGGAGGCCGGGTGAGCGGCCAGAGCGGCAGAAAGCCGATCAGATGCTACGAAGAGGTCAAACTGTGACATTGGCGACTCCGGCCGCGACGGAGCGGACTGGCGGTCGGTGGTCGGGCGGTCGGTGGTCGGGCGGCCGACGGCCGGGACAGCGCCGCAAGGACGACGGACGCGGCGGCGAGCGGGCCGCCCGGGACCGGGCCACCTGGTTCCTGGTACTGCCCGCCCTCATCCCGATCCTCGTCCTCAGCGTCGGCCCGCTGCTCTACGGCATCGGGCTCGCCTTCACCGACGCGCAGTCCGGCCGCACCCGCTCCACCCAGTGGATCGGCGCCCTCAACTTCCAGGACCTGCTGCACGACACCCTCTTCTGGGACTCCTTCCGGATCGGCCTGCTCTGGGCCGTCGGCGTCACCGTCCCCCAGTTCCTGCTCGCCCTCGGCCTCGCGCTGCTGCTCAACGAGAACCTGCGGATGCGCTGGCTGGCGCGGGCGCTGGCGATCATCCCCTGGGCCATGCCCGAGGTGGTCGTCGGCATCATGTGGCGCCTCGTCTACAACCCGGACGCGGGCATCCTCAACGAGACCATCCGCGACCTCGGCCTCGGCGACGGGCGCGACTGGCTCACCGGATTCGGTACCGCCCTGCCCGCCGTGATCGTCGTCGGTATCTGGGCCGGAATGCCCCAGTCCACCGTCGCCCTGCTCGCCGGACTCCAGAACACCCCGCACGAACTCCACGAGGCCGCCGCCCTCGACGGCGCCGGGGCATGGCGCCGCTTCCGTACCGTCACCTGGCCCGCGCTGAAACCCGTCGCGCTCTCCATCACGGCACTCAACTTCATCTGGAACTTCAATTCGTTCGCCCTGGTCTACGTCCTGACCAGCGGCGGGCCCGGCGGACGGACCCGGCTGCCCATGCTCTTCGCCTACGAAGAGGCCTTCCGCTACGGCCAGTTCGGCTATGCCGCGGCCATGGGCTGCGTCATGGTCGCGGTGATCTCCGTGATCCTCGCCGTGTACCTCGCGGGCCGGCTCCGGGGAGGCGACGACCGTTGAGCATGCGCACCGGACGGACCACCCGCGCGGGACAGTACCTCGCGCTCACCGGCTACCTCGTCTTCCTCGCGTTCCCCTTCGTCTGGCTGATCTCCACCGCCTTCAAGCCCGCCCGCGAACTGGGCTCCCTGCACCCCACCTGGATTCCCGAGCACCCCACCCTGGACAACTTCCGGCAGGCGTTCGACGAACAGCCGCTGCTCCAGGCCGCCGGGAACTCCCTGCTCGCCGCCGTCAGCGCCGGAGTGATCTGCGTCCTCATCGCCACCCCGATGGCCTACGTGATGGCCCGTCACCGGGGCAGGCTCTCGGCCGCCGCCACCGGCTGGGTCGTGATCAGCCAGGCGTTCCCCTTCGTTCTGCTGATCATCCCGCTCTTCCTCATCCTGAAGAACCTGCACCTGATCAACTCCCTGGCGGGCCTGATCATGGTCTACGTCGTCTGGTCGCTGCCCTTCGCGCTCTGGATGCTCGTCGGCTACGTCCGGGCCGTCCCCGCCGAACTGGAGGAAGCCGCCTCCGTCGACGGCGCCGGACGACTGCGCACCCTCGTCTCGGTCACCGCCCCGCTGCTGGCCCCCGGGATCGTCGCCACCGCCCTCTTCGCCTTCATCACCGCGTGGAACGAGTTCTTCTTCGCCCTCGTCCTGCTCAAGACCCCGGAGAAGCAGACCTTGCCGGTCGTCCTCACCCACTTCATCGGAGCCGAGGGAGCCGCCGACCTCGGCCCGCTCGCCGCCGCCGCCTTCCTCGCCACCCTGCCCTCCCTCCTCCTCTTCGCCTTCATCCAGCGCCGCATCACCGGCGGAATGCTGGCCGGGGCGGTGAAGAGCTGATGCGCGCGTTCACCAGGGCTGCGGCCGCCGCCGCGACCGTGCTCACCCTGCTCCTTGCCGGATGCTCCGGCGGCGGGAGCGACGGCACCGACGCCGACGGGACGGTGCACCTGCGCTTCCAGTCACTGGCCTGGCAGACGGAGTCCGTGAAGGCCAACAGGGAACTCGTCGCCGAGTGGAACGCCGCCCACCCCGGCATCCAGGTCGACTACGTCCAGGGCAGCTGGGACAGCGTCCACGATCAACTGCTCACCTCGTTCGAGGGCGGCGAGGCGCCGGACATCATCCACGACGCCTCCGACGACCTCGCCGACTTCGCGTACGGCGGCTACCTCGCGGACCTCAGTGCCCTCCTGCCCGGCCGGCTCACCCAGGACATCCCGGCGGCCTCCTGGTCCACCACCACCTTCGACGGCGGGGTCTACGGCGTCCCGTTCCTCCAGGAACCCAAGGTCCTCATCGCCAACACGAAGATCCTCAAGGCCTCGGGCGTCCGTATCCCCACCGCCGGACACCCGTGGAGCTGGGAGGAGTTCCGCCAGGTCACCAAGGAACTCACCGGAAAGGGGCGGTACGGAGTCGCCTGGCCGCTCAAGGAACCCGTCTCCGTCACCCTCAACCTGGGGCTCTCGACCGGCGGACAGCTCTTCCACCGGGGCGAGGACGGCAAGGTGGACCTGCGGTTCGGCGAAGGCGACTCCGTGGTGCCCCGGACCATCCACGACCAGGTCACCGTCGACCACAGCGCGGCCAGGACCGCGCTCGGCATGGGCGGCTCGGACACCCTGCCCGGGTTCTTCGGCGGCAAGTACGCCATGGTCCCGCTCGGCTTCGCCTACCGGCAGCAGGTCGTGGAACAGGCCCCCGAGGGGTTCGAGTGGAGCGTGCTCCCCGCACCCGCGGGCAGCGACGGCACGGCCCAGGGGGTGAGCCCGCAGACCCTCTCCGTCGCCGAGGACAGCCCGCACAAGAAGGAGGCGGTCGAGTTCATCGACTTCCTGCTCGACCCGCCCAACATGGTCCGGCTGGCCAAGGGCGACTGGATGCTCCCCACCGGCACGGAGGCCCTCGCCGATCCCGCGTTGCACACCGAGGACCTGGGCTGGGCCACCGGCACCGCGATCGCGCAAGGGCTCCGGCCCGCCCCCGCCCAGTCGGTACGCGGCTACCCGGAGTGGAAGGACAAGGTCGCCACCCCCGCGCTCCAGGAGTACTACAGCGGCACGATCGGCCTGGACGAGCTGACGGACCGGCTGGTGGACGACGGGAACCGGGTCCTCGCCCGCTACCAGCGCTGACCCCGCCGGACCCCCGGCTGTGCGGGGGGAGCGGCTACACGGTGGGCCGCTGGAGCCAGAGCCACTGCGCGTAGGTGAGCGTCCCGTGGTCGGCCGGCTCCCGGGTGACCAGGCTCCCGTCCCGCATGGCCCGGCCCATCCCGCCGGGCAGCGGGACCTCCACGATCGGGCCCCGCTTGCCCGTATGGTGCGCGTACGCCCTGACCATCGCGGACATCGACTCGACCCGCGGTCCGCCCAGGTCGGGTACGCGTCCCGCCGGGGCGCCCGTGGCCAGCTCCACCAGCCGTTCGGCCACCTCGCGGGCGGCGACCGGCTCGGACGTCATCCTCGGTACGGCCACCAGCGGGCCCACCTTGATCTGCCCGTAGATCTGGCCCGCGAACTCGTGGAACTGCGTCGCCCGCAGGATCGTCCACGGGACCGCGCCCCTCTCGACCAGCCGCTCCTGGGCCACCTTGCCGGCGTAGTAGCCGTGCGGAGCCCGGTCGATGCCGACGATCGACAGCGCGACGTGGTGCCCCACCCCGACGGCCTGCTCCGAGGCCAGCAGCTGCCGGGTCACCGAGGTGAAGAACTCCGCCGAAGCCTTGGCGGACATGGTTTGCTTCGACGTCACGTCCACGACCGCCGCGACCCCGTGGAGCGCCTCGGCGGCGCCGGAACCGGAGGTCAGGTCCACGCCGTTCGAGCGGGACAGCACCACCGCCTCGTGGCCCCGCTCGCGGACGACGTCGACCACATGCCGCCCGACGGTGCCTGTGCCGCCCGCCACTGCGATCTTCACGCGGATCTCCTGTCACCGGGGCATCGGTCTTCACGCGGATTCCAGGGAGGACCCCGCCGGCCTGCTCCGGCGTCCTCCGGCACCGATCATCCCTCCCCTCGGGGCGGTCGGCACGCGCGCGCACGTCCCGACCGCTCCGGATCGCCCGTCCTGGATCGCCCGTCCCGCGCCACCCGTCCCGAATCACCCGGCCGGGTCCGGCGGGGGCTTCCGGCCGGCGCCGGGTTCCTTCAGGAGTCCGGTGGCCGACCGGTGGACCTTCGCCAGGGCGCTCAGGAGGATGTCACGCTCGGCCCCGGTGAGCTCCGCGGTGACCTTCTCCTCGATCGCGCGCCGGTCCGCTTCGACGGGCTCGCGCAGCGCGCGCCCCGCGTCGGTGAGCCAGAGGCGGACGAGGCGGTTGTCCCGCTCGTCGCGGCGCCGGGTGAGCAGCCCCGCCGCGGTCATCCGGTCGGCCATCTTGACGACGGTGGGCGTCGTGACGTTCAGCGCGGCGGCGACCTCGCCGGGCGTGCTGCCGTCCCGCTCCCACAACCTGGCGAGCAGGTGGTTCTGCCCCACGTGCAGTCCGTGGCGCCGCATGGCCGCGTCGGCCAGCGCCCGGAGGGCCTTGGACGTCTTGCCGTGCAGGTCCAGGAACTCGGGCATCGGGCGGCCTTCCGGTCGTGGGCGGCCGGCACGGACCGCCGCGCGAGAATCGATTGACGGCTAATCATTCACCGGCTAACGTCTGCGCCAATTCGTTAGCTGGCAAATGACTTGAAGGATTCAGATGATACTGGTCACCGGGGCGACGGGGAACATCGGCCGTGAGCTCACCCGCGAACTCGACGCGAAGGGAGCCGAGTTACGTCTTCTCGTACGCGACGCGGCCCGTGCCGCCGCACTGCCCGAGCGTGCCGAGCGCGTCGTCGGCGACCTGGGCGAGCCCTCGACGCTGACTCCGGCCTTCGCCGGCGTCGACTCGCTCTTCCTGGTCACCCAGGGCATCGGCACCGACCACACCGCCGCTGCCGTCGCCGCCGCCGAGGCGGCGGGCGTGGGGCACATCGTGCACCTGTCCTCCCTCCACGTCACCATCGAACCGCTCCCCGCCATGGCCCACTGGCACCACGAACGCGAGAAGATCGTCCGCGCCTCGGCGATACCCGCCACCTTCCTCCGGCCCGGCGGTTTCATGACCAACGCCCTCGACTGGATCCCCACCCTCAACGAGGGAAACCACGTCCTCGACCCGGTCGGTCCGGGCCGCTCCGCACCCATCGACCCCGCGGACATCGCCGCGGTCGCCGCCCTCGTCCTCACCGGGACCGGTCATCGGGGCAAGGAGTACGCCCTCACCGGCGGCGAGGCGCTCACCGTCACCGAGCAGGTGAGCATCCTCTCCCGCGCCACCGGCCGCGACATCGAGGTACGCGCGGTGAACACGCCGGACGAGGCCGTACGGTCCCGCTTCCCGCACGGGGCGCCCCGGGCGCTCGCCGACGCCATCACCGAGGGCTTCACGCTCATGCGCGCCGACACCGTCGGGTTCCGGACGGACACCGTCGAACGGCTGCTCGGCCGTACACCGCGTACCTTCGCGGACTGGTGCGCACGTCACGCCGACGCGTTCCGCAGGCCCGAGTCCGCCTGACACCCGTCGAAGTCGGCCTGACCCGCCTGAGCCCGTACGGCCCGCCGGAGCGCGGGCCGGACCGCGCTCCGGCGGAATCACCCACCCCCTTCGCACCGCGCGCCCGTCCCGGCAGGGTCCGGGAACGTGCAGCCCTTAAGGTGAGCCCCATGACGACGACGTACGCACTCCTGCTGCGCGGCATCAACGTCGGGGGCCACCGCAAGGTGCCCATGCCGGAACTGCGCGCGCTCCTCTCGGAACTGGGCCACAGCGGTGTGACCACGTACCTGCAGAGCGGCAACGCGGTCCTCACCGCGGCGAGCGACGACGAGAAGGAGGTCGCGGCCGGGATCGAGCGGGCCGTCGAGGAGCACTTCGGGTTCGCCGTCGACTGCCTCGTCCGCTCCGGCGCCTACCTCCGTGCCGTCGCCGACGCATGCCCCTTCCCCGCCGCGGAGTTGGAGGGCAAGCAGCTGCACGTCACCTTCTACGACGGGCCGGTCACCGAGGACCGCTTCGCACCGGTGGACCCCGCCGCCCATCTGCCGGAGGAGTTCCGGCTCGGCGACCGTGCCCTCTACCTCTACGCCCCGGAGGGCCTCGGCCGCTCCGGCCTCGCCGTCGCACTCGCCCGGCCCGCCGTCACCAAGGGGCTCGTCGCCACCAGCCGCAACTGGAACACCGTGGTCAAGCTCGTGGAGCTGACCCGTGACTGAGCTCCCGTACCCGGTGGCCGAGGCCATCGAGAACGAACTGCGCCTGCTCGACCCCGAGGTACGCCGCTCCGCGCAGCTCCTCGCGACGGTGCTGCACCCCGAGTTCCGCGAGATCGGCACCAGCGGCCGGCTCTGGGACCGCGCCGCGATCATCGCGGAACTCACCTCCGAGGCCACCAACCGCCCCGGACCCCTGACCGCCTCCCGGATGGAGGGCGTCGAGCTCTGCCCCGGCCTCGTCCACCTGACCTTCGACACCGAGCACAAAGGCAGCCGCGCGCACCGGAGTTCACTGTGGCGGTTGACGGACGGGGGCTGGCAGCTCTACTTCCACCAGGCCACCCCGTTCGTCGCGGACCCGTTCAACGAGGCCTGATCCGGAGCGTGCCCCGGATCAGCGGCGGGTTACCCGCTGCGCCCGTGCGCTCCAGCGGCCGTCCGTACGCGTGATGCGCACCGGATGGCCGAAGCAGTCGCTGACCCGGTCCGTGGTCAGTACCTCGTCGGCCGGCCCCGACGCCACGCACTTCCCGCCGCGCAGCAGCATCGCGTGGGTCGTGGACGCGGGCAGCTCCTCCAGGTGGTGCGTGACCAGCACCGTCGCCAGCTCCGGATGCTCCTCGCGCAGGGCGTCCAGGCTGTCCAGCAGCTGCTCCCGGGCCGCCAGGTCCAGGCCGGTTGCCGGTTCGTCGAGGAGCAGCAGCCGGGGGCTCGGCATCAGGCTGCGCGCGATCAGCGTCCTGCCCCGCTCACCCTGGGAGAGCGACAGCCAGCGCGAGGCCTCCTTGCCGCCCATCCCGAGCATCGCCAGCAGCTCGTCCGCCCGCGCCCGCTCCTCCGCCGTCGGCGACCAACGCGGCAGCGGTTCGACCGAGTTGGTGAGACCCGTCAGAGCTACTTGACGCACCGTCAGGGCGGACTGGAGCGGGTGCCGGGGGTTGACGTGCCCGAGCAGCGTACGCAGCTCCCGCAGATCCACCCGGCCCAGCGTCCTGCCGAGCACCTGCACCGTGCCCCGGGTGGGGTGGGTGACCGCGCCGAGCAGCCCCAGCAGGGTGCTCTTCCCGGCGCCGTTGGCACCCAGGAGCGCCCAGTGCTCGCCCTGCCGGACGGTGAGCGAGACGGTGTCCAGGATCGCCCGGCCGTCACGGACCACGGCGACCTCGTCGGCGTGGATCACCGGTACCGGCTCCTCGGTGAAAGGCGCGGTGGAGGGCCCGGCGGGGAAGGAGAGGGGGGTGGTGACGGGGGTCGTGGTCACGATGAGTGCTCCTTACATCCATGCATCCGACACGTGGACCATATCGGTCCGGGATGTGGACAGGGAGTCGGGTCGGCCTCGCGGGGGCGCTTTCAGGCCGACAGGGAGAGCGGGTGGGCCGCCCGTGCGTCGTCGTACCGCGTCAGCAGCAGCCGGGCCAGGGCCGGGGCGGCTCCGAGCACCTCGGAGAGCGCGTCGGCGCCGGCCTCGGCCGCCCCCGCGACGATCCGGTCCGGCAGCCGGCCGGGTGCGACGACGTACGGTGCCACCGCCACCCGGTCCACCCCGTCGGCGCGCAGCGCCCGCACCGCGTCCGCGGTGCGGGGGAACCCGCCGGGCGAGTTGGCGGAGGCGAACGCAGGCCGCACGGCGCACCAACCGGTGTGCCGCAGCTCCCGCGCGATTTCAGCGATCACTGCGATCGCCTCCGGGTCCGTGGAGCCCGCCGAGGCCAGAACCAGCCCCGTCGAGCATCGGTCGGCGGGGGTGAGACCCGCCTCGTGCAACCGCTGCTCCAGCGCGGAGAGGAGCAGTGGGGAGGGACCGAGGACGCCCGCCTGCCGGACGCGCAGCCGGGGCAGCCGGGCCCGGGCCTCGCGCAGCACCGAGGGGATGTCGCTCTTGGCGTGGAAAGCCCTGGTGAGCAGCAGCGGCAGCGCGACGACTTCTTCCGTACCCGATGAGCTCGGGGAGTTCAGGCGCTCCAGCACCCTGGGCACCGACGGTGCGTTGAAGTCGAGGAACCCCGTCTCCACGCGGAGCCCCGGCCGCAGCGACCGTACCCGCGCGGTGAGCGCGTGCACGGTCGCCGCGTGCCGCGGATCGCGGCTGCCGTGGGCGATGACGAGAAGGACGGGTGCGCGCATGGACGTAACTCAGTTCTTGACGAGAAGACCGCGGCTGCGCAGCACCCACCGCTCCAGCGGACTGAAGATCAGCAGGTCGATCGCGACACCGACGAACAGGATGAGCAGGATCGACAGGAAGATCCCGGGCATGTCGAAGTTGTTGCGGCCGTTCTCCAGCAACTGCCCGAGACCCAGGCCGAGATCGGGGGACGAGGCGATGATCTCGGCGGCCATCAGCGAGCGCCAGGAGAAGGCCCAGCCCTGCTTGAGCCCCGCGAGATAGCCCGGCAGCGCCGCCGGCAGCACGATGTGCCAGGTGCCGCGCAGCCCGGTCGCGCCGATGGTGCGCCCCGCGCGCAGGAAGAGCGGCGGGACCTGGTCGACGCCGGACACCAGACCGTTGGCGATCGACGGGACCGCGCCGAGCAGGATCACCGCGTACATCGTCCGGTCGACCAGGCCGAGCCAGATGACGGCCGGGGCGACCCAGGCCACCGAGGGCAGCGACTGGAGGCCGGAGAGGATCGGGCCGATCGCCGCGCGGACCACCCGGACCCGGGCGACGAGCAGGCCGAGCGGCGTACCGATGAGGACCGCGAGCACGAAGCCGAGCAGGCCGCGCGAGACGCTGGTCCAGATCACCTCCAGCAGCGTGCCCTTGACCCACATGTCCTGCGCGCTGTCCCAGACGGCGGCGGGCGGCGGCAGCTTGTAGTCGTCGGTGACCTTCGCCCAGACCAGGACCTGCCAGACCAGGACGACCAGGACGACCGCCAGGACCGGCGGCAACACCTTGCTGACGAGGACCTCCCGCACCGGGGTACGGTGCGACTGGACGGCGTCCAGCGCGTCGAGCCCGGCCTCCAGACCCGCGAGGTCGTCCCGCTTGGCGGTCCCCGCCGGGTCGGCGGATTTGATGTCAGTGCTGGCCATGGCGGCGGATCTCCCCACGCAGTTCTTCGGTGATCTCGACGGACAGCTCCGCGACGGCGGAGTCCTCGATGCGGCGCGGGTGTTCGATGCCGACCGTCCACTCACGGGCGATCCGTCCCGGCCGGGACGACAGCAGCACGACCCGCTGAGCGAGACGCACCGCCTCGCGCACGTTGTGGGTGACGAAGAGGACCGAGGCGTTGGTCTCCCGCCAGATCCGGGTGAGTTCGTCGTGCAGTACGTCACGGGTGATCGCGTCGAGCGCGGCGAACGGCTCGTCCATCAGCAGCAGTTGGCTGTCCTGGGCGAGCGCGCGGGCCATCGCGACCCGCTGGCGCATGCCGCCGGAGAGCTCGTGCACCCGTTTGCCGTACGCCCCGCCCAGGCGCACGAGTTCGAGCAGCCGCTCCGCCTCGGGGCGGCGCTCGGCCTTGGACACCCCGCGCAGCCGCAGGGCGAGTTCGATGTTCTTGCCCGCGGTGAGCCACGGGAAGAGGGCGTGCTCCTGGAACATCAGGGCCGGCCGCCCGCCGGGGGTCTCGATGGACCCCGCGGACGGGCGGTCGAGTCCCGCCACCAGGTTGAGCAGCGTCGACTTGCCGCACCCGGAGGCTCCCAGGAGGGTGACGAACTCGCCGGGAGCGACATCGAGCGTGATGTCGTCCAGGACGAGCTGCTGACCGGTGGGTCCGGCGAAGGACTTCGATACGTGGTTGATACGAGCGGCGTGCTCGACCGACGCGCGGTCCTCGGCCTTGGTGAGGGTGCTGGTCGCCATGGTCGTCACCTCCTGGGAATCCTGGTTCGGGTGGGCGGGCGGACTGGGGCGTGTTGTGAAAGTAGCGCCGGCCGCCCGGAGGGCGGGTCGGGCGTCGTCCGGTGCGTGCGATCGCAAGGCGGAGGGTCGCCCCGATACTGGATGTATCGGGGCGATTCCGACAACGTGGCGAGCGTGCGTGCCGGGCGTCGCCCGACAGGTGAAACTTTCACAACACGCCCTACTTGACGCCGAGTCCGGCGTCGTCGACCGCGGGCTCGCCCTCGGCCTTGAGGACCTTGTTGAGCAGGGTCAGGTCGTAGATGCCGTCGAGGTTGGGCTTCTCCAGCAGACCGGCCTTCACCGCGTGGTCGGCCTCGGCGTTCAGCGTCGCGGCCAGCGGGTCGTTGGTGACCAGGATCGACTTCCAGGCCGGGTCGAGGACCTCGGCCGGGAGCGCCTTGCCGCTCAGGGCCTCAAGTGCCTTGTTGGCGGACGCCTTGGCCAGGTCCGGGTTCTCGTTGATCCACTTGTTCGTCTTCACCGAACCGCGCAGGACCGCCTCGACCACGTCGGGGTGCTCGGTCAGGAACTTCTGCGACACGATGATGTTGGTGATGACGAACTTGTTGTCCGGCCACAGCGTCGTCTCGTCCAGCAGCACCTTGGCGCCCTCGGAGACCAGCTTGGACGCGGTCGGCTCCGGCACCCAGGCGCCGTCCAGGGAACCGGCCTTGTAGGCGTCCGGCGTCACCTTGTTGTCCGAGCGGACGACGGAGACGTCGCCCTTGCCGCTCTGCGCGTCGACCTTCCAGCCCTGCTCGGAGATCCAGTTGAGGAACGCGACGTCCTGCGTGTTGCCGAGCTGCGGGGTGGCGATCTTCTTGCCCTTGAGGTCGGCCAGGGTTTTGATCTTGTCCGGGTTGACGACGAGCTTCACGCCACCGGAGGCCGAACCACCGATGATCCGCAGGCCCTTGCCCTGGGACTTGGTGAAGCCGTTGATGGACGGCGAGGGGCCGATGAAGCCGATGTCGATCGAACCGGCGTTGAGCGCCTCGATCTCGGACGGGCCGGCGTTGAAGGTCGACGTCTTGACCTTGGTGCCGCCGAGCTCCTTCTGGAAGGTGCCCTCCTGGACTCCGACCAGGGCGGTGGCGTGCGTGAGGTTCGGGAAGTACCCGATGCTCACGGTGTCCGCGGAGAGCTTCTCCGCCCCGGCGGTGGCGGCGGCGTCCGTCTTCTTCGAGTCGTCGTCGGTCGACTCGGAGCCGTAGCCGCAGGCGGTGAGAACCACGGCGAGCAGCGGCAGTGCGGCGGCAGCGAGCAGGCTGCGGCGGACGGTGGTACGGGTGGCTGGCACGGGAGGCTTTCCTCTCGTTGGCCGGGCTCTACGTCCCTCGGGTCTCCGGGGAAGCGGCCGGGCGGTCGGCAGGTCTTCGGCGGTACGGGCGGTGCGTGAGGTGCGGGAGGGCGCGCAGGCAGTGCGCGTACGTCATCGCGCACATCGCGCCACCCCGCCCTGGCCGCTGCCGAGGGCACCGCTGCCCACACGACCGCCCTCCTTCGCGAAGGAGGAGAAGAAATCGGTTCTCATCAGAAGTCCCATTCGGCGTCGTCTTCGGCCGCTTCGGGCGTGGACCCGCCCCGGACGGCTTCGGCGAACGAGGCGCCCGCCATTCCGGCCGAGAGGGTCGTACCGTCCGCGGGGTCGATCAACAGGAATGATCCGGTGCGCCGGGAGTCGGCGTACGCGTCGAGCGCGAGCGGTTCGGCGGTACGGACCACCACCCGCCCGATGTCGTTGGCTACCAGCTGCCCCGGGGCGGGGTGCTGGGAGAGGTCGTCGAGGGTGAGCCGCGAGGGGATGTCCTTCACGATCGCCTTGACCGTGCGGGTGGTGTGCTTGAGCAGCACCCGCTGCCCGACCGAGAGCGGCTGGTCGGCGACGTGGCAGACGGTCGCCTCGACGTCCTGGGTCGAGGCCGGGAGGTCGCCGCTCGGGGCGATCAGGTCGCCGCGCGAGACGTCCACGTCGTCCGAGAGCCGCACGGTCACCGACTGCGGGGCCCACGCGGTGTCCACGCTCACGCCCAGCGCGTCGATGCCCGCGATGGTCGACACACGACCCGAGGGCAGTACGGTGACGGGCTCGCCGACCCGCAGCACGCCGGAGGCGATCTGGCCCGCGTAGCCGCGGTAGTCCGGGTGCTCGGCGGTCTGCGGCCGGATGACGTACTGCACCGGGAAGCGTGCCGGGCACGCCGTGAGGTCGTGGCTGACCGGGACGGTCTCCAGGTGCTCCAGGACCGTCGGGCCGCCGTACCAGTCCATGTGCGCGGACGGGTCCACCACGTTGTCCCCGGCCAGCGCGGAGATGGGGATCGCGGTGATCTCCGGGACGCCGAGGGAGGCCGCGTACGCGGTGAACTCCTTCGCTATCGCTGCGAACACCGGTTCCTGGTAGTCCACGAGGTCCATCTTGTTGACGGCGAGGACGACGTGGGGGACGCGCAGGAGGGCGGCGACGGCGGCGTGGCGGCGGGTCTGTTCGACAACGCCGTTGCGGGCGTCGACGAGGACGACGGCGAGTTCGGCGGTGGAGGCGCCGGTGACCATGTTGCGGGTGTACTGCACGTGGCCGGGGGTGTCGGCGAGGATGAACCGGCGCCGGGCGGTGGCGAAGTAGCGGTAGGCGACGTCGATGGTGATGCCCTGCTCGCGTTCGGCGCGCAGGCCGTCGGTGAGGAGGGCGAGGTCGGGGGTGTCCTGGCCGCGGTTGCGGGAGGCGTGCTCGACGGCCTCCAGCTGGTCGGTGAGGACGGACTTGGAGTCGTGGAGGAGCCTGCCGACGAGGGTGGACTTGCCGTCGTCGACGGAGCCGGCGGTGGCGAAGCGCAGCAGGGTGGTTTCGGCCAACGGCGTTGTGGTGGTGGTCATTTAGAAGTACCCCTCGCGCTTGCGGTCTTCCATCGCGGCTTCGCTCATCTTGTCGTCGGCGCGGGTGGCGCCGCGTTCGGTGAGGCGGGAGGCGGCGATTTCGGCGATGACGGCGTCGAGGGTGGTGGCGTCGGAGTCGACGGCTCCGGTGCAGGACATGTCGCCGACGGTGCGGTAGCGCACGAGGCGGGTTTCGGTGGGTTCGGTGTCCTTGGGGCCGCCCCAGTCGCCTGCGGTGAGCCACATGCCGCCCCGGTCGAAGACCTCGCGGTGGTGGGCGAAGTAGATCTCGGGGAGCTCGATGCGCTCGCGCTGGATGTACTGCCAGACGTCGAGTTCGGTCCAGTTGGAGATCGGGAAGACGCGGACGTGTTCGCCGGGGGCGTGGCGGCCGTTGTAGAGCTGCCAGAGTTCGGGGCGCTGGCGGCGGGGGTCCCACTGGGAGAAC
This sequence comes from Streptomyces sp. NBC_00102, assembly GCF_026343115.1. Classification (GTDB taxonomy): domain Bacteria; phylum Actinomycetota; class Actinomycetes; order Streptomycetales; family Streptomycetaceae; genus Streptomyces. Next base: position 6,155,711 of record NZ_JAPEMC010000001.1, read on the forward strand.
TCGTCGCGGAGGGAGAAGACGCGTTCCTTGGCGCGGGCCTTCTCCTCGTCGCGGCGTCCGCCGCCGAAGACGGCGTCGAAGCGGTGCTGCTGGATCGCTTCGGTGAGGGGGACGGTCTGGAGCGGGTTGCGGGTGCCGTCGGGGCGTTCGCGCAGGGTTCCGGCGTCGATGTAGTCCTGGACGGAGGCGATGTGCAGGCGCAGCCCGTGGGCGGCGACGGCGCGGTCGCGGTAGTCGAGGACCTCGGGGAAGTTGTGCCCGGTGTCGACATGCAGGAGCGTGAAGGGGATGGGGGCGGGGGCGAAGGCCTTCAGCGCGAGGTGGAGCATCACGATGGAGTCCTTGCCGCCGGAGAAGAGGATCACCGGCCGCTCGAACTCCCCCGCCACCTCACGGAAGATGTGCACCGCCTCCGACTCCAGGGAGTCCAGGTGGCTGAGCGCGTACGGGTTGACGGTGCCTTCCGGCACGGTGGCGACGGACGTCACGCCAGGCCCCTCTCGGTGAGCAGCGCGTGGAGCGCGCTTGCGGACTCCTGCACGGTCTGCTGGTGCGACTCGATGCGCAGGTCGGGTGATTCGGGCGCCTCGTAGGGGTCGTCGACCCCGGTGAGGCCGCTGATCTCGCCCGCGGCCTGCTTGGCGTACAGCCCCTTCACGTCGCGCACGGAGCACACGTCGACCGGCGTGGCCACGTGCACCTCCAGGTAGGGGGTGCCCTCGGAGTGGTGCCGCTTGCGGACCGCGTCACGGCTGTCCGCGTACGGAGCGATCACCGGAACCAGCACCTTCACGCCGTTCGCCGCGAGCAGTTCGGCGACGAAGCCGATCCGCTGCACGTTCGTGTGGCGGTCCTCGCGGGAGAAGCCGAGGCCCGCGGAGAGGAACTCCCGGATCTCGTCGCCGTCGAGGACCTCCACCCGGTGGCCGTCGCTCTTCAGGCGGCCCGCGAGTTCGTACGCGATGGTGGTCTTGCCCGCGCTCGGCAGACCGGTCAGCCAGACGGTGGCTCCCGTCCCCGTCACGCTCATCGATATCTCCTGATCAGTCGTCATCAGCCGTGCAGCCCGCACTCGGTCTTGCCCCGCCCCGCCCAGCGGCCGGCGCGCGCGTCCTCGCCCTCCAGCACCCGGCGGGTGCAGGGAGCGCAGCCGACGGAGGCGTAACCGTCCATCAGCAGCGGGTTGGTGAGCACCCCGTGCTCCAGCACGTAGGCGTCCACGTCGTCCTGCGTCCAGCGGGCGATCGGCGAGACCTTCACCTTGCGGCGCTTCGCGTCCCAGCCGACCACCGGGGTGCCCGCCCGGGTCGGTGACTCGTCGCGGCGCAGCCCGGTCGCCCAGGCGGTGTATCCGGTCAGTCCCTCTTCGAGCGGCTTCACCTTGCGCAGCGCGCAGCACAGGTCGGGGTCCCGGTCGTGCAGCGCCGGTCCGTACTCCGCGTCCTGCTCGGCCACCGTCTGGCGAGGCGTCAGCGTGATGACCTTGACGTCCATCACCGCCTCCACCGCGTCCCGCGTCCCGATGGTCTCGGGGAAGTGGTAGCCGGTGTCGAGGAAGACCACGTCCACGCCGGGCCGGGCCCGGGAAGCGAGGTGGGCGACCACCGCGTCCTCCATGGAGGAGGTGACACAGAACCGCTCGCCGAAGGTGTCCGCCGCCCAGGTGAGGATGTCCAGCGCCGAGGCGTCCTCCAGCTCCCGTCCCGCCCGCCCGGCGAGCTCTTCCAGCTCCGCTTCGGTGAGTCCGTCGGCCCGCAGGGTGTTCGTCATGTCCGTTTCCCTTCACCGTCGTTGCGCAGCAGTCCCTGGGTCAGCAGGCCCAGGAACTTCAGCTGGAACGCGCGGTTGCAGGACGCACATTCCCAGGCGCCGTGCCCGGTCTCGTGCGGGCGCAGGTCCTCGTCGCCGCAGTACGGGCAGTAGAACGGCGCGGCTCGCTCGCTCATGACAGCGACTCCGCCGTGGCCCGCGCCGCCCAGGTGGCGAAGCGCTCGCCCTCTTCGCGCTCCTCCTGGTAACGGCCCAGAACCCGCTCGACGTAGTCCGGCAGCTCGGCCGAAGTGACCTTCAGGCCACGGACCTTGCGACCGAACCCGGCCTCCAGGCCGAGCGCGCCGCCCAGGTGCACCTGGTAGCCCTCGACCTGGTTGCCCTCGCCGTCCAGCATCAACTGACCCTTGAGACCGATGTCCGCGGTCTGGATGCGGGCACAGGCGTTGGGGCACCCGTTGATGTTGATGGTGAGCGGCTCGTCGAACTCCGGGAGACGGCGCTCCAGTTCGTCGATGAGCGAGGCACCGCGCGCCTTCGTCTCGACGATCGCCAGCTTGCAGAACTCGATGCCCGTGCAGGCCATCGTGCCGCGCCGGAAGGACGAGGGACGGACCTGGAAGTCCAGCGCCTCCAGCCCCTCGACCAGCGACTCGACCTGGTCCGGCGCCACGTCGAGGACGATCATCTTCTGCTCGACGGTGGTGCGCAGCCGGTCCGAACCGTGCGCGGCCGCGAGGTCCGCGATCTTGGTGAGCGTGGCACCGTCCACCCGGCCGACGCGCGGGGCGAAGCCGACGTAGAAGTTCCCGTCGTTCTGCTCGTGCACGCCGATGTGGTCGCGCCACCGGGAGGTGGGCTGCGCCGGGGCGGGACCGTCGAGCAGTGGACGCTTGAGGTACTCGTCCTCCAGCACCTGACGGAACTTGGCGGGGCCCCAGTCGGCCATCAGGAACTTCAGCCGGGCGCGGGTGCGCAGTCGGCGGTAGCCGTAGTCGCGGAAGATACCGACGACCCCGGCCCACACGTCCGGCACCTCGTCCAGCGGCACCCAGGCGCCCAGGCGTTCGGCGAACCGCGGGTTGGTGGAGAGCCCGCCGCCGACCCAGACGTCGAACCCGGCCCCGTGCTCGGGGTGTTCGACACCGACGAAAGCGATGTCGTTGATCTCGTGGACCACGTCCTGCACCGGCGAACCGGAGATCGCGGTCTTGAACTTACGCGGCAGGTTGGAGAATTCCTTGCTGCCGATGTACCGCTCGTGGATCTCGTCCACCGCCGGCGTGCCGTCGATGATCTCGTCGGCCGCGATGCCCGCCACCGGAGAACCGATGATCACGCGGGGGCAGTCGCCGCAGGCCTCGGTGGTGGAGAGCCCGACGGCCTCCAGCTTCTCCCAGATCGCCGGGACGTCCTCGATGGCGATCCAGTGCAGCTGAATGTTCTGACGGTCCGTGATGTCCGCGGTGCCGCGGGCGTACTGCTGGGAGATCTCACCGATCGCCCGCAGCTGGGCGGAGGTCAGCCGGCCGCCGTCGATGCGTACGCGGAGCATGAAGAAGCGGTCGTCCAGCTCCTCCGGCTCCAGCACCGCGGTCTTGCCGCCGTCGATACCGGGCTTGCGCTGGGTGTACAGACCCCACCAACGCATGCGTCCACGAAGGTCGTTCGGGTCGATCGAGTCGAAACCGCGCTTGGAGTAGATGTTCTCGATGCGTGCCCGCACATTGAGAGCGTCGTCGTCCTTCTTGAACTGCTCGTTCCCGTTGAGAGGGGTGTAATGCCCCATCGCCCACTGGCCCTCGCCGCGGTGGCGTCCGGCTTTGCGGCGAGGCGTGGTGGTCGCAGGCTGTTCAGGGGTAGCGGCCATGACAATACGTCCTTCGGGACTGCGGGAGGGCGGCTCTGAGCTGCGCACTCGCGTGGACGCGGTGGTGCGGCGGGGCTTGCAGAGGAGGGGGAGCGCGGCGGTGCTGGGACTCTCAGCCCGCCGGACAGATGGCGCTGGACATGCGGCAGAGGTCGACGTGGCGTCGACTCACCAAAGCAATTCCAGTTCCAGACATGACGGAAGCGTGTCACGCGCATCTCCGGCCAGTCCACACCTGTCCATAGTTCGGACGAGATCGTCTCGCACGGTGAGACAGTGTGGTGTGCGCCACCCGTGGGAGTGTCCCGGAGGCTCTCGTTCGTCCCCATATCTTCCCAGGACGGGTCTCTGTCCGGAGTCCGGCTTCGGGAGCCGCGGTACGGCCGCCGCCGCTTCCCGTGATCATGACTGACCGATGGGTCGGCCCGCCGACCGTCGAGTTTCGGTCAGAGGCTCCGGGCCGGGGTCGGCTCCGCGGCGGGCGCGCTGCGCGCCCCCGCGGGTGCGGGTCCGGCCGCGCGGGCCGTCGGCGCGCTCAGGTCCGATGGACAGGCCCTTCGGTGGCCGGATGCCGACCGGGACCGGGCGGAAAACCCGGGCGCGCTGCGAACCCTGTCATGCCATGATCACCTCGGCGCGCCGGGGCTGCCGACGCGTCGATCGCGGCACCACAGCCTTGGGGGTAGCAATGAGACTGTTCTCCGCCGGACGCCGGGTACGTCCCAGAGCCGGAGTCACCGTCGCGGTGGCGGCCGGCCTGCTGACGGCCGGCCTCGCCGCACCCGCGTTCGCCGACGAAGACCCGCCGCAGACGGACCAGTTGTGGATCAGCGCGCCGTACGAGCAGACGCTGCCGCTCGGCATCGACGGCGGTCGGCCCCAGTCCCGCGAGCTCGGCATCGGCATCTACCACGACAACGCGAACTTCACGGTGACCGACGGCAGCCTCACCGTCGACGTCTCCGGCCTCGCCGGAATCGCCGAGGTGACCTGGCCCGACAACTGCACGCCGAGCGGAGCGATCGCGGTGTGCGACATTCCCGTGGTGCCGACGACCGGGGAGGACCAGGTGGTCCTGACGGTGCGTGCGGCGGACGGCGCCGCGGGCGGAGCGCGGGGCACGATCACCTACGGGGCGACCGCCACGGGCGGCCCCGAAGGCACGCTCACGGCGCCCACCGAGAGCTTCGAAACCACCCTCACCGTCGCCACCGGGCCCGACCTCGCGATCGAGCCCATCACGGGCATCGAGGAGGGCCGCCCCGGCGACGAGCGGACGATCCCGCTGCGGATCACCAACAACGGCACCGAGAGCGCCAACGGGTTCACCCTCGGGTTGACCGCCTCCTACGGCCTGACGGATCCGACCCGGTACGACGCCTGCACCTACACCACGACGGATGGCGGGGACTACGCGCCCTTCAACCACGTGGATTGCGCGTTCGACGACGTGCTCGCGCCGGGCGACTCCTTCGAGCTGCCCGAGCCGCTGACGGTGCGACTCGCCCCGCAGGCGATGGACGAGCGGCTCGACATCGACGTCGAGCCGGGCGACGGCGCCCAGGACCTCGACCCCGGGAACGACTACAGGATCGTCCGGATCGCCGCCGAGAACACCGCGGACTTCTCCGTGACCGGTGACGCCGTCTCCGGCGAGGCCGGCCGGACGGTCACCGCCGAGCTCACGTTCAAGAACGACGGACCCGCCTGGTTCGGCAACCTCGGCTCCGGCGACCCGGTCTCCGAGGTCCGGCTGATCGTGCCCGAGGGCACCACCGTCACCGGTGTGCCCGAGGCCTGCTCCCCGCACACCCTCACCGGCGGCTACTACCCGAAGCGTACGGGCGCCCCCCGCTACGACTGCGAACTGCGGTACTGGGTGCTGGAGGACACTCAGCGCACCTTCGCGTTCTCGGTGCGCGTCGACACCGTGGTGCCCGGTGCGACCGGCGCGGTGAGCCTCCACCCCGTGTACGGCGAGTTCGGCGACGGGCCGTACGACTTCGACCCGGACCTCACGAACAACACGGCTGTCCTCGCCGTCAACTGACGGCGGGCGGTTCGGGGAGGGCGTGCGCGCGGCCTCCCCGAACCCCGCTCCTCACCGGGCGTGCGCCCCCGGCCACGGCCCCGGCGTCGCGCCGACGGGCTCTTGGGCCACCTTCGTGTCGAAGAGACTGAATCCCCTGCGCTCGTAGTTGGCCAGGGCGTGCGGCCCGTCCAGCGAGCAGGTGTGCACCCACACCCGCCGGGTCGCCGGCCGTCCGGGCCACCGCTCGGCGAGGTCCCAGGCGCGCGCGGTGCCCTCACTGAGCAGATGGCCGCCGATCCGGCGCCCCCGGAAGGCGGGCAGGAGCCCGAAGTACATGATCTCCACGACGCCGTCGTCCTGCGGGTCCAGCTCGACGTACCCGGCCGGCGTCCCGTCGACGTACGCCACCCACGTCTCGGCCCCCGGCCGGTCCACGATCTCCCGCCACTGCGCGTACGTCAGCGCGAGCCGGTCCGTCCACCGGACGTCCCCGCCGACCGCCGTGTAGAGGAAACGGCTGAACTCCGGCGACGGCACCCCGGCGCGGACGATCCGTACGTCGTCGTCCGGGACCTTCGCCGGCGCGAGATCGGTGGGAGAGGTCTGCTCCAGCGACCAGGTGGTCACGTCGACGGTGGAAGGCGTGGGAGCGGTGGGAGCCGTGGGGCGATCGGGGTTGTTCATGGGCGTCAGCGAACCACGACGGCCGCCGGACCTGAGCGGCGGGCCCCCGGACGCACCTGGGCCGGACGCGCCGGAGCCGGAGGCACCCGGGCCGGCGGCCCCGGGACCGCACGGGCGCGTTCCCCTCAGGCGCTCCCCGCCGACGCCCTGGCCCGTACCACCACCGGCGCGGTCGAGTGCGGCAGCAGATCGGCCGGCTCCTCCGGGTGCACCACCTGCACGTCCACCCCCTCGCGGAAGCGGTACGGGCGATGGGCCAGCACCTCCGCGAGGTGACGGCGCATCCGTGAGATCTCGGCGCGTACCGTCACCGTGCGGGTGCCGTCGCCGAAGATGTCCCGCGCCAGCTCGGAGGCCGTACACCCCTGCCTGCGCAGGGCCAGCGCGTACAGCAGTTCCGCGTGCCGGGGCGAGAGCCGCTGCGTCCAGGTGTCCACCGGACCCGCCACGTGCACCACCGGCTGCCCGGCCCGCCCCAGGTCCAGCACCACCCGGCGCGGCGGCCCGTCCGAGGCGTTTCCGGACGCCCCGTCCACCACCTGGACCAGCCAGCCCCCGGGCAGCGGCTCCACCCGGCACATCCCCAGCGAGGGGAACCACACCCGGCCCGGCGCGAGCGACTTGGGCAGCGGCAGCCGGTCCACCGGCGGCATCCCGGTCACCGCCGCCAGCCACCCGTGGGTGTCCACGGCGAGGGCCCGCCCACCGATCCGGCAGAGAATCGGCGCGGCCACCGACCGCAGCCGTTCGATCGTCGCCAGATGACGGTTGCGTATCTCGCTCTCGGCGAGCTTGGCCACCGAGTCCACCAGTGCCAGCGTCGCCGGGTGGAAGGTGGACTCCGGACCGCTGATGTCGACGACACCGATCAGCCGCCCGTCACGCGGGTCGCGCACCGGCGCCGCCGCGCACGTCCAGCTCTGCAGGGCGTTCACGAAATGCTCCGCGGAGTGCACCCGAACGGGGGTACGCGCGGCCAGCGACGTACCGATCGCGTTGGTCCCTATCACCGGCTCGGTCCACGTGGCGCCCTCCTCCAGCAGGATGCCCTCCGCCCGCCGCATCACGGAACGGTCGCCCTGCCGCCACAGCACCCGCCCCTGCGCGTCGCTGACCACCATGATCTGCCGGGTACCGTCAGCGAACGCGGCCAGCCCCTCGCGCAGCAGCGGCATGACCGTGCCGAGCGCCGTGGCACGCCGCTGGTGCTCCAGTTCCCCGGCCTCCATCAGCGGCCCTTCGGGCGCCCGTTCCGGGTCCACCCCGCTGCGCAGCACCCGGGACCAGGAGGCGTCGATCTCCGCCCGGGGCGCGGCCGCACCCGTGCCCCGGCCCGACAGCCGGGCCTCACGGGCCGTGCGCAGAGCACGTGCCGCGTCGGCGGGCGCCCGCCGGGGAGCCGGCGGGGACGTTGGGGCAGGGACTGTCTCCCTCGCTGGTTTCACGGGTTTCCCCCCACAAAAGGCGCCTCGGGCCCCGGTCGAGGTCCCAAGGTACTCATCCTGGCGCCGGCGGGGGCCCGCAGTTCCACACGCCCGCCCCGCTTGCAACCCTTTGCAACTCTGGCCAAGCCTCGGGCGAAGGGTGAGAATGTGTCCACACCGTTCGGCGCGGCTTCGCGTCGGCGCCGCCCGGTGCAGCACCGGCGGGGAGGGTGGTGCCGTGTCGGCGCAGCACCACCCTCTTTCGCTGTGACGCGGTGCCTCAGCGGGTGTCCACGACCGGCCGGGCCCGGGCGACGACCGACGCCAGGTCGAGGGTGTGCGGCAGCGTCCCGAACGCCGAACCCCAGTCACCGCCCAGCCGCGAGGCGCAGAACGCGTCGGCCACCTCCGGCGGCGCCCAGCGCACCAGCAGCGAACCCTGGAGCACCAGCGCCATCCGCTCGACGATCCGCCGGGCCCGCGCCTCCACGCCGTCCAGATCGGCCAGTTCCGTCAGCAGATCCTTGATCGCCGCGTCCAGCCGGTGATCGGCACCCCGCGCCTTGCCGACCTCCCGCAGCAGCGCGTCCAGCGCCCTCGGCTCCCGCTGGAGGGCGCGCAGCACGTCGAGGGCCTGCACATTGCCGGAGCCCTCCCAGATGGAGTTGAGCGGCGCCTCCCGCAACAGCCGGGGCATCCCGGACTCCTCGACGTACCCGTTGCCGCCCAGGCACTCCAACGCCTCGCCCACCACCGCGGTGCACCGCTTGGTCACCCAGTACTTCGCGGCAGGCACCGCGAGCCGCAGGAACGCCCGCTCCTCCTCGGTGTCCGCGTCGTACGCGGCGGCCAGCCGCATCCCCAGCACCGTCGCCGCCTCCGACTCCAACGCGAGGTCGGCCAGCACGTTGCGCATCAGCGGCTTCTCGATCAGCAGCCCGCCGAACGCGCTCCGGTAGGTGCTGTGATGGATCGCCTGCGCCACCGCCTGCCGCATCAGCGCGGCGGAGCCGACCACGCAGTCCAGGCGGGTCGCCGCGACCATCTCGATGATGGTGCGCACCCCCCGGCCCTCCTCGCCGACCCGGCGGGCCCACGTCCCGTCGAACTCCACCTCGCCCGACGCGTTGGACTTGTTCCCCAGCTTGTCCTTGAGCCGCTGGATCGCGAACACGTTCCGGGTGGCGTCCGGCAGTACCCGGGGCACCAGGAAGCAGGTCAGACCGCCCGGCGCCTGGGCCAGTACCAGGAAGCCGTCCGACATCGGCGCGGAGCAGAACCACTTGTGCCCGGTGAGCAGGTACTCGCCCTCCGCGGCCAGCGGCTCCGCCCGGGTGGTGTTGGAGCGGACGTCGGTGCCGCCCTGCTTCTCGGTCATCCCCATGCCGAAGAGGACCCCGGACTTCTCCGCGGCGGGCCGCAGCCCCTCCTCGTACACGTGCGAGGTCAGCAGCGGCTCCCACACGGCGGCGAGCGCCGGGTCGGTACGGAGCGCGGGCACCGCCGCGTGCGTCATCGACAGCGGGCAGCCGTGCCCCGCCTCGGCCTGCGTCCAGACCAGGAAGCCCGCCGCCCGCCGCACGTGACCGCCCTCCCTGCCCCAGGCGTCGGTGAGCCCGGCGGTCACCGCGTGTCCCAGCAGCCGGTGCCAGGCCGGGTGAAATTCGACCTCGTCGATCCGGTGTCCGTACCGGTCGTGAGTGCGCAGTTTCGGTGGATTCTCGTTCGCCCGCTCTCCCCACTCCTGAACCTGGGCCGATCCGGCCGCCTGTCCGAGCGTGGTCAGCTCCTGCCGTGCCTGGAGCAGGATTCCGGGCGCCAGATGTCGTTCCACCGCTTCGGACAGGGCGCGGTCGGCGCCGAAGACGTCGTAGCCGACCAGCGGCGGTACCTGATTGGTCACTGTGTGGGTGGTGGCTGCCATGCCGATACGGTAAGGACGTGCAGGCAGCAAATGAAACACCCGAGCGGAGATCGAGCCGGCTCCACCGTGCCCGAGTTCTCTACCGCAATGTCTCCAAGCGGCAGATGGCGTGGCATCTGCTCAAGGACACCGTCAACTCGTGCATGGAGTACCGCATTCTCGGGCTCGCGGCCGAGGCGGCGTTCTTCACCCTGCTGTCCCTGCCGCCCCTGCTGCTCGGCCTGATCGGCCTCCTCGGATACGTCGACGACTGGACCTCCACCACCACGGTGGCCTCCATCGAGCGGAACATCCTCGACGCCGCGCAGACCGTCCTCTCCGAGCGCGGTGTCAACGACTTCGCCAAGCCGCTCCTGGACGACATCACCAACGGGGCCCGCCCCGACGTCATCTCCATCGGCTTCGCCATCGCCCTGTGGTCGGGCTCCCGCGCGGTGAACGTCTTCGTCGAGACCATCACCGTCATGTACGGACTCGACGGCCAGCGCGGCATCGTCAAGACCCGTCTGCTCGCCTTCCTGCTGTACGTCGTCGCCCTCCTCCTGGGCGCGGTGGTGCTGCCGCTGCTGGTGGCGGGCCCGGACCGGGTGGTCGAACTGGTCCCCTGGGGCACCGAGCTCCTCGCCGTCATGTACTGGCCCCTGGGCATCCTGCTGACCATCGCCTTCCTGACCACCCTCTACCACGTGTCCGTCCCCGTGCGGTCGCCGTGGATGGAGGACGTCCCGGGAGCCCTGGTGGCCCTGGGCATGTGGGTGATCGGCAGCTTCGTCCTGCGGTTCTACCTGACCAGCACCGTCGAGGGCCCGACGATCTACGGCTCGCTCGCCGCCCCCATCGCCGTACTCCTGTGGATCGGCGTCTCCGCCTTCGCCGTGCTCGTCGGGGCCGCCGTGAACGCCGCCATCGACCGGGTGTGGCCCTCCCTGGCCACGGCCGCGGCACGCGAGGCCAACGACCTCGCCCGGGCCGCGCAGGCCGCCGAATTCGTGGCCCGGACCCGGCCCTCGGCCTGGGCGATGTACGCCGACGACGAGGACGGCCCCGACGAGGGCGGCGACATGCCCTCCGAGTACCCGGAACGCTGGTCCCGCTTCCTGCCCCCGGACGACCTGAAGTCCCGGCTCCACGCGGCCTGGGACAAGGAGCCGAGGGAGTCCAAGGAGCAGAAGGCGCACCGCACCGACAAGGAGACCCAGGAGCACACGGACCCCGTCCACGGCTCGGCCGACGACACGGTCCACGGCTCCGCCCGGCGGCCGGGGCCGCCGCGGTAGTGCCGCGTCGGGCAGGGGCTGACCGCCGGGTGGGCCCCGACCGACGGGGCACCGGCCCCACCGCGCGTGCCGCCCGCCGGGGCCACGGCGTTACCCTCGGGTCCGGACCGGACCGGACCGTCCCGTACCGCCTGCCGGCCGGTCCGCTCCGGACGGGGGGAATCCTGTGGAACTGCGCCATCTGATGGGCTTCGTCGCGGTGGCGGAGGAACTGCACTTCGGCCACGCCGCCCGACGGCTCCGGATGGCCCAGCCGCCCCTCAGCCGGCAGATCCGCCGCCTGGAGAAGGAACTCGGCGTCCAGCTCTTCGAGCGCAGTACCCGCTCCGTACGCCTGACCAGCGCGGGGGAGTCCTTCCTCGAACCCGTGCGCGAGATCCTGGCCGGACTCGACACCGCCGTGGAAGTCGCCCGCGCGGCCGGGCGAGGCGAGTACGGCAAGGTCACCGTCGGCTTCGCCGGGGCCTCCTCCCACGAGACCCTGCCCAGACTCACCCGCGCCGTCCGGGCCGCCCACCCCGGCCTCGAACTCGTCATGACCGGCCAGACCTACGCCGACGTGGCCCTGGCCCGGGTCGCCGACGGCTCGCTCGACCTCGGGTTCGTACGGCTGCCGGTGAGCAGACCGGGCGTCGCCCACCGGGTGATCGGCGAGGAGGAAATCATCTGCGCACTCCCCTCCGACCACCCGCTCGCGGGTCTGCCCGCCGTGCCGCTCGGCGCACTCGCCGACGAACCCTTCGTCTCCTTCCCGGCCGACGCCGGCTCCACCGTCCGCGACGCGATGGAACAGACCTGCGCGGCCCACGGGTTCACCCCGCGCGTGGTCCAGGAGGCCCCCGACTCGTACACGATCATGGCGCTGGTCGCGGCCGGAGTGGGCGTGACCCTGACCGTCAGCTCCTGCGGCCACATCCAGCAGAACGGACTCGTCCACCGCCCCCTCGCCGGTCCGCCCGTACGCCGGCACACCGCACTCGCCTGGCGGGAGGACAACCCCTCGGCCGCCCTGCGTGCGGTGCTCGCCGTGGCCGCCGACGCGCTGCCCACTCCGCCCGTGCGGCAGACCACGACCGATTGAGACACCGATCGCCCCGGATCAGGGCCCATTCGGTATTGGACCCACCCGCCCGCGGAGTGCGAGGGTCATGAGGGCACGGATCGCGCGGCCGTACCCGTACCCCGGGGACCGCGCCGAGCGCGGCCGGACCCTACGGCACCCGGCAGCCACCGCCCACACGGCCCGGCGGTCCCCGCGAGAGCCGTGAGCCGTACCCGCAGAGAGAGGCATCCACCGTGACCGACCCGCTCGACATCGTCGTCTGCGAACCGCTGCGCACCCCGATCGGCCGGTTCGGCGGCTCCTTCGCACAGTCGACCCCCGCCGCGCTCGCCGCGCGCGTCATCTCCGAACTCGTCGCGCGTACCGGCATCGACCCGGAGCGGATCGACGAAGTCATCCTCGGCCACTCCTACCCGACCTCCGAGGCACCCGCCGTCGGCCGGGTCGCCGCGCTCGACGCGGGGCTGCCCGTCACCGTCACGGGCACGCAGATCGACCGGCGCTGCGGTTCGGGCCTCCAGGCCGTCCTCGACGCGGCGATGCAGATCCGCTCCGGCTTCAGCGAGGTCGTGATCGCGGGCGGAGTCGACGTCATGAGCGCCGCCCCCTACTACACGCACGACGGCCGTTGGGGCATCAAGGGCCCCGGCCTCCAGCTCCACGACTCCCTCGCACGCGGCCGGGCCACCGCCGGCGGTCTCCACCACCCCGTCCAGGGCGGCATGATCGAGACGGCGGAGAACCTGCGCCGGACGTACGGAATCAGCCGCGAGGACCAGGACGCGCTCGCCCTGCGCTCCCAGCAGCGTGCCGCCCGGGCCGCAGCGGAGGGCCGCTACGACGCGGAGACCGTCCCCGTCACCGTCCGGACCCGAAAGGGCGAGCACACCGTCACCGCCGACGAGCACCCCCGACCCGACACCACGGCCGAGCAACTGGCCGCACTGCGACCGGTTATGGGGAAGTCCGACCCCGGGGCGACGGTCACCGCGGGCAACGCCAGCGGCCAGAACGACGCGGCCGCCGCCTGCCTGGTCACCAGCGCCGCCGGCGCCGAACGCCTGGGCCTGACCCCGCTGGTGCGGCTGGTCTCCTTCGCACGTGCCGGTGTTCCCGTCCAGACCATGGGAATCGGCCCGGTCCCCGCCACCCGGACGGCGCTGGAGCGCGCAGGGCTCACGCTCGCCGACCTCGACCTGATCGAGATCAACGAGGCGTTCGCCGCCCAGGTCCTCGCCTGCACCCGCGAGTTGGGCCTCGGCGAGAAGGACCACGAGCAGCGGATCAACGTCAACGGCTCCGGGATCTCCCTCGGCCACCCCGTCGGCGCCACCGGCGCCCGCCTGCTCGCCACCCTCAGCCGGGAGATGCATCGCAGCGGCGCGCGCTACGGCCTGGAGACCATGTGCATCGGCGGCGGCCAGGGGCTCGCCGCGATCTTCGAGCGGGTGGAGGTCTGATCCACGCCGGAACGACGGAAGGCCCGGCCGGGAAGCGTCTGCTCCCCGGCCGGGCCTGACTCGGCGTCGTACGTCAGTTGCGCGCGTCCCGGGCGCGGCGCATCAGCAGCACCCCGCCGAGCAGCATCGCGGCGCTCGTGCCCGCGGCCAGGCCGGTCTCGGCCGCACCGGTCTCGGCCAGCTCCGGCGGAGCCGGCGCCACGGGCGTGTCCGACGGCGGGAGCTCGGCGGGCGGGATCTCGATCGGCGGCACATCGACCGGCGGCACATCGACCGGCGGCACATCGACCGGCGGGACGTCGACGGGCGGCACATCGATCGGCGGGACGTCGATGGGCGGGACGTCGATCGGCGGGATGTCGATCGGCGGGACGTCGATGGGCGGGATGTCGATCGGCGGCACATCGATCGGGGGGACGTCGACCGGCGGTTCGTCGACCGGGGGTTCGTCGATCGGGGGGACGTCCACCGGAGGCTCGACCACCGGAGGCTGGACCGGCGGCGTGGCGGGGGTGCTCGCGTTGGCGCAGGTGTTGCCGAACGCCGGGTTGAGCAGCGCGATGACGTTCACCGTGTTGCCGCACAGATTGACCGGGACGTGGACCGGGACCTGGGCCACGTTTCCGGAGGCCACACCCGGGGAGGCGACTGCCGCACCGGTGGCGTCGGCGTCCGCGTACGCCTGCCCACCGGCAACGGAGAGGAGCCCCGAGGCGGCGGCGATGAGCAACGTGCTTTTCTTCAGAACCTGTCGCATTTCCTGCTCTTCCTTGGAAACTTCCGTATGACTGGACTCGCCCGAGGAATGCTGGACGGGCGTCACTCTGCGACCGGGGCCGGACGACCTTGGCGGGCAGACGTCCCACGTGCGCGCTGGATAACAGCCATAACGAAGCGAGCCCGTGATGGAAACTCGGAATTTCTCAGAAAGTTCTCAATCACTCGATCGGATTGCATGGGAATGCTGGGAATGACGCAGTGTACGAAACGAGGTTGCCCCGGATGCTCCTGTGCGGCGGCCTGTCGGAGGAGGGTCGGTCCTTCCGCGGCCCCCTGTGGGGGAGGGGTCCGCCCGCCGTCCGCCGTCACGCATTTCCGGGCCTGAACGAATGACGAATGACGAATGACGGAGCGTGCCCGATGCGCGTGGACCGGGGAAGGTGCGGCAGGAGGCCCGGAGCGGGGCGCGGCCGCCGCGGCGTACGGGCGGACGGGGGGTGTCGCGATGCCCGCTTGCCGAGGGTCCTGTCGTGGCTCCGCGTGCTCGTACGTGCGGTCGGGTGCCCACTCGGACGGGCAGTGATCCGGGCGTTTCCCCAGGTGGTGCAGGGGCCTGTCGAGCAATCGGGTGAACGCGGAGAACCAAACAGTGGGCGGCGAGTTGATCAGGCCGCTCCCCTCTACGGGGCAACGAGTACGAGAAGGGTTAATCGTGATCAAGAAGGTTCTGGCGACGGGTGCTGTCGCCGCATCCATCCTCGGTCTCGGGGCCACGCAGGCCATGGCCATCGGCAACGACGGCGGCACGACCTCGGTCAACGGCAACGGTGCCCGGCAGTCCTACGGCAACGCCGAGACGAACGGTGACTGGAGCCCGCAGTTCGGTCTGGTCCAGGGGTCGCTGAACAAGCCCTGTGTCGGCCTGCCGCTCAAGGCCAACCTCGGTTCGCTCATCGGAGCCATCCCGATCTCGGTCCAGGACGTCAACGTGCTGTCCTCGCCGCAGAACCAGCAGTGCACCGAGAACTCCACCCAGGCGAAGGGCGACGAGGCGCTGTCGCACATCCTGGACGACATCCCGATCCTCTCCGGCAACGGCGCCGGCAACAACTGATCGACGCACGCCGGAGGGCCCGGGCCGACGGCCTTCCTCCCCGTGCGGCCCGGGCCCGTCCGCTGCCGTTCCGTGGCAGTGCGCGCGACGGCCTGACCGTGTTCGTGTGCCTGTCGCGACACCGGCGGCCGTCGGATCATCACACCATGCGGGTGGATTTCCGGAAAATCTCCCTGAGGGAGTTTCGATTCCGCCCACTCCTCGTTATGAAGGAAAGCGTCGGAGTTGCGGGCGATCGTCAGAACGCTCGTGCGGCACGAAATACGTGACCGCCTCGGACTCCGCCGCGAGAAAGGGATGAAAATGAAGTACACCAAGGTTGCCGCCGTCGCCGCCGGAACCCTGATGGCGCTGGGTGCCGCTGCCCCCGCCATGGCCGACGCCGGTGCCGAGGGCGTCGCCGCCGGTTCCCCCGGCGTTCTCTCCGGGAACGTCATCCAGGTCCCGGTCCACATTCCGATCAACCTCTGCGGCAACACGATCAACGTGATCGGCCTGCTGAACCCGGCCTTCGGCAACACCTGCGTCAACGCCTGAAAAAGGCCCGGGTGAGCGGAGCTCATCCACGGTCGGCCCCGGATCGCTTCGGTGACCCGGGGCCTTCGCCGTTTCCGGTGGACGTCCCGACGAACCGTGGGTGTTCCCGGGGGCCGGGGAAGATCCGGAAAATTCCTCCCCCGCGCAGTTTCCGGTGTCGTCCCGCATTCGTTGTTCTGGTGCGAGCGGCAGGAGTCACAGCCACGGAAGGCTTGTGTGCGGTCGCCCTGAGCGGCCGATACGGCTGTCGCTCCAGAAGGGAAGCTGAAAGTGAAGTACGCGAAGACCGCCGCGTTTCTTGCCGGTTCGGTGGTCGCCCTCGGAACGGCCGCCCCCGCGTTCGCCGTCGCGGAAGCCGCCGCGGAAACCTCCACGGCCCCCGTCTTCAGTCTCGACTCCGGCCTCAACCAGGTCATGGACAACACCCCGCAGGTCGTCGACGCGCTCGGCGGCACGGTCGAGGGTGCGACGGAGACGATGAAGAAGGACGGCACCGTAGGGAAGCTCGCCGGTGAGGCGAAGAGCGCGGCCAAGGGTGCCACGCCGCTCCTGGGCGGCCTTTCGCTCGGAGGCTGACGGCCGATCACGAGGTCCGGCGAGATTCGCCCCCCTTCCCCGGTCGGCTCGACGGCCGGAAACGCAGGGGGAACCGGTCCGATCCGTCCCCCGACTCCCGGTGCCGAATAACCATTTGAGTGAACCGGCGCAACCAATCCCGCATCCGAGAGTTGATCAGGTCGCTCCGGACAGGCGGGCACGAAGACATTTCACGAAGGGCATTTCCATGTTCAAGAAGATTATGGCCTCCGCCGCCGTCGCGGCCTCCGTCGTCGGCGTCTCCGCCGCCTTCGCGCCCTCCGCGATGGCCATCGGAAACGACGGTGGCACCACGTCCGTCAACGGCAACGGCGCCGTGCAGTCCTACGGCAACTCCGCCACCCACGGTGACTGGAGCCCGCAGTTCGCCCTCATCCAGGGGTCGCTGAACAAGCCGTGCATCGCCCTGCCGGCCAAGGCCAACCTCGGTTCGCTCATCGGTCTGGTCCCGATCACGGTCCAGGACATCAACGTGCTGTCCTCGCCGCAGAACCAGCAGTGCACCGAGAACTCCACCCAGGCGAAGGGCGACGAGGCGCTGTCGCACATCCTGGACGGTCTGCCGATCCTCTCGGGCAACGGCACCGGCAACAGCTGACGCCCACGGGTGCGGGCGTGACGCCCTGAGGGCGCGCGTCCCGCACCCGGAGGCTGTCCGTTGTCCGGCGCTGGACCACGCGTGGGGGCCTGTTCCGTCGTACGACCGATCCTTCGGCCGTGCGACGGAACAGGCCCTTCGTCGTGTCCGGCTCCGGGGCCGCCGCCCGCGACCGTCCCGCGCAGGCAGGGCTGTTGGGCCGGATGCCGCAGTGTGGGCTGCCTCGACGGCCGGGGGCGGGTAAGGCTCCTCCATGGACCAGTACGACAGTCAGAATCCGCCGCACGGGCAGCGGCCCGCGGAGAGCGACACCCCCATCTTCGACCGGCTGTTCGCCGAATGGCAGGCGGCGAACCGGACTCCCGGCCCGGCGGAGACCGCGGGCGCAGTCACGGGCCACCGTGTACCGGCGGCGCGAAATCATCATAAAACGCCCGGAAGGTAAGCCATTGGCGTCTATTTCACGCCAGATCGAACCCATTTGAGTGGTGCTGCGCAACCGAATCTTCCGCAGAGGGTTGATCAATACGTTCCACAACGGAACGCTCCGAAAGGTGAAGCGTGATGAAGAAGATGATGACCGGCGCGGCAATGGCTGTGTCTCTGATCGGCCTGTCCGTCGCTGCGGCCCCCATGGCCCTGGCGATCGGCAACGACGGTGGCACCACGACGGTCAACGGGAACGGTGCCGAGTCGGAGGTCGGCAACAGCGAGACCAACGGCGCCTTCAGCCCCCAGAACCAGCTCATCCAGGGCACGCTGAACGACCTGTGCCTCGGTGTTCCGGTCAAGGCCAACGTGGGCTCGCTGATCGGGCTCATCCCGATCACGGTCCAGGACGTCAACGTTCTGGCCAACCCGCAGAACCAGCAGTGCGCGGACAACTCCACGCAGGCGAAGGGCGACGAGCCGCTGTCGCACGTCCTGGACGACATCCCGGTCCTCTCGGGCAACGGCGCCGGCAACAACTGACCCGCGCGCGGCCGGGCGGCCGGCGGGGATCTCCCCGTCGCCGCCCGGACCCGCGGGTGAGGCACCGCTCATGACGATGTCCACCACCCCACGGGGGATGGTGGACATCGTCGTATGTGCGGAGAGCCGGGACGGGTCAGCCGAGCGCGCGTACCGGCATCATGCAGTGGGCCGAGGTCGCGACGATGTCGGGGTTCGCGGCGTACGCGCGCAACTGGTCCTCGGACACCGGCCGGCCGGGTACCGCCTCCGGCCACGGCCGGGTCGCGAACATGCCGTACACCTGGCCCCGGTCCCTGGCGGCGGCCAGCCATTCGACGGGCGCCGGGTACTGCGCGGTGAAGTGAGGAAGCGTCAGGACGGCCTGGCCGGACTGGACGAGGAGTTTGACCTGGACGCCCGACTTCTCGGCCGTGTCGACGACCGCGCCGCCGACCTGAAGGCCGGCGCGTTCGAGAGCGGTCCGCATCGCGGCCTGGCCGGCCACCGGGCCGTCCTGTCCGTCCCCGAGGGAGTAGGTCAGAAGGAAGGCGACATCGGGCCCGCCCTCGGGATGCCGGCCGCTCCATCCGATCACGATCTGGGTGCCCAACTGGGCAGGCGAGTAGGGGTGGGTGGACGTCTGGGGTGAGGTCATGCTCGGCACCCTAACCGTGGCGGACCGGGTGTTGTGCACGCTTATCACCTGAACGAGGGAGATCTGCGGGTAACTCGGGCGCGTGGCCGCGGAACCGCCCAAGACCGCGGCCGGCGGTGTACGGGGGCTCCGGTAAATCCGTTGACGGGCTCCGGGGGCGACTGGTTAAGGTGACACCGTTCCTGTGCGGCACGGCACGGGACGCCGGGTCGGCGGACGGCCACCGGCGAGGGACCAGGAGGTGAGGACATTGATGACTGTCACTGCGACGGGCGCTGCCCGTAATCGGACGAGCTCTGTTCTCCCCCCTGTGGCCACCGGCTGACCTACACCTCTCTCCGCGCGACGCGCGCTGCCGGGGCCACCCTGTGAAGGGTTTCCCCTTGTCTTTCTCGTCTTTCGCCGCTCTCTCCAACCTTCAGGCCTCGTCGCATCCCCTCACGCCCTACGGCTGGGACGACGACTGGGCCGCCGCCTTCGCTCCGTACGCCGCGCAGGGACTCCTGCCCGGTCGCGTGGTGCGGGTGGACCGGGGCCAGTGCGACGTCATCACTCCCTCCGGCACCCTGCGGGCGGACACCGCCTTCGTCGTGCCCCGCGACCCGATGCGGATCGTCTGCACCGGTGACTGGGTCGCCGTCGATCCCGACGGCGACCCGCGGTTCGTCCGTACGCTGCTGCCGCGGCGCACGGCCTTCGTACGGTCGACCTCCTCGCAGCGTTCCGAGGGGCAGGTGCTCGCGACCAACATCGACCACATCGTCATCTGCGTCTCCCTCGCGGTCGATCTCGACCTCGGGCGGCTCGAACGCTTCCTCGCGCTCGCCCACTCCAGCTCCGGCGGCGACGCCCTGCTGGGCGGCGCGGCGGACGCAGGCGGGCAGCCCGAGATCGTGGTCGTCCTGACCAAGTCGGACCTGGTGCCGGACGGGGCGACGCTCGCGCACCTCACCGAGGACGTCGCTGCCGTCGCCCCCGGGGCACAGGTCCTCACCGTCAGCTCGCACACCGGCGAGGGCGTCGACGTGTTCACCGCCCTCGTCTCCAGCGGTACGAGCGTGCTCATCGGCATCTCCGGCGCGGGCAAGTCGACCCTCGCCAACACCCTGCTC
This sequence comes from Streptomyces sp. NBC_00102, assembly GCF_026343115.1. Taxonomy (GTDB): domain Bacteria; phylum Actinomycetota; class Actinomycetes; order Streptomycetales; family Streptomycetaceae; genus Streptomyces. The sequence continues at coordinate 6,175,502 of NZ_JAPEMC010000001.1, forward strand.
GGCGAGGACGTGATGGAGGTGATGGCCACCCGTGACGTCGACGGGAAGGGCCGCCACACCACCACGACCCGGAACCTGCTGGTCCTGCCGAACGGCGGCGTGCTCATCGACACCCCCGGGCTGCGCGGGGTCGGGCTCTGGGACGCGGAGGCGGGCGTCGGTCAGGTCTTCTCGGAGATCGAGGAACTGGCCGAGAACTGCCGCTTCCACGACTGCGCCCACGTCTCCGAGCCCGGCTGCGCGGTGGCCGCCGCCATCGAGGACGGGTCTCTCTCCGTCCGGCGGCTCGACAGCTACCGCAAGCTCCTGCGTGAGAACCAGCGGATCGTGGCCAAGACCGACGCCCGTGTCCGTACCGAGATCCTGCGCGAGTGGAAGCGCAGGGGAGCGGAGGGACGGTCCGCCATGGAGGCCAAGCGGGGACGGATCCGGTAAGGATCACGGGGATCATCCCTCGCGTCCGCCGGGCCGGGGCCCCGGCCCGGCGGACGCGATGAACCCGAGGCAGCCCCGACAGCCTTTAATGAGTGGCATGACCTATTTCATGTACGACATCACGGGCACGCCGGTCGAAGAGCCCGACGCCGACGCCGTACGGGAGGCCGTGGCCTCCCTCGGCGAGACGGACCGCGAGAACCCGGACATCTCGCTCACCCACGAGTCCGGCTGGTCGCTGACCGCCTACGCGGGAGGGCTGCTGCTCTGGGAGAACGTGGAAGACGACTCGCTCGTCCCCGGCGTGATCGAGAAGGCCACCACCGAGGACGTGCTCCGGCTGTTCGGCAGGCTCGCTGCCGGGGACACCGACACGGTGGAGGCGGAGGGCTGGCGCCGCGAGTGAACCGGCGCGCGGGCGCGGGCGGTCCGGGGGCGGGTTCAGCCCAGGACCACCGCGCCCAGCCACGCCCCCGCCACCAGCAGGCACGCGTACAGCTCCACCAGCACCGCGTACCCGGTCGCCCGCATCACCGACCTGACCGAGGTCCACCCGGCGCTCCGGGACCCCAGCCGCAGCCGTTCGACGCCGTAGACGCCTCCGACGTAGCCGAGGGCCCCACCTACCACCGGCAGCACGAAGAACCCCCCGATCGCGGCCAGACCGCCGACGAGCAAGGTCCTGCGCGGCGCCCCCGACTCCTTCGGCCGGCGAGGCGGCAGAAGCGGCTTCAGCGCCTGGTTCAGCAGCAGGACCGCCGTCGACCCGATCAGCACCCCCCAGGCGAGCGGCGACACGTCGGTCAGCGCCCACCACAGCACGGCCGCCCAGACGATCGCCTGGCCCGGTACGCCGGGGACCAGGACCCCGACCAGCCCGAGCAGCACCACCAGACCCACGGCGACGAGCTGCCACACACTCATTCGCCCAGCCTGCCGGAGCCCCCGCTTTCCCGCGCGTCAGCGCAGGTCGGACGGGGCGTGTCCGATCCGCGCGGCAGCTCTCGGAGCGGGGGCGGAGCCGGTACCGGTACGGGAGCCGGGGACCAGGACCGGGGACCCGGGGCGGGGGATCGGGAGCGGGTACCGGGGCGGGGGATCAGGACCGGGGGTGGATACGGGCCACCCAGCCGCGCTCGTACGCGTGCCAGCCGAGCTGGAGCCGGGTCGACACCCCCGTGAGCTCCATCAGCCCCTTCACCCGGCGCTGCACCGTCCGCAGCCCCAGCTCCAACTGCTTGGCGACGCTCGCGTCCGTCAGCCCTGCGAGCAGCAGGGACAGGATCTCCAGATCGGTGGAGTCGGGACCGCTCTCGCCCTCTTTCAGGGCCCCCCGCTCGCCCAGCCGGAGCGGCACCGCCTCGCGCCAGACGGCCTCGAACAGACCCATCAACGACTCCAGCAGCCCGCTCGCGTGGACGACCAGGGCCGAGGGCTCGGCATTCCGGCCGGTCAACGGCACCATTGCCAGGGCCCGGTCCGCGATCACCAGCTTGGTCGGCACCCGCTCCACCACCCGGCAATGCTCGTCCCGGCTCAGCGCGGTCGCGATCTCCGTGATGCCCTGCGGGAGCGACAGCATCTCGCGCTCGACGATCACGCGGAACGCCACCCCGCGCGAGGCGGCCCGTTCCTCGGACTCGTTGTCCACGCCGCTCACCGCGATCGGTTTCCCGGTCACCAGCGCGCAGACCTCGAAGACCGCGCCGAGCTGCAACTGGTGGAAGCGCTGGGAGACCGCGCTCGCTCCGGTCACCACCTCCACCAGGTCGTGCACGGTCGGTTCGCTCGCCTCGGCCCGGTACTCGGCCGCCAGCAGCGCGGACGCCAGCTCCGCCTGGTCCAGCTCGTGCCGCTGCTGGATCAGCAGGGCGCCCAGCGCGACGCCCGGCGGCGCCGCCACCCACCGGTCGGACCGGGCGGACGACTGCGCCGCGAGCCCCTGCTGCTCCAGACGGCGCAGGGTCCGCTCGGTCTCCGCCTCCGGAAGGCCCAAACGGTGCGCAAGATGAGGGAGTTCGGCCGCTCCCAGGGCAACCAGCGCACGGTAGGCGGCTTCCTGTCGTTCGTCGAGACCTATGGCACTCAGCATTCTTCTCGGACCCTCCCCGGGCGTTGCGAATCACCCATCACCTGCACCGGCCGACCCGCCGTGGCGGGAAACGGCCACGGCGCAAACCCGCCGCGCCCATCATCCCCGTACAGGTGGCCCCCCTGCCAAGGTGGCATCACCCGAGGGCTGTTACGCGTCACGGGCCGACACGCGCCGGACCGTCGCCCGGGTCGCCGGGGCCGGTCCGCCGGGCGCCCTTCCCGTGGGGGGTGGGGCAGCCCGGCGGACCCAGGCCGGGGCACGTTTTTTCGCGGCGACCCGGTTTGGTCCGCCGTTCGCGGTGGACAATGAGGGCATGAGTCAGCAGGGGGAGAACTCCACCGCCCACGAGGACGAGTGGTGGCGCAAGCTCTACGACGGCGCCGCGCCGGACACCGGACCCGCCTCCGTGCGGGACAGCCTGGACGACCGCTTCGACTCCGCGGCGGACGCGGTGGGTTCGCCGACGCCACCGGGCCCGTCGGACGCCCCGTCGGACGCCCCGTCGGACGCCCCGTCGGACGTGGGGGCGTACGGTGACGACCCGGCCGGCCCGTACGCCGACCCCGACCGGTACGCCGATGCGGAGCCCGGTCCGTACGACCAGTACGCCGATGCGGACCCCGGTCCGTACGACCCCGCCGACCCGTACGACCCGGCCGACCCGTACGCCGACGACGGCCTCGACGCGGAGGCGGACCCGCGGACCGGCCTCAGGACCGTCGCGCTCCCGGTCGGGGCCGACGACGAGGAGGCCCTCCTCGCGGACCAGGACCACCAGGCGTCCGTGATCACGGACGCCTGGTCGGCCGCGGTGTCGCCCGCGCCGCAACGCCCGTCGGCCCCCCGCACCGAGCCGCCGGGCTCTGCTGACGGTCCGATTCCCACAGGTCCGAGCCCCGTCCCGCCGCGCCCCGCCGTGCCGCCGAGCCCCGCTGCCGGTCCGCGCCCCGCCGCGCCGCCCGGAAGCGTCCGGTTCTCGGCCCCCTGGGAGACGCCCGCCGGGCCACCGCGACCCCGCACCTTCGCCGTGCCCGTACCTCCGCCGGAGCCGGAGCCGGAGCCGGAGCCGGCCGCGGCGGAGAGCCGGAGCGAGACGGCCGGTGGCAGGCATGCCAGGGGCCCCGCGCCGCAGGACGGGCCGCTCCCGGTCACCGGGCGCCGGCCGGCCGCGCCCGGACACCTCGGGGAGCACCCGCCGGCCTTCGAGGCCGAGCCCGCCACCCTGCCGGCCACCACCCCGCTCAACCTCGACGGACTCGTCCCCGACACCGTCCTCGACGGCGCCCGGTACGGCACCTACACGCTCCGCACCGTCTCCGTGCGCGGCGACGCGGCCCGGTTCCGCGGCGAGCCCCGGGGCGACGCGCTGCTCACCGCCCGGTTCGGCGGCGGCGAGGGCGGCCTCGTACTGATCGCCGTCGCCCGGGGTACCCGGGGCGCCGAGGGGGCGCACCTCGCGGCGGCGGACGCCTGCCGCTGGATCGGCGGCGCGGTCGGCCGCAGCCACGCCCGCCTCTCCGAGGACATCCGGGCCGGACGCCGGGGCGACCTGAAGTCCGGACTGCACCGGCTCACCGACCGCACGTACGGCAAGCTCAGGTCCCGGGCGGCCGAACTGGGGCTGGACCCGCGGGAGCACTCGGTCGGACTGCGCTGCCTGCTGCTCTCCGCCGACCCGCGGTGCCGTACCCGGGTCTTCTTCGGCGTCGGCGCCGGTGGCCTCTTCCGGCTCCGCGACGGTGTCTGGCAGGACCTCGAACCGGCTCTCCCCGAGGGCGGGGCGGCCACCGGTGAGGCGGTCGTCGGCTACGGCTCCCCACCGCGCGACATCGGCGTACCCGAGGACCGTCTCACCCTGGACCTCCAGATCGTGACGCCCCCGGGGCCGTACATCGAGGATCCGGTGCCACCGCCTTCGGAACCCTTCAGGTTCCGCGCCTCCGTGGCCCGTTCGGGCGACACGCTGCTGCTCTGTTCCCCCGGCCTCGCCGAACCGATGCGCGCCGAGCCGGCCCTCGCCGGGGAGCTCGCCGCGCGCTGGGGGCCCGAAGGCACTCCCGGCCTCGCCGAGTTCCTCGCGGACCTCCAGATCCGCGTCGAGGGGTACGCGGACGACCGGACGGCCGCCGCGGTCTGGGAGGCGTAACCGCGCGCGCCATGGGTTGATGGACTGCGGAGACCGTCCGGCTGCGATTGCCGGGGGTTCGGAAGTTTCGTGTTCCGGAGTCCGGACAGCCGAGCGTGCACGGAGCACGGGCAGAGAGGGCGCATTCCCATGGCCAAGCAGAACGTGTCGGAGCAGTTCGTCGACATTCTCGTACGGGCGGGAGTGAAGCGGCTGTACGGGGTCGTCGGCGACAGCCTGAACCCGGTCGTCGACGCCGTGCGGCGGAACTCGGGAATCGAGTGGATCCAGGTCCGGCACGAGGAGACCGCCGCGTTCGCGGCCGGTGCCGAGGCACAGATCACCGGCGACCTCGCGGCCTGCGCCGGCTCCTGCGGCCCCGGCAACCTCCACCTGATCAACGGACTGTACGACGCCCACCGGTCCATGGCGCCCGTGCTCGCCCTCGCCTCGCACATCCCCTCCGGCGAGATCGGACTCGGCTTCTTCCAGGAGACCCATCCGGAGCTGCTCTTCCAGGAGTGCAGCCACTACAACGAGATGATCTCCAACCCGCAGCAGATGCCGCGCCTTCTCCAGACGGCGATCCAGCATGCCATCGGCCGGGGCGGCGTCAGCGTCGTCTCCATGCCCGGTGACATCGCCTCCCAGCCGGCACCGGAGAAATCGATCGAGCACGCCCTGGTCACCTCGCGGCCCACCGTGCGTCCGGGCGACGAGGAGATCGAGAAGCTCTGTCGGATGGTCGACGAGGCCAAGCGGGTGACGCTCTTCTGCGGCAGCGGTACGGCGGGCGCGCACGCCGAGGTGATGGCGTTCGCCGAGAAGGTGAAGTCGCCGGTCGGCCACGCGTTGCGCGGCAAGGAATGGATCCAGTACGACAATCCGTACGACGTGGGCATGAGTGGACTGCTCGGCTACGGCGCCGCTTACGAGGCGACCAACGAGTGTGACCTGCTGATCCTGCTCGGCACCGACTTCCCGTACAACGCCTTCCTGCCGACCGACGTGAAGATCGTCCAGGTCGACGTGCGGCCGGAGCGGCTGGGGCGGCGCTCCAAGCTCGATCTCGCGATCTGGGGGGACGCGCGTGAGACGTTGCGCTGTCTCACGCCGAGGGTGAAGCCGAAGAGTGACCGCAAGTTCCTCGACCGGATGCTGAAGAAGCACGCGGACGCGCTGGAAGGCGTGGTCAAGGCGTACACCCGCAAGGTCGAGAAGCACGTACCGATCCACCCGGAGTACGTGGCCTCGGTCCTTGACGACATCGCGGACGAGGACGCGGTGTTCACCGTCGACACCGGGATGTGCAACGTCTGGGCCGCCCGCTATCTGACGCCCAACGGCAAGCGGAGGGTCATCGGTTCGTTCAGCCACGGCTCGATGGCCAACGCCCTGCCCCAGGCGATCGGCGCCCAGTTCACCGATCGCAACCGCCAGGTCGTCTCGATGTCCGGCGACGGCGGATTCTCCATGCTGATGGGCGACTTCCTCACCCTCGTCCAGTACAACCTGCCGGTCAAGGTCGTCCTGTTCAACAACTCCGCGCTCGGCATGGTGGAGTTGGAGATGCTGGTATCCGGGCTGCCCTCGTTCGGTACGACCAACAAGAACCCGGACTTCGCCGCGGTGGCCCGCGCGGCCGGCGCCTACGGCGTCCGGGTGGAGAAACCGAAGCAGTTGGAGAGCGCCCTGCGGGACGCCTTCAAGCACAAGGGCCCGGCACTCGTGGACGTCGTCACCGACCCCAACGCCCTGTCCATTCCGCCGAAGATCAGCGCCGACATGGTCACCGGCTTCGCGCTCTCCGCCGGCAAGATCGTGCTGGACGGAGGGGTGGGCCGGATGCTCCAGATGGCCCGCTCCAACCTGCGCAACGTGCCCCGGCCCTGAGGACGGCGAACCCGGGGGTCCGCGTCGCCGGTGGGGGGCGGCGGCGCGGACCGGAACCGGGTGTCGTGGTGACGGTGACGGTCAGCAGCCGTGGTCGACCAGGTCGAAGGTCACGTAGTGGTCGGCGGTGTAGTAGTCCTCCACTGCCGATCCGGTGACGATCCGTCGTGCGCCCCTGGTGGAGGAGCCCGGCGTGACGACCGTGTACTCGTGGTAGTAGCCGGAGGCATGACTGGGCAGGACGCCCTCGCGGTTCTGGAACACCACGCCGTCCTGCGAGTAGGGGAACGGGCCCCCTGCGTCGATCAGGTCGAGCGTGTCGTGGGCCTGGGACGGGAGGTCGGAATAGCAGATGCTGCCGACCGAAGCCGCGGAGAACAGGGTGTGGAGGGAGGAGGCGGTGTACGCCGGGGAGGAGGCGTACACCGCGGCGGGTGTGGGGGAGCGGTCCGCGGCGGCGGCCGACGCCGGGGCGCCGACGACGAGCGCGGACAGGAGGGCGGCGGTGCCGCCGAGGGTGATGACCCGTGGGGGGATTCTCATGGGCCCTATGATGACGCGCGTAGATCCCTCTGCGTCAACGGCAACTCAGCGAAGTTTTCTGGAAGTTAACCAATGGCGCCGCCCGTCGGCACCGCCGTGCGCGACAACGCGTGATCGCACGGTGACGGGGCATGCATTCCGTGAGGACGTTCGAGGGATCGAGGCAGAAGGAGGCTGAATCGGCGTGCGGGCGGGGGACATGATGGAACGTCACGACAAGGCCGGGCACCGCGGACGCGGTGGGCGGTCCCCCGGAGGGGGAGAGGGGCAGGGCGATTCCCTGTACCGCCGTCTCGGGCACACGGACAGCTCCGAGGTCGGGAAGGTCCGGCGTGATCTCCGGGACTTCCTCCGTCCCCGGATCGGCACCGAGTCCGTGGAGACCGCGGAACTGCTGTTGAGCGAACTGCTGACCAACGCACTGATCCACACCCGCAACGGCGCGGCCGTCACGGCCACGGTCGAGGGGGCGAGAGTCAGGGTGGAGGTGCGTGACTTCGCGTCCGGAATGCCCCAGTCGTACGTACCGAACGCCGACGACGGTACGCACGGCAGGGGCTTGATTCTGGTGCGGAGCCTCGCGGACACCTGGGGGGTGGAAGCGCAGTCGCTGGGCAAGATCGTCTGGTTCGAGGTGGCCGGTTGAAGGCCGTCCCGCGACGCGCGGTGGGCCGGGCCGGACGGAACCGGCCCGGCCGACCGCGCAGGGGTTCGGCTCAGGGACGTTCAGCTTCCGGCCCGGCCCACCTGTGCAGGGGAGTTACCCGATCGCTCAGCCGAACTGCTGCTCAAGATCCTTGAGTTTGCGCTCCAGTGAGTCGAGTCGCGGCAGTGCCTGGGTGTCGTCCTCGGCGGTGAGATCGACGGTCAGCGGCTCGCCCGCGGATCCCGGCGCGCCGCCTTTCGGGGTGGCCTCACCCGTAGTCCGCTGCGAACCGGCGACGGCCTGCAGGGGCGGCCTCGGCCGCAGCGGCAGCTGTCCCGGTTCGGTCGTGGCGGGTTCCACGGCGGGCCGGTCCGAGGCCGGCGAAGGAGGCAGGGCGGGCGCGTCCACCTGGCGGCCGCCCCGGCCCCTGCTCCAGGCCCGGTTCTGCCGGTTGAGCGCCTTGATGCGCGCCCGGTCGAGCTTGACCTGGTCCCGCCTGCGGATGCGGTCCTGTTCCTGCTCGCGACGGTCCTCGCGCACCTCGTCGACCGCCTCGTCCAGGGTGCGCACCCCTTCGAGGAGCATCAACGACCAGGCGTCGAAGGTCTCCCGGGGCGCGCGCAGCCAGCGGACGATCCGGATCTGCGGCAACGGCCGCGGAACCAGGCCCTGTTCGCGCAGTGCGGCCCTGCGGGTCTGCTTCAGCGCCCGGTCGAAGAGCACCGCCGCCGAGAGCGACATCCCCGCGAAGAACTGCGGGGCACCCGCGTGGCCGAAACCGCGCGGTGCGTGGACCCAGTTGAACCAGGCCGCCGCACCGGCGAACGTCCACACCAGCAGCCGGGACCCGAGCGCCGCGTCTCCGTGGCTCGCCTCCCGTACGGCCAGTACGGAACAGAACATGGCCGCACCGTCGAGGCCGAAGGGGACGAGGTACTCCCAGCCTCCGCCGAGGCCGAGGTTCTGCTGGCCGAAGCCGACGAGTCCGTGGAAGGAGAGCGCGGCGGCGACCGCCGCGCAGCAGAACAGCAGGATGTAGGAGGCGGTGGCGTAGAGCGCCTCCTTGCGCCGGCGGCGGTCCTCGCTGCGCTCCCAGGTGTCGTCGGCCGAGGCTTTGCCGGCGGCACGCTTGCCGCGTGCGACCACCGTCACCGCCGCCATGACTCCCACGAGCAGCACGGCGCCCGGAAGCAGCCAGTCGAGCGACATGTCGGTCAGTCTCATGCGCGGTTCCTCGGATCACGTAGGTCGTTTCGGACGCCATCGTGACGGAACTTCCGCCCGCCTCAAGCGGATTCGGGGCAAGAGCACGCCTTCGGGGGGACTTGGGCGTACAGGTGACCGCATTTCTGTCGAACTGCCGCACGAGGTCGAAGAGTTGTATTCGAGAGGGAGTCCCTCGTGCGGGTGGTGTCGATCAGGGGGCCGTGGCGAGCCTCTTCACCCGGTCGCTGTCGCAGGTGCGCGGGCAGGTCACGCAGGTGTCCTCGGGGCGCAGCGTGTAGAAGAGGCAGCAGCTGGCGCGGTCGCGGGTGGGCAGCGACTCGCCGTTGGGGCCGGTCAGCTCGCGGAAGCCGGCCGCTCCGACGTACGGCTTGGTGGCGCCGGGGAGCAGGCGCTCCAGTTCGGTCATCGCCCGGGTCTCCTCGCCCAGCAGGTGGGCGATGTACCAGAGGCCCTCGACGATCTCGTCCGTGGCCATGCCCCACAGCGCCCGCATCCCGCGCCGCATGCGGGGTCCGAAGCCCTCCAGGACCGGGCCCATGTGCGCGGCCACGGAGGCCAGTACCTCGGCCCGGAGCGCCGCCTCGTCCGGCACCACGTGCGCGTCGGGGTGCGAGGCGGCCGGGTCGTCGGGAAGGCAGGAGAAGCCGCGTACGCGGACCGCGAAGTGGCCCAGTGCCCGCTGGAACGCCACGTCCTCGACCTGGACCCGCGGCACCCGCCGGTGCAGGAACCAGGGCAGGGTCACCAGCAGGCAGGCGGGCCAGGCGTACCGGTGGAGCCCGAAGCCGGCCACCACGTCCGGGCGGGCCCGCTGCTGGTAGTCGCGCTGGATCTGCGCCTCGTCCCACTCCAGGAAGGTGTCGACCGCGGCGCCGCCCGAGGCGAGCTCGTCCGCGCGCACCCAGCCGGAGCCCGAGGGCAGGGGAGCCGCCGTGTCGAGCACGTCGGTGCGCATGCCGGGGAAGACCTCGGCGAGGCGCGCGTAGGCGGACGTCACCGGGGAGGCCGGAGCGGTGGTGCCGACGGGCACCGTGGGAACGGTCATGCGGGACCACCGAATCACGAGCATTGACAGGCAAGGCTTACCTTACCCGAAGTGATCGACGTATGAACCTGGGGGTCCTTGCGCCTATCGTGCACGGGTGGCCCCGTCCGAGCGGGACGACGCGAGCGGGAACGGGACGGGCACGAGGAGGACCGGTGGAGCAGGGCAGAACGCGGCGGGACGCCCCCGCGCACGTCGCGTACCCGGCTGAGCGGCCCGGGGCTGAGCGGCCCGGGGCCTCCGGGGCGTTCGAGGTGTTCGCGACCGGTACGGCCCCCCGGGTGCCCGTGCAGGCCGGACGCGGTCCGGCGCGGGTCGAACACGTCCACGGCGAGGCCGCCGTACCGCCGCCCGTCCACCGTTACTCCGTACGGGGGCAGGTCCTGGGCGCCCTGCGGGACGCCCTGGCCGCCGGGGAGCTCGTCCCGGGGCGGGTGTACTCGGCCCCCGCGCTCGGCGCGAGCTTCGGAGTGTCCGCCACCCCGGTGCGCGAGGCGATGCAACGGCTGGCCGCGGAGGGGGCGGTGGAGGTCGTGCCGAACCGCGGCTTCCGCATCGTCGAGCGCGGCCCGCGCGAACTGGCCGAACTGGCCGAGGTCCGCGCGCTGATGGAGGCCCCCGTGGTGCTGCGGCTCGCCCGGACCGTGCCCGCCTGCCGCTGGGGGACGCTCCGGCCGCTGGCGGAGGCCACGGTCGCCGCGGCGGCGACCGGCGACCGCTCGGCCTACACGGAGAGCGACCGCGCCTTCCACCGGGCCCTGCTCGGGTTCGCCCGGAACGATCAGCTGGTGGCCCTCGCCGACGACCTCCACCGCCGCTGCCCGGGACCGCTGCCCGGGACCGCCCCTGGCCGTCCCGCGAACCTGCGGGCCGACGCGGCACAGCACACCGCGCTCCTGGACGCGCTGACCGACCGTGACCTGACGGCCGTACGCGCCCTGGTCGCGGAGCACTACCGGTCCCCGGCGGACGCCTGAGACGTGCGCCCGCCGGCGGACCGGGCCGGACGGCTCAGTTCGCCGCGGCGACCTCCGGTTCCGGGGGCTCGTCGAGCAGCGGGGCGAGCCAGGTGGGGACGCCGCCCAGCAGCCGGAAGAGGCGGCCCGCCTCGGCCCGCAGCCGGGTGGCCACCGGCTCCGTCTCGGTCTCCGCGAGGGAGATCAGCGCGGGGGCCGTACCGACGAGGTAGCCCAGCTCCTCCCTTATCCGCAGCGACTCGGCGAAGCCGTGGCGCGCCTCCGTCGGGTTCCCCTCGCTCAGGGCCAGGGACGCCAGGTGGCGCCAGGTGAAGGAGAGAAGTAACGCGTCCCCCCGGGCGGTGGCGCCCGCGTGCGCCCGCCGGAAGGCGGCCCGCGCGGAATCGGGCGCCCGGGCGATGTTCTGGGCGATCAGCCCGCGCCGGAAGTCCAGCAGGGGCCGGCCCGGCGCGTCGGGGGCGAGCAGGGCCGCTGCGCGGCTCAGGGCCACGGACGCTTCGTCGGCCCGGTCGCGGATGCCGAGCAGGGTCGAGGCGTACGCGAGGTAACCGCGCTCGCAGGCGGCCGCTCCCCGCTCGGCGTTGTCCCGGGCGAGTGCCTCGGCCGCCCGCAGGGCCTCCTCGGCGTCGGTCCACCCCTCGGTCGTGTAGAGACAGCGCTCGGTCAGCAGGGTGGTGCGCTGCAGGGCGGCGGCCGGGTCGGTCGCGGCGCTGGGCCCGAGCAGCGCGGCGGCGTCCGTCCAGCAGGCGCGGGAGCGCAGCCGCCACACCGCGGTCAGGAGAGGAGGTTCGTCATCGGCTGTCGTTCCGGACCCAGACATGGCGGTGTACGCCACATTGCCTCCCCGAGCGCGCCATTGAGCTGTTGAGTGTGGGCGCATCTCAGCACGGATCGGCAGCCCGGCCAAGAGGGCGGGCCAGGTTCAGGTGAAAGATTTCACAAACGGGGACAGGCCTTGCGGGGCCCGGGCATTGACCGGCAAGGCCGACAAAGGTCAGCTCATGCGCAGGGCGAGGAAGAAATCGAGCTTGTCCTCCAGCCGGGAGAGGTCGCGACCCGTCAACTGCTCGATACGCCCGACGCGGTAGCGCAGCGTGTTGACGTGCAGGTGGAGGCGGGCCGCGCAGCGCGTCCAGGAGCCGTCGCACTCCAGGAACGCCTCCAGGGTCGGGATCAGCTCGGCGCGATGGCGCCGGTCGTAGCTCCGCAGCGGGTCCAGCAGCCGAGCCGTGAAGGCCCGCCGCACGTCGTCCGGAACGAACGGCAGCAGCAGTACGTGCGAGGCCAGCTCGTCGTGGCCGGCCGCGCAGACCCGGCCCGGGCGGGCCGCCGCGACCCGGCGGGCGTGCCGGGCCTCCTCCAGCGCGCCGCGCAGCCCCTCGGCCGAGTGGACGGCCGCGCTGACGCCCAGGGTGAGCCGGCCGTCCTCCGCGAGTCCGGCCGAGAGCGGTTCGCGGACCGCGTCCAGCAGGACGCTCGCCCGCAGAGCGGGGTCCGTCCCGAGGGCCGGCCCGTCGGGCCCGTCGACACCGTCGCCGTCGGGTCCCTCGCCGGGCACCGGCCCGGCCGGAGAGACCGCGGGCAGCGGTACGAGCGCGACGGCCTCGTCCTCCGTGTACGCCACCGCTATCCGGTCCGCCGAATCCGGCCCGGTGACCGCCGGATCTACCAGGATCTCCTCCAGCAGCGCCTGGGCCACCGCGCCGCCGGCCCCGTCCGTGTGGTTCTGCGCCGCGCTGCGGGCCGGGGAACCCGCGGTGCCTTCGGCGGCCTCCCACTCCACCCGCGCCACCACGACCTGCCAGTGCGGTGCGGTACCGAGGCCGGGCAGCAGCACCGGCGCCGCGACCCGCAGCCGGGCCGCGATCTCGGCCGGGACGGCACCGGTCTGCACGAGCTCCAGCACCTCCTGGGCGAGCCTGCGCCGCACCGTGCGCGCGGCGTCGCGCCGGTCGCGCTCGACCGCGATCAGCTGGGTGACCCCCTGGAGCAGGTCCAGCCGGGCCTCGGGCCAGTCGCCCGGGTCGGCCTCCACCGCGAGGAGCCACTCGGAGAGGGCGGACCCGCGCGGGTCCTGCGGGGCGGGTGCGGCGCCCCGGCCGGTGTTCCGGATCGGGAAGAGCGCGTAGGTGGTGCCGTCCACCGAGGCCGCGTGCGGCCCCCGGCGGCCGGTCCTGGCCGCCGCCAGGTGGCGGCCCGCGAGAGCGGCCGCGACCGGGCCGGGCAGCGGCTTCCCGGCGTCCGCGATCCGGCGCCCGGTGGGGGAGAGCACCCACGCCGACAGGGACAGATCTCCGGCGAGCAGGTCGAGGACCACCTCGGGTCCGCCGCCCGCGGGGCCCGAGGTCATCAGCCTGCGGTGCCGATCCACGACGGCGGCCAGGTCCCCGGCCCGCTCGCCCGACACCTGCCGCACGACGTATTCGGTGATCGTCGCGAAGGCAACCGTCTCGTTCACCGCGAAGAGCGGCATGCGGTGGTGCCGGCACGCCTCGACCAGGTCGTCGGGTATCGGACCGAGCTCGGCCTCGCCCGCCGCCAGCGCGCTGACCCCGGCGTGGGCGAGTATCCGTACGAAGGGCTCGGAGTCGGCGGCGTCACGGCGCCAGGCCAGCCCGGTGAGCACGAGCTCGCCGCCGGAGAGGTAGCGGCTCGGGTCGCGCAGGTCCGTCGTCATGACGCCCCGGACCGGACGGTCCAGCTCGTCGTCGCCGCCGAGCAGCCGCAGCCCCAGCGCGTCCGTGTCCAGCAGTGCGCGCAGCCGCATCTCGTTGCCGCCGATCTGTATTCCGTAGTGCCAGGAGTCCTGTGAATTGCGGCGAGGTTTCCGACCCTCACCATTCGTTCGAATCTACAAGACGAGCGAGGAGGCCAGCCAACTCCTTCATTGTTTCGGTGACTGCACCGGTTGGAGCACGGCTTGTGTACTGGGAGCCACCCTGCGTCAACAACTGATGACGGGCGACCGTTGCCCGGCCCCACGCGGGTCCTTCCACCGTGCGCAGCCCACCGAGAAGAGAGCCACTCATGGACTTCCTTCGACCCGCCGCCTGGGAGGACGCGCTCGCCGCCAAGGCCGAGCACCCCGCGGCCGTACCTCTCGCGGGCGGGACGGACGTCATGGTCGAGATCAACTTCGACCACCGCCGCCCCGACCACCTCCTCGACCTGAGCCGGATCGGTGAACTCTCCGAGTGGGAGGTCTCGGAGCGGACCGTACGCCTCGGTGCCTCGGTGCCGTACAGCGCGATCATGGAACACCTGCGGACCGAGCTCCCCGGGCTGGCCATCGCCTCGCACACCGTCGCCTCCCCGCAGATCCGCAACCGGGGCGGGGTCGGCGGCAACCTCGGCACCGCGTCCCCGGCCGGGGACGCCCACCCGGCGCTGCTCGCCGCGGGCGCGGAGGTCGAGGCGGTGTCCGTACGCGGCACCCGGATGATCCCGATCGACGACTTCTACACCGGCGTCAAACGCAACGCCCTGGCCCCCGACGAACTCATCCGCGCCGTGCACATCGCCAGGGCCGACGGCCCGCAGCAGTTCTCCAAGGTCGGCACCCGCAACGCCATGGTCATCGCCGTCTGCGCCTTCTCGATCGCCCTGCACCCGCGGACCCGCACGGTGCGCACCGGAATCGGCTCCGCCGCACCCACCCCGGTCCGCGCCCGGGCCGCCGAGGAGTTCCTGAACGCCGCGCTCGACGAGGGCGGCTTCTGGGAGAGCGGCGACATCATCACCCCGTCCGTCGCCCGCGAGTTCGCCGTCCTCGCCTCCGGCGCCTGCAACCCGATCGACGACGTCCGCGGCACCGCCCGCTACCGCCGCCACGCCGTCGGCGTCCTGGCCCGCCGCACCCTCGGCTGGACCTGGGAGCAGTACCGCACCGAGCGCACCCCCGAAGGAGCCCGCTGACCATGCGCGTCCACTTCACCGTCAACGGCCGGCCGCAACAGGCGGACGACGTCTGGGAGGGCGAGTCCCTCCTGTACGTCCTGCGCGAGCGCCTGGGCCTGCCCGGCTCCAAGAACGCCTGCGAGCAGGGCGAGTGCGGCTCCTGCACCGTCCGCCTCGACGGGGTGCCCGTCTGCGCCTGCCTGGTCGCCGCCGGGCAGGCCGAGGGACGCGAGGTCGTCACCGTCGAAGGGCTCGCCGACTACGCCCGCCACCGCGACGCCGCCCACCCCGGAGACGGCTGCGCGGCCCGGGGCTGCGGCACCGGCCTCGACGAAGCGCGCTCCTGGCAGGCCGCGCCGGGACCGGACGGCCCCCCGCTCTCGCCCGTACAGCAGGCATTCGTCGACGCCGGAGCGGTGCAGTGCGGCTTCTGCACCCCCGGACTCCTGGTCGCCGCCGACGAACTGCTCGAACAACGGCCCTCACCGTCCGACCAGGACATCCGCGAGGCGCTCTCCGGCAACCTCTGCCGCTGCACCGGCTACGAGAAGATCCTCGACGCGGTCCGCCTCGCGGCCGCCCGCTCCGGACAGGCGGTACGCCCATGACGACCATCGGCACCCCGGTCGGCCTCACCCAGGGCGCACGCACCCGGGGCGGGATCGGCGAGTCCACCCCGCGTCCCGACGGCACCCTCAAGGTCACGGGGGAGTTCGCCTACTCCTCCGACATGTGGCACGAGGACATGCTCTGGGGCCACACCCTGCGCTCCACCACCGCCCACGCCGAGATCCGCTCCATCGACATCTCCGAGGCGCTCGCCACCCCCGGCGTGTACGCGGTCCTCACCCACGACGACCTGCCCGCCGCCATGAAGAACTACGGCCTGGAGATCAAGGACACCCCCGCCCTGGCCCACGGCCGGGTCCGCCACCACGGCGAACCGGTCGCGCTGGTCGCCGCCGACCACCCCGAGACCGCCCGCCGCGCCGCCGCGAAGATCCGCGTCGACTACGCCGAACTCCCCGTCGTCACCGACGAGGCGTCCGCCACCGCCCCTGGCGCGCCCGTGCTCCACGAGGGCCGCGACGACCACCACAGCGGTCACGTCCCGCACCCCAACGTCGTGCACCGCCAGCCGATCGTGCGCGGCGACGCGGCGGCCGCGGCGGCCCGCGCGGACGTGGTCGTGCGCGGTGAGTACATCTTCGGCATGCAGGACCAGGCATTCCTCGGCCCCGAGTCCGGACTGGCCGTCCCCGCCGAGGACGGCGGCGTCGACCTCTACGTCGCGACCCAGTGGCTCCACTCCGACCTGGGGCAGATCGCTCCCGTCCTCGGCCTCCCCGAAGGGAAGATCCGGATGACGCTCTCCGGCGTCGGCGGGGCCTTCGGAGGACGCGAGGACCTGTCCATGCAGATCCACGCCTGCCTGCTCGCGCTGCGCACCGGCAAGCCCGTCAAGATGGTCTACAACCGCTTCGAGTCCTTCTTCGGCCATGTGCACCGCCACCCCGCCAGGCTCACCTACGAGCACGGCGCCACCCGCGACGGCAAGCTGACCCACGTGAAGTGCCGCATCGTGCTGGACGGTGGCGCCTACGCCTCGTCCTCCCCGGCCGTCGTCGGCAACGCGGCCTCGCTCTCGGTGGGACCGTACGCCGTGGACGACGTCGACATCGAGGCGATCGCCCTCTACACCAACAACCCTCCCTGCGGGGCGATGCGCGGCTTCGGGGCCGTCCAGGCATGCTTCGCCTACGAGGCCCAGATGGACAAGCTCGCCGCCGAACTCGGCCTGCACCCGGTGGAGTTCCGCCGTATCAACGCCATGGAGCAGGGCACCCTGCTGCCCACCGGGCAGCCCTGCGACTCGCCCGCGCCGGTCGCCGAACTCCTGCGCCGCGTCAGGTCCCGCCCGCTGCCGCCCGAACGCCAGTGGCTGACCGCCGACCCGGTGTCGGGCGCCGGTTCGGTCGACGTACGCGCGCTGCCGGGCGGGCTCTCCAACACCACGCACGGGGAAGGCGTCGTGCGGGGCGTCGGGTACGCGGTCGGGCTGAAGAACGTCGGCTTCTCCGAGGGCTTCGACGACTACTCCACCGCCCGGGTCCGGATGGAGGTCATCAACGGCGAGGCGGTCGCCACCGTGCACACCGCGATGGCGGAGGTCGGGCAGGGCGGAGTCACCGTGCACGCCCAGATCGCCCGCACCGAACTCGGCGTGGACCAGGTCACCATCCAGCCCGCCGACACCCGGGTCGGCTCGGCCGGCTCCACCTCGGCCTCCCGCCAGACGTACGTCACCGGCGGTGCGATCAAGAACAGCTGCGAGGCCGTCCGGGAACGGGTGCTGGAGCTGGGCCGCGCCAAGTTCGGTACGTACCACCCCGCTTGGGCCACCGCCGAGCTGCTCCTTGAGGACGGCAAGGTGGTCACCGACGGTGGCGAGGCCCTCGCCGGTCTCGCCGACGTGCTGGGCGACGAGGTGGTCGACGTCGAGCTGGAGTGGCGCCACCGCCCCACCGAACCCTTCGACCTGCGCACCGGCCAGGGCAACGGCCATGTGCAGTACTCCTTCGCCGCGCACCGGGCCGTGGTGGAGGTGGACACCGAACTGGGCCTCGTGAAGGTGATCGAACTCGCCTGTGCCCAGGACGTCGGCAGGGCGCTCAATCCGCTCGCAGTCGCCGGACAGATCCAGGGCGGCTCCACCCAGGGGCTCGGCATCGCCGTGATGGAGGAGATCCTCGTCGATCCGGTCACCGCGAAGGTCCGCAACCCGTCCTTCACCGACTACCTGATCCCCACCATCCTCGACACCCCGCCCATTCCTCTCGACGTACTCGAACTCGCCGACCACAACGCCCCGTACGGCCTGCGGGGTGTGGGCGAGGCCCCCACCCTCTCGTCCACCCCCGCGGTACTCGCCGCGATCCGGGCGGCGACGGGCCTGGAGCTCAACCGGACCCCGGTACGCCCGGAGCACCTCACCGGCACCTGATCACGGCTCGCGGTGCGGCGACCGCCGCAGTCCCCCGAGAGCCCGACCGGAGTGCCGACACCGCCCGAGAGGAGAGACGCGTGCTGGACATCGCCGCCGAACTGCACCGATGGACCGCGCAGGGACGGGACTTCGCCGTCGCCACCGTCGTCCGGGTCACCGGAAGCGCGCCCCGCCGGCCGGGCGCCGCACTCGCCGTCGACCGGGACGGCGAGGCGGTGGGATCGGTCTCCGGCGGCTGCGTGGAGGGCGCGGTGTACGAACTGTGCCGCCAGGCCCTGGACGACGGGACCACCGTCCGCGAGCGGTTCGGCTACAGCGACGAGGACGCCTTCGCGGTCGGCCTCACCTGCGGCGGGACCATCGAGGTACTGGTCACCGCGGTCCGCGCCGGTGACGCCGCCCGCCCGGTCGTGGCGGCGGCTCTCGCCTCGGCCGCGGCGGGGCGGCCGGCCGCTCTCGCCCGGGTCGTCGAAGGCCCCGCCGAACTCCTCGGGCAGGCCGTGTTCGTTCCGGCGAACGAGCCCGTGGGTTGCGAAATTGACGGAACGTCACATCAGTCGGACGCTTTCGGGAGAGCCGTCGTCGCGGAAGCGCGGGCCATGCTGGCGGGCGGGCGCACCGGCACGGTCACGGTCGGCGCGGACGGCTCGCCGAGCGGTCGGCCCGTCGCCGTGTTCGTGGAGTCGGTCGTGCCGCCGCCCCGCATGATCGTCTTCGGGGCGGTCGACTTCGCCTCGGCGCTGACCCGGGCGGCGGCGTTCCTCGGCTACCGGGTCACCGTCTGCGACGCCCGGCCCGTCTTCGCCACGGCAGCCCGCTTCCCCGAGGCCGACGAGATCGTGGTCGACTGGCCGCACCGCTATCTCGCGACCGCCGAGGTCGACGCGCGTACCGTCCTCTGCGTCCTCACCCACGACCCCAAGTTCGACGTACCGCTGCTGAAGACCGCGTTGCGGCTGCCGGTCGGGTACGTCGGTGCCATGGGGTCGCGGCGCACCCACCGGGAGCGGGAGGCGGCGCTGCGCGAAGAGGGCATCACCACGCAGGAGTTGGACCGGCTGCACTCTCCGATCGGACTGGACCTCGGGGCCCGTACGCCCGAGGAGACCGCGCTCTCGATCATGGCGGAGATCGTGGCCGAGCGGTACGGCGGCAGCGGCGCACGGCTCACCGGTGCCCGTACCCCGATCCATCACGAGCCCATCCGCCCGTCGGACGTCCCGGTCCTGGACTTCGCCGCGATGAACGCCCTCTCAGTGCCTGGCGGTTAGTCGCCACGGCGGTTTCCTGCCAGGGCGAAACCGCTTTGCCGTCCGCCGTTTGCCGGTAGATCAGCACCATGACATTTTCAGCCCCCTCCGTTTCCGGCCGGGCGAGACCCGCTCGCCAGGGACGCACGCTCCTTCTCATGGCGACCTCCGTCGCGCTCGTGAGCGGTGTCATGCTCCCCGCCGCCGGTTCCGCATCGGCATCCCCCCACCAGGCGCCCCCCCGGACCCCGGCCGCACATGCCCGGCAGGCGGCCGAACCGCAGAGCCACGACATCACCCTCGTCACCGGTGACGTGGTGCACTACGTCGAGGGTGCCGGAGCCGGCGGCCAAGGCACCGTCACCGTCGACCGCCCGGACGGCGCGATTGGCGGCGTCCACGTCCAGCAGGCCGGCGACGACCTCTACGTACTGCCCGACGAGGCGACCTCCCTCCTCGCCGCGGGCAAGCTCGACCGCAGGCTCTTCAACATCTCGGCGCTGATCGGCATGGGGTACGACGACGAGCGGACCGGCGGCATCCCGCTGATCGCCACCTACCCGCAGTCCCTCGCGCGTTCGGTGCCCGTCACACCGGACGGCGCCAGGAAGACGCGCACCCTGGAGTCGATCCACTCGGTGGCGCTCACCACCGACAAGTCCGAGGCGCGCACCTTCTGGGACGACATATCCCGTACACAGACCGCACGTTCGCTGGACGCGGGCCTCTCCAAGCTCTGGCTCGACGGCCGATCGACGGCCCAGCTCTCCGAATCGGTGCCGCAGATCAACGCGCCCGCCGCCTGGGCCGAGGGGTACGACGGAACGGGCATCAAGGTCGCGGTCCTGGACACCGGCATCGACGCGGACCACCCGGACGTCAAGGACCGCATCCTGGAGTCGAAGAGCTTTGTCCCCGGCGAGGACGTGGACGACAAGAACGGCCACGGCACGCACGTGGCATCGACCGTCGCCGGATCCGGCGCCGCGTCGGACGGGCTGAACAAGGGCGTCGCCCCCGGCGCCGGACTGCTGATCGGCAAGGTGCTCGGGAACAGCGGCGAAGGCGCCGACTCCGGCATCATCGAGGCGATGGAATGGGCGAAGGCCGAAGGCGCCGACGTCGTCTCCATGAGCCTCGGCGCCCCGGTGCCGGACGACGGCAGCGACCCCATGGCCCAGGCGGTCGACGCCCTCTCGGCGAACGGCGGTCCGCTCTTCGTCATCGCGGCCGGCAACTCCTACGGCGCCGGCACCATCAGCGCGCCCGGCTCGGCGGCCGAGGCACTCACCGTCGCCGCCGTCGACAAGCAGGACAACCGCGCCGACTTCTCCTCCATGGGCCCCCTGATCAACACCCACGGTCTGAAGCCCGACATCTCCGCCCCGGGCGTCGGCATCAACGCGGCCGCCTCGCAGTCCGTCCCCGGCATGGAGGGCATGTACCAGTCGATGGACGGCACCTCGATGGCGACCCCGCACGTCGCCGGTGCCGCCGCCATCCTCAAGCAGCGCCACCCCGAGTGGTCCGGCGCGCGCATCAAGGACGCGCTGATGAGCACGTCCAAGCGGCTCACCGCGTACACCCCGTACGAGCAGGGAACCGGCCGGGTGGACGTCAAGGCCGCCGTCGACACCACGATCGAGGCCACCGGCTCCGTCGAGGTCGCCGACTACGCCTGGCCGCACGACGCCTCCGACGAGACGGCCCGCCGGACCATCACGTACACCAACACCGGCAAGCAGGACGTCACGCTCCACCTGGCGACCGACTCGGACTCCGACGCGTACACCCTCTCCACCCCGGAGCTGACCGTCCCGGCAGGCTCGTCCGCCGAGGCCGTGCTCTCCATCGACCCGGCCAGGATCGACGCGGGCACCCTCTTCTCGGGCCAGGTGTTCGCCACCGACGCGACCGGCGCCACCGTCGCCCACACGGGCTTCGCGGCGTCCAAGGAGGAGGAGCGCTACGACCTCACCATCCAGCTCCGCGACCGGGCGGGTGAACCGACGGACGGACAGGTCGTGTTCGCCGCACTCGAAGACCCTCAGCTGAGCGTCGTCAACGTCTCCGGCGAGACCACTCTGCGGCTCCCCCCGGGCAACTACACCGCCTGGACCGCCCTCGACATCGACGGTGACCGCGCCGACTCCAAGGCGCTCGCCTTCCTCGCCGCACCCGAGACCATCCTCGGCACCGGGCCGAAGACCATCACCCTCGACGCGTCGAAGGCCCGCAAGATCAGCGCGAAGGCCCCGCAGGAGTCCGAGACCCGCCAGCTCCGCTACGACATGGCCCGTACGTCCCCCAGCGGCCTGCTGCAACGCGACGTCTACCAGATCCCGCTGACCTACGACGAGCTGTGGGCCGCGCCCACCGAGAAGGTCACCCAGGGCACCTTCAGCTTCCTGACCCGCTGGCGCCTGGGTGAGGAACAGATCGACGTCACGGCCGACGGCGACGACGTCCCGGTCACCGTGCAGGTCGGCTCCGTCGTCGCCGAGGACCGCGAGCAGGAGCTCGCCGCCGTGTACGCCGGAGACGGAAGTGCTGCGGCCTACAAGGGGATTCGGGCCAAGGGCAAGGCAGTGGTCATCACCCGCAGCGACGCCGTCGCCCCCGCCGACCGGCTCGCCAACGCGGTCGCCGCCGGAGCCGAGGCGCTCTTCGTCGTCAACGACGGCCGAGGCGTGCTCATGGAGCCCTACACCGAGTGGGGCACCGAGTCCGCGATCCCGGTGGCCTCGGCCCAGAAGATCGCCGGCCAGTCCCTGGTCCGGGCCGCCCAGCGAGGCAAGAAGATCGACGTCGACCAGAAGGACTTCGCCGACTACGTCTACGACCTGGTCGACCGCCACGACGGCAACATCCCCGACCGCTCACTGGCGTTCACTCCGTCCACCCGTCAACTCGCCAAGGTGGAGAACACCTTCTACGGCGCGAAGAAGACGCTCGGTGCCGGCTACCGCTACGACATCCCGGACTACGGCCCGGGCGTCGGGTTCGACGAGTACGAGCAGTTCCCGGGCGTCCGCGACGAGTGGGTGACCCCGCTCCCGGGCGACTCCTTCTGGTACGAGAACCACTCCGTCTTCAACGCCGACGCCACCGACACCGCCGCCGAGATGCGCAGCGCCTCGCTCGACTACACGGCCGGCCGCACCTACAAGGACGACTGGTTCGCCCCGGTGACGAGCCCCCGCCTCGGCACCGGCTACTGGGGCCCGTTCCGTACCTCGTACAACGACATGCAGTTCAACATCAGCGCGTGGACCGACTCGGGCGAAGGCCACTCGGGATCGATGCCCTCGGACGAGTACGACACCACGAGCTACGCGTTCTACCAGGGTGACACCCTGATCAAGAAGGGCGCGGGCCGGGCCGGTTACGCCTGGGACCTCTCGCCCGAGAAGCTGCCGTACCGCCTGGTTCTCGACTCCGGCCGCGACGCCGAGACCTGGAAGTCCTCCACGCGCACCCACACCGAGTGGGACTTCCGCTCGGGGCAGCTCGACGGGGGCGAGGCTGGGTACGCGCAGAGCGACATCCCGCTGATCCAGCTGGACTTCGACGTCGACACCGACCTCGCCGGTGACGTCAAGGCCGGCAAGGAGGTCGAACTCGGCCTCGGCGCCGGGACACAGGCATGGCTGGACGGCGCGGTGAAGGCGACCAGCGCCTCCCTGCAGGTGAGTTACGACGACGGCGCCAAGTGGAGCACCGTCAGGCTGAGCAGGACCGCGTCCGGCAGTTGGACCGCGACGTTCACCCCGCCGAAGACCGGGGCCACCTCGGTCTCCCTCAAGGCGCACGCCGAGGGCCCGGACGGCCTCGCCGTGGACGAGGAGATCATCCGGGCCTTCGGCCTGAAGTGACGCCTCGGCGCAGATGGCCACCGGTGGCCCCGCACCCCCGCCAGGGGTGCGGGGCCACCGGTGTCCGCACGGCCCCCGAGGGGGTGGCCGTCAGCGGCTCGCGAGGGTGGCCGACGCGTCGAGGAGGGCGATCTGGCCCGGGCCGGCTTTCCGGGTCCGGGCCAGATCCACGAAACGGCGCAGTTCCGCGCGGACGGTCGCGGAGTCGATGCGCTCGATCACGGGCAGCGCGGCCTCGACGATCCGACAGGCGTCCTCCAGGCCGCCGATGCCGGCCAGGGCCGTCGCCTGCCGGACCGCGAAACGGGCCCGGGAGTTGCTGTCCGCGGGGGCGGCCGGGAGGCACCGGAGCTCGGCGGCGAAGAGATCGGCGGCCTCTTCGAAGCGACGGAGACCCAGCATGCAGGACGCCTCGATGAGCCGGGGGTTGCCGTTTTCGACGCGCGGCCCCCAGTGAGGGACCCGCGCGTCGGTGACTTCGGCGGCGTGGCTCCTGAAACGCTCCAGCGCCTCGCGGCAGGCCTCCGCCTCGCCGAGGCGCGCATGCCCCTGGGCCGCCCGTCGCGCGGCGTGGGCACGGATCACCGGACCGGCCGCCGGGTGCCGGGCCGCCCGGTCGGCGAAGTCGATCGCCGCACGGGTGTCACCCCGGTGCTGCGCGATCAACGCCCTGCGGACCAGGGCGTACGCGGCCACCGTCTCGTCCCCGCCGTCCGCACCCCAGCGGACGGCGATACTGGTCCAGCGCAACGCCTCCGCGGGGTTGCCGGCCTCCTGCGCCATCCATCCCGTGTACTCGGCGAACCGGGAGGCCAGCAGCCAGATCTGGGCACGCTGCTCGCCGACCGCGCGCGGAGCGGCGTCCGTGAGGACCCGCGTGATCGACTTCATCGAAGCGGTGACGGATCTCGGCCCGTTGGACCTGCCGATGTCCTTCAGCTCCCGCAGGATCCGCTCGTACCCGGCGATCACGGGTCCGGCGTCGACGACGGCCTCGGCCCGGGCGCCGCGGCGGCCGTCCCCCGCCAGCTCGACAAGATCCCCGCCGGTGCCGAAGGCCTTGTCGCACGCCGCCGCCACCGCGGGCGTCGGATTGCGCACCCCGCTCTCCAGATTGCAGATCTGCCCTTCGGAGACGTTCGCGCGCCGGGCGAATTCGCGCACGCTCCACCCCCGACGCGCCCGGAGAGCGGCCAGGACGACGCCGAAGTCACCAGGCGGCAGACGCGTGCCGACCGGTCTCCCCGCCGGGGCGGTCCCCCCTGCGTCCGCAGAGTCCATACCCACCAGCGTACGGAGCCCCACGGCTGCTATTCAATCCCCTGCGAATAGCAGCCGGGCGCGTACCGCACCTCTAGGGTGAGCACGATCCGTACGTCAAGTCCCGTCAGAGAGGGGGCAATCGTGCCGAGCATCTTCCTCAGCTTCCGCAAACCGGACTCCCGGTGGATGCGGGAACGCGTCTATCGGGCGCTGTCCGACCGCATAGGTGCCGACGAGATCTTCAAGTCGGGCCCGTCGATACCGCCCGGAGCCGATTTCGCCGAGATCCTCCGGCGGCAGGCAGCCGAGTGCGAGCTCATGTGCGTACTGATCGGGCCGGGGTGGCTCGACGCGCGGGGCGAGGACGGTGTGCGACTCCTGGACCGGAATCACGACTGGGTCCGCCTGGAGATCGAGACGGCTCTGCGGGCGGGGAACCGGGTCGTTCCGGTCCTTCTGGGCGACGCGACGATGCTGCCCGCCGCCTCGGCGCTTCCGGCCGAGATCGCGGAGCTGGCGCGCCTGCAGTTCCTCCGGGTCCCGGAGACCCATCTGCCGGACGGGCTGGCGCACTTGGGCGATGCGGTGATCGCTCTCCTGTCCGGCGTGGACCCCGCGGGCGAACCCGGGCACGGGAGCGCACCGTCCCCCGAGGCGGATCAGCCGGTGACCATGACGGCCCATGTGTCCGGTGGCGGGAGCTCCTACCAGGCGGCCCGTGACCAGACGATCAGGCTGGCGTGAGGGGCGGAGACATGGATCTTCCAGGAGCGGACCGGGCCCGTCGGGTCGGGCCGTACACGCTGCTGGGACGGCGGAGCGCCTTCGGCGGAAGCGAGGCCTTCACGGCCCGCTCGGGCGACGGGCTCCTCGTCACGGTCACCGTGGTGGGGCCGGGACTCGCCGCGGACCCGGGGTTCCGGGACCGGTTCCGGGCCGCCGTCGAGGTGGCAAGGACGCTGTCCGGTGCTTTCCTCGTACCGGTGGTGGATGCCGATGCCGACGCATCCGCCCCCTGGCTGGCGACCGGGTTCACCGCCGGGTTGCCGCTCCGGCAGGCGGTGGACCGGCACGGCCCACTGTCCGAACCGGCTCTGCGGGCGCTCGCCGACGGCCTCGCCCGGGCGCTTGCCGTGCTCCACGCGGTCGGGGCGGTCCATGGAGAGGTGAACCCGGACTCGGTGCTGCTGACCATGGAAGGGCCCCGCATCACGGCGATGGGGATCGCGGGAGCCACCGGCAGCCCGGCCCCCTCGGCGGCCGACGACATGTCAGCTCTCGGGGAGACCGTGCTGTTCGCGGCTTCCGGAAGGGTGCCGGACACGGATGCGCTTCCCGTGTCGCTGCGCGAGGTGATCGGCGGCTGCCTGTACCCGGAACCGGGGGAACGGCCCACGGCGGAGCAGCTCGTGGACTATCTGAGGCGTCAGTCCCTGCCTGTTCTGCGGGGGAGCTGGCTGCCTCCGGCGGTGACCGCCGACATGGCGGCCGCGACCGCGGCGCTGGGCGCGGTGTCCGCCGCGAGCCGGGACCGGGGACCGCTCACTCCCGAACCGGTGGCCGCTTCCGGTGCGGGCGTCAGCCGCCGTAACCTGATCATCGGACTGGCGGGAGGTGTGGCCGTGCTCGGCGGAGCCGCGGCGGCGGTCGCGTTCTCCGACGACTCGTCACCGGCCCCCGACGGCCGGGCCGCCCGGCCCGGGCCCACCTCGGGGTCGGCCTCTTCGCGGGCCGTGCGCCCGACCTCGGCCTCCTCGGCGCCCCCGTCCCCGACGGGCGGACCGGAAGCGATCGTCCTGACCGCACCGGACGCCGTCAAGGAATGGTCCGGCACGGGAAAACACGCACCCACCTGCCTGGAAGCGTCCGACAAGGTGGTCATGGTGGTCACCGGCAACGGCACGTCCTTCCTCGACGCCGCGACCGGGAAGTCGACGTTCGCATCGATGAACACGACCAACGAATTCGGCGTGGGGAGCTTCGTCTACCCGACGGCGTACGCGGACGGAGTGTTCTACCTGCTCTGCGACACACCTGATCAGACGGGCCTGCTGGCGGCATTCGGTGCCGCCGACGGGAAGGCGAAGTGGGCCACCCAGCTCGCCGACGGCGAGCGCAGCGGCGCCGACACGGCGTTGTATTGGAGCACCTATGTGGCAGCCGTGGGTGACACGGTGTACCTCTGCGGCCAGCTGAACCTGCTGGACGGTAAGTCCTCAACCGATGAACCGACCACCGGTTTCGTCCGCGCGTACGACGCGGCGACCGGCAAGAGGCTCTGGCAGGTCAAGGGCACCGATATCAACAACGTGCTCGTGCCTGCCACCGGTTCCCGCCTGCTGGCCACCTCCGCCGTTCCGACCGGGAGGGCCGGTCGCGTCCAGATGATCGACGCGGGCCGGAAAGGCGCCCGCGGCTGGAAGGTGTCCGTCCAGGCATCCCAGTACTACTTCAGCACCGGCTGGCCACTGACGTGCTACGCCGCCGGGCTGTTCCTCTTCGCCGCCGGCACCGGCGACACCCTGTCCGCCGTCGACGCGGCCACCGGTCGCGAGAAATGGCATCAGCCATTCAAGTCGAAGAACGGGGACAAGGTCACGATCGGAGCCCCGTTCGCCAGCCTGGACGGGGCGACCGTCTACGTAGCGGTCGGTAGCGACCTGGCCGCCCTGGACACGGCCGACGGCACGGTCCGGTGGGTCGCGACGCTCGACGGTGCCAGTGACACGGGCAGTTCCAACATGTTCAACGCGGCCCTCAGAGTCACCGGCAAGAGTGCGCAGTGCTCGGCGGACACCGTGTTCGCCACAGACAGTGCCAAGACGCTGTGGGCCATAGACGCGGCCACCGGCAGAGCGCGGTGGAAGTACACCGACCCCGGACAGCCCGACGTCGGGTTCCTGTGGACGGTGGGCGGCGACCACGTGTTCATCGCCTCCCATCTGACATTGACCGCGATCGCGGCGCACGGCGGATAACGGACGAGGAAGAAGACATGGAGACGAGTGTGGAACTCGCCGGCCTGGCATCGGCAGCCGCGGCGCGCCTGATCGACCTGTTGGCGACGGACGGCTGGGCCGCGGTCAGATCCTCGGTGCTGTCGCTGTGGCGGAACGCCCACCCGGAGCTCGTCGAGGTCGAACTCGACGACGCCCGGGGTGAGTTGCTGCACGCGCAGCAGAGCGGCGAGAGTGACGAGTTGCAGGGGCTCCTGGTCACCGAGTGGCAGGCCCGTCTCGTCCGGCTGCTGGCCTCGCGGCCGGAAGCCGTCGACGAACTGCGCGCGCTGTTCGGCGAGGGGCCCCACGCCGGCGGAAGCCCGGACCAGCGGATCGCCGGCTCACTGACGCAGGAGGCGCACGTCCATGGCGGTGACGCGTTCCAGGCCGGCCGGGACATGACCATCACCCGGGGCGTACGGGAGTGACCGAGACCGGCACCGGAGCCCCGCCCCCCGAGAGGCCGCCGCCCTGGCAGCCGAGACCGCAGCAGGCGAGCGCGATCGGGGGCGACGTCTTCATGGCCGGCCGCGACCTCCACCTGCGCCTCGCCGACGAGGGCCGCAGAACCGTGCCCGGCCCCGGATCCGACCAAGTGCTCTGCCCGTACCCGGGTTTGGCCCCGTTCGACGCACGGTACAGGCACTGGTTCCACGGTCGTGAGCGCATGGTCCACCTCGTCTGCGAGCGGATGGACGCCCGCATGCGCGAGGGCGGCCCGCTGGTGCTGATCGGCCCCTCGGGGGCCGGGAAGTCGTCCCTGCTCGCGGCCGGGGTCCTGCCGGCCCTGGACGACGGCCGGCTCCCGGTGGCGGGTTCGAGCACCTGGCCGCGGCTGGTGCTGACCCCGACGGCGTCCCCGGCGCTGGCCCTGGCGACGGCGGCGGGGCTCGACGCCGAGACTGCCCGCCGCAGGACACCGGAGTGGCGCACCGATCCCGCACGGTGCCTCGCCGAACTCCGCGAGATCCTCGGGGCCGGTGAGCCCGTGTCCGCAGGGGAGAGCCGATCTGCGGGCCTGGTCGTCGTCGTCGACCAGTTCGAGGAAGTCTTTACGGCGTGCGGCGACGAGACCGAACGGCAGTGGTTCATCGACCTTCTCGACCGGCTGGCCCGGCCGGCGGGCGGCGCGGTCGTGGTGCTGGGGGTGCGCGCGGACTTCTACGCCGCGTGCACGGCCCATCCGCAGCTGCGGGCTGCGCTCAGGGCCGGACCGGTCCTGCTGGAGCCGATGACGGAGGGCGAGCTCAAGGACGCGATCCGCCGGCCTGCCGGCAACGTGGGACTCGACGTCGAGGACGGCCTGGTCGAAGTGCTGCTGGCGGACCTGGGCGCGGTCGGCGGACCGGTCGGCACGAGTACCTCGGGCCGGCTGCCGCTGCTCGCACACGCGCTGCGGGCCACCTGGCAACAGCGCCACGGCCACACCCTCACCGTGGACGGATACCGCGTCACCGGCGGTATCCAGGGCGCGATCGCCAACACGGCGAACCGGCTCTACGACACCCTGCCGACACCCTGCCGGGAGGCCGCACGGTGGGTGTTCCTGCGGCTCGTCATCGTGGGACGCGACGCCGACGACACCCGTCGGCGCGTCCGTTACGACGAACTGCTGCGGCACTCGCCGGACTCGGAGGCGACCGTCCGCGTCCTGGACGACTTCACACGGGGCCGGTTGCTGACCCTCGACCAGGAGACGGTGGTGATGACCCATGAGGTACTGATCCGCGCCTGGCCCCGGCTGCGCGACTGGATCGAGCTCGACCGGAGCGGGAACCTCCTGCGCCAGGATCTGGAAGAGGCCGCCGCGCTCTGGGAACAGGCCGACCGGGAGGCGGCCGCGCTGTACCGCGGCAACCGTCTGGAGTCGGCCCTCGCCTGGGCCGCGACCCACGGGCCGGAACTCAGCGGATCCGCCCGGGCGTTCCTGGCAGCCGCCCGCCACCATCAGCGGCGAGGGCAACGGCTCCGGCGCGCCGCCGTCGCCACCATCACCGCGCTGGCGGTGGCCGCGTCGCTGGCGGCGGTGTTCGCCTTCCGGCAGGAGTCCCACGCCCGGGACGCCGCCGACCGGGCTCTGCGAGACCGCGACCGGGCCATCACCGCCGCCGTCACCTCCGCGTCCGTGCAGCTGGCGTCCGCCGACCCCTCGCTCTCCGCCCAACTCGCCTTGACCGCTTACCGCATGGACCCGACTCAGGACGCAGCCTCCCGTCTGATCACGACCGAGAACACGCCGCTGGACACCAGGCTTCCCGGCCCGCGAGGTGCGGTGCAGACCGTCGCCTACAGCCCCGACGGGCACATGCTGGCGGCCGGGAACGCCGACCGGAACCTCGTCCGGCTGTGGGACGTCTCCGACCCGAGCCGCCCGACGGCCCTGGGGAAACCCGTGCCCGTGGACCGTTCCGTGAACGACATCCGGTCGCTCGCGTTCAGCCCGGACGGCCGGGTGCTGGCCGTCGGCGGCCACACCATCCACAACGGCGACGCCGGTTCCGGCGGCTTCGTCGACCTGTGGAGCCTCACCAGCCCCAGCCACCCCGTCCTGCTCGGCCGGCTGAAGAGCCCCGGGGTCCTGGGATTCGACGCCGCGACCTCCGTCGAGTCACTGGCGTTCAGCCCGGACGGCCGGACCCTGGCCGCCGGATGGCACGCCGGGCTCGTCAGCCTGTGGGACGTCACCCGCCCCGACGACGCCGCCCCCGTGCGGGCGCCTCTGGACCTCGACTGCCCCGACGTCTTCTCCCGTCGCATCGCGTTCAGTCCCACCGGGCACGCCCTGGCCGCGGCATGCGACGACAAGGCCGGCACCATCGGTCTGTGGAACACCGAGGATCCGGCCCACCCCGGCCGCGGCCGTTCCCTGAAGGCCGGGGCCTTCGTCGACTCCCTGGCGTTCAGCACAGATGGCCGAACCCTGGCCGCAGGATGCAATGACAGCAAGGTCCACCTGTGGAAGGTCGCGGACCTCGGCCACCCGGCCACTCTGGGCACCCCGCTGACAGGACCCGCCATGCCCGTGATGTCGGTTGCGTTCAGCCCCGACGGCCGTACTCTGGCCGGCGGCAGCACCGACCACTCGATCTATCTCTGGAACGTCGCCCACCTCGGGGCCATCAGCCCTCTGGGCCGGCCGCTGACCGGTCCCGTCGACGCGGTGACCGACGTGGTGTTCAGCCCGGACAGCCGTACCCTCGCCGCCGGGAACACCGACGGCAACGTCGATCTGTGGAGCATCCCGCCGACCCGGATCGTCGGCGCGGGCGGCAACGTGGCATCCGTGGCGTTCAGCCCCGACGGGCGCACGCTGGCCGCCGGAAACCAGAACGACACGGTCTCGTTGTGGGACACCGCCGACCCCGGCCACCCCGCTCCCCGGGGCGATCCCCTCACCGGCCCCGAGCACCCGGTCGACGCCGTGGCGTTCAGCCCCGACGGGCGCATCCTGGCCGCAGGCGACAGCGGCGGCACCGTCACGCTGTGGAACACCTCCGATCCCAGCCATCCCGTCCGCTACCCCGAGACCCTCACCGGGGCGAACGGGCTCATCTTCTCCCTGGTGTTCAGTCCCGACAGCAAGACCCTGGCCGCGGCGGGCGACGACCAGTACGGTCAGATCGCCCTGTGGGACGTCAGCGACCCCGCTGCACCCACCGATACGCCCGGCATCTCCAATTCGAGAACGAGGTCCGTCGAGTCCCTGGCGTACAGCCCCGACGGCACGGTGCTGGTGGCCGGCGGCGACGGCAGCAACGGCCAAGTCGGACTGTGGAGCACGACGGACCCCGGGGTCCGCGTCGGGCAGCCGATCGACCAGCCGGCCGCCACCAGCACCTGGGTGGCCTTCAGCCCGGACGGCCGCACGCTCGCCACCGGCAACAGCCGCGGCACCGTCACTCTGTGGGACGCCACCGACCCCAACCACCTGACGAAGAGGGGTAGTCCCCTGACCGTGCCCGGCGGCAGCCTGTGGTCCGTGGCGTTCAGCCCCGACGGACGCACGCTCGCGGCGGCCGGCCACACCGACGCCGGCACCATCAACCTGTGGAATGTCACCGATCCCGACCACCCTGTCCCCATCGGCCTGCCGCTGACGGTGGAGACCGGTTTCGTCGCCGTACTGGCGTTCGCTCCGGACGGCCGTACCCTGGCCGCCACCACCGACGAAGGCGTGGCCACGCTCTGGGACCTGGATGTGGAGGCTGCCACCAGCCGTATCTGCGCCGGGAGTTCCGGCGCCCTGAGCCGGCAGCAATGGAGCCGGTACGTTGTTCAACTGCCGTACGACCCGCCGTGCGCGACCTGAAGGCCGTCCCGCGAGTCCTGGTGGGGGTGCGACGCCGGCTGCGGCACCCTGCCGGTGCTCCACCCGCACGCCGAAGCGGGCCGGCACCTGCTCCCGGCCCGCCCGCGACGCACGCCCGGCCGGATCGGCCGGTGGATCAGCTGCCCGACTGCAGCGCCGTCCAGGTCGCCGTACCGACGATGCCGTCCACCGTCAGCCCGTGGTCGGTCTGGAAGGTGCGTACGGCGGTGGCGGTGCCGGAGCCGAAGTCGCCGTCGATGGAGACGGTCGAGCCGAGGGCCGCCGTCAGCGCCCGCTGGAGGCGCCTGACGTCGTCACCGGTGCTGCCCTGGCGCAGGTCGGGGGTGGCGCCGGCCGACAGCAGGGCCGTCCAGGTCTTCGCGCCCACGATGCCGTCCGCGTCCAGTCCTCGGGCACGCTGGAAGGCCTGCACCGCGGTCTTGGTCGCCGAGCCGAACTCCCCGTCGACGGCGCCCGCTTCGTAGCCCTGGGTGTTGAGGAGCTGCTGCACCGCCTTGACCTGGGCGCCGCTGGAGCCGGACTGCTGGGTCGTGTAGGAGGAGAAGCTCAGCGCGTCCGTGGACCCCTCGGCGGAGCCGTCGACCAGCTGCATGTAGTAGGTCCAGTCCCAGTAGGGGCCCGGGTCCGTGTGGTCGTTGCCGGGCGCCTCGCTGTGCCCGATGATGTGCGCCCTGTCCTTCGCGATACCGTGCCGGTCGCAGAGGTAACGGGTGAGGGCCGCCGAGGAGCGGTACATCACGTCGGTGAACCAGCTCGGGTCGTCGATCCACCCCTCGTGCTCGATGCCCAGGGCCGAGGCGTTGGCGCTCTTCGCGTGGTAGGCGGTGTCGCTGTCCCGCACCATCTGGGTGATCTGGCCGTCGGAGGACCGGATCACGTAGTGCGCGCTGACGACGGCCGCGGGGTTCTGGAACCAGCTGATGGAGCCCGCGTACGAGCCCTGGGTGACGTGGATGACGACCGTGTCGATGTCCGCCGTCCGGCCCGACCGGTAGTTGGTGGTGGCCGCGGGTACCCAGAGCGCCGAGGGGTAGTCCGCCGACCGGGTGCTCACGTCGCTCGGGGTGAGCGTGCCCTTCTCCGGGGAGACCGGACGTGAGGGGACGGTGATCTCCTCGCCCGCGGGCGTCTTGGCCCGCAGACCGCCGGCGAGGAAGGAGAAGACCGAGTCGGCGTAGAGAGCCGCCGCCGGCCCCTCCGCGCCGCCGTACCGGGCGACCGCCTGGTACCAGGAGTCGACGTCGAGCCGCTCGTTACGGTCGAGCCCGAGGGAGTCGGCGTACGAGCGGAGCACGGCGGCGCCGCCGAGGACGTTCGTCGCGGTGTTCTCGCGCAGCTGGGCGGCCGAGGCCCCGGTGAGGGCTTCGGCCTTCTCCAGGGACCGGTTGGTCGGGTTGCTCACCAGGTGCATGACCCCGTAGCCGTTGTCCTGGCTGGGGAGTCCCTGGTGGCCGTCGAAGTGGGTCTCGCCGTAGCCGACCGCCGCGAGCAGGTCGCGGGGGACGCCGTACTCGACGGCGGCGCGGGCGAAAGCCTGGTTCAGTGCGTTGGCGGTCGGGTCCGGGGCGGCCGACGCCAGGGCCGGTTGTCCCGCCGCTACGACGGCCGCGACCGTGAGAGCGGCCAGGGCGGAGGCGCGACGGCGCACGGGGCGTCTGGGCATGTCTGCTCCTGCGTGTGTGGGGGAGAGAAAGAGCCCTCGGTCCGGTGGGGTGGGCCGAGGGCTGCCGAGCGGCCACAGGCTATCCATCTGAAGAATGCATGACAATGACGTCCGGATGCGGCTCGCCGGGCCAACACCCCATCGGAGCAATGCGTCTGACGATGCGTGGAGAAAATGGACGCCCGCCTCCCGGACGGGGAGACGGGCGCCGGATCCTGCGGTCCCACCAGTGCGCGGCCGAGGTTCTACCAGCGGTCGCGGTGCACGACCTCGGCGACCGGGCGCCGCCGCACGGGACCGAAGTTCCCCTTCGGCCACCCGATCGGAACGGCGGCGAAGGTCCGCATCTCCTCGGGGATGCCCAGCGCCTCCTTCCACTCCTGCTCCAGCATCAGGTGCCAGATGGTGACGTTGGCGGCGAGTCCCAGGCCCCGGGCCGCGAGCAGCAGGTTCTGCACCCCCGGATAGACGCAGGAGCCCTCCGCCAGCGCCTGGAAGCGGTCCTGCGTGGTCATCAGGCGCTCGGTCGCCACCGGCCCCAGCGCCACGGCGGAGGCGATCAGCCCCTCCTCGTCCAGGCGGGGCTCGGGGAAGCGGTAACACGGCACCACGAGCGCGGGGGTGTCGGCGAAATGGTCGCGCTGGTACTCGATGGCCGCGACCATCCGCCCGTACGCCGCGTCGTCCATGCCCTTCGGCGCGTACTTCCCGGTCGTCGCCAGATACGCGTCCACGCACCGCTTCCACAGCGGCGCCAGATCCGCCATCACCTGCCGGTCGGTGACGACGACGTACTCGTAGGCCTGCATGTTGCCGCCGCTGGGACCCCAGACGGCCGCCTGTACCAGTCGCTCCAGCGTTTCCCAGGCCACCGGCTCCGGTGAGAGCCGCCGCATCGCGCGCATGGTGGACATGGTGGCGAAGAGGGCGGGGTCCTCGGCCGACGGGACTTCCAGGGGCAGTGATTCCGTTGTCATGATCGCGGAGTGTACGGGGCCACATGGGCGAACCTGTGCGGGCGTTGGGTGTACGTCGGAGAGTCGTCAGGTGCTCACGCCGGAGAGGTGTCACCGGCGGGCCGGCGCCCGGGGATTCGCACACCTGCCCAGACCCCCACCGCACGGGGGAACGCGGGGCCGATCATGGACCGCGAGGGCGTATAAAGGCCCTTCGGAGCAGCCGGCGTCCCCCGATGGCCCACCTCATCCCCCACGCGGCAGGCGTCACCGCGTCACCGAGCGGAGGAGCGCGCCATGAGCACCTCGGAACACATCACCGACCTGCTGGTGTCGAACTTCGGTACCGACCCCGAGGCGATCGGCGAAGATGTGCCGCTCCGCCGGCTACGCCTGGACTCCCTCGCCCTGGAGGAGCTGCGGCTGCTCATCGAGGACCGGATGGACGTCGACCTGGAGGACGTCGAGATCACCTCCCGCGACACCGTCGGCCGGCTCGTCTCCGCCGTGCACGACAAGGTCACCGCATGACCCGCCCGGCCGCCGGTCCGTGGCCGCGTCCCCGCCCGGAGCCCTTCCACGCCGCCGTGACCGGCCTCGGCCTGGTCACCGCCGCCGGAGTGGGAACCGACGCCTCCTGGCGCGGAGTCCGCGGCGAGGGCGACGGGCCCTCCGTGCTGCGCCGCAGTGAACTCGCGGGCCTGCCCTGCGACTTCTTCTACACCGTCACCGGACTGGACACCCGTGCCGAACTCGGCATCGCCGCAGAGCGGTTGATGGACCGGTTCTCCCAACTCGCCGTCATCGCAGCCCGCGAAGCCGTCGCCGACGCGGGGCTCGACCCCTCGGACTGGGACAGCGCCCGGGTCGGCGTCGTGATCGGCTCGGCCCACGGCGGCCTCCCGTTCTACGACGAACAGCACACCGCCCTCGGTGAGCGCGGCGCCCGCCGGGTCTCGCCGAAGCTCGCCCCCCTCGTCGTCGTCAACGGCGCGGCCAGCAGCGTCACCCTGGACCTCACCGTCCACGGCCCCAGCCTCGCCGTCTCCACCGCCTGCTCCTCCGGCACCGTTGCCATCGGCACCGCGCACCAACTGCTGCGCACCGGGGCCTGCGACATCGTGATCGCGGGCGGCGCCGAATCGGTCTGCTCCCGGCTGTTGATCGCCAGTGCCTGCCAGATGAAGGCGGTCTCCACCCGGCGGGACGACCCGCGGTCCGCCTGCCGCCCCTTCGACGTCCACCGGGACGGCTTCGTCGTCGGCGAGGGAGCCGGGCTGCTGGTCATGGAGCACCCCGACCACGCCCGTGCCCGGGGCGCCGTGGTCCGGGCCCACGTCAGCGGCTACGGCGCCGCCAGCGACGCCTTCTCCACCGTCGCCCCCGAGCCCGACGGCCTGGGCGTCGAACGCGCGCTGCGCACCGCCCTCGCGGACGCGGGGCTCACCGGCCGGGACATCGGCCACGTCAACGCGCACGGCACCTCCACGGTCGCCAACGACCTCATCGAGGCGACCATGCTCCACCGGGTCGTCGGGGACCAGGCCCTCGTCACCTCGACCAAGGCGATGACCGGCCACACCCTCGGGGCCGCCGGAGGCATCGAGACGGCGCTGACGGTCCTCGCGCTCCAGCACCAACTGGTCCCGCCCACCGTCAATCTGGACGCGCCCGACCCCGAGATCCCGGTCGAGGTGGTGAGCAAGGAGGCGAGGCCGCACACCTTCGACCACGCGGCCAAGACCTCGCTCGGCTTCGGCGGCCACAACGCGGCCCTCGTTCTCACCCGGGCCTGAGGCAGGAGGAGACCCAAGAACATGGGCGAGGAGATCACCCGCTCGCTGTCGGTGCAGGGCGTGCCCTTCGCCTACCGCGTGCTGAGGCACGGCGGTCCCGGCAATCCGGCGCCGGAGGCCGTACGGGTACCGGGACCGGGGGCCGGTCCGGACGCGGCGCGGGTACCGGCCGGGGAGGCCGACGCCGGTGCCGCCGCACCGCTCCCGGGCGGACCCGTCACCGAGCCCGTCGTGGTGCTCGGCGGCGCGCTCCAGGGCATGTACGGCTGGCCCCAGATGGACGACCACCTCGGCCCGCTCGCCGACGTGGTGACCGCCGACCTCCCCGGGATGGGAAGCGCCGGAGCGCTGCCGCCCGGACCGAGTGCCCTGCTGCTGCGAGAGGCCGTCACCCGAATCGTCGAAGACCTCGGCGCTCCCCGGATCAACCTCTTCGGCTTCTCGTACGGCACCGCGATCGCCTTCGACTGGGCCCGTCACCATCCCGGCCGGGTCGCCCGGATCGCTCTCGGCGGGGTGCCCGCGCACATCTCGCCGGCCCAACGCGACCACTGGCAGCGGGCGGTGGAGCGGATGACCGCCGGCGACCCGGAGGGCCTCGCCACCCTCGCGGCCGAGGCGCTGATGTGCATGGACCCCGAACGGTACGTCCACCGGGGCGCGTTGGCCCAGCGCTATGTGCGGCGGTCCTTCCTGACCGCGCTGCGCACCTCGCCGCACGCCGCCGATTCACTGGTACGCGCCCTGGGCGACCGCCCCGACTTCTCCGGCGGGCTCACCGGGGTGCCCGCACTGGTCTTCGCCGGTGAGCACGACACGGTCACCTCCCCGGAGCGGCAGCGCGAGTTCGCCGCGACCGTCGAGGGCAGCCGGTTCCTCACGCTCGCCGACGCCGATCACTGGGTGGTTCTCGAACGCGCCGACGACGTGGCCGAGTTGGCGGCCCGCTTCTTCACGGACCGGCCGCTCCCGGCCGACCGGAGGTCCGGCCCCGAGACCCGGCAGGCGTACGCCGCGCCGGGCCCCGGGGCCGTCGCCTGAGGTGCGGCCGGACGGTCACTCCGTCGGCTGGACAGGTTCCTGGGACAACTCGACCAGCGAGCCGCTCGCCGGATCGACGGAGTAGCCGAACACCAGCGGATCGGCCGAACTCTTCGCCAGTGTGTCGAGCTGCTCCAGGAAGCGGGCCAGCTCGACCGGCTGTGCCGTGGCCG
Organism: Streptomyces sp. NBC_00102; assembly: GCF_026343115.1. Taxonomy (GTDB): domain Bacteria; phylum Actinomycetota; class Actinomycetes; order Streptomycetales; family Streptomycetaceae; genus Streptomyces. Next base: position 6,212,738 of record NZ_JAPEMC010000001.1, read on the forward strand.
AGGAGTTGAAGGGCCGCGCCACGGCGATCCGGGCCGTCTCGGCGATCCGGATGTCGTGCTTGCGGCCGCTCGCCTTCCACATCGGCGTCGAGGAGTCGGAGCAGTCCCAGGCGCCTTCCTCGGCGGAGATGTAGATGATGTCCTGGCCGATGCGGTGGCCGAACAGGCGCAGGGCCGCGTGGCCCGTCGCGCCGGCGCATGCGTCCGGGTCGAGCTGAGTCGGTGACGGCGACGGTGCGGCCGTCCCGGCAGGGGAGGCGGGCGCCGTCGCTGTGGCGGAGGGTGTGGAGACCGTGGACGGTGCCGCGTGCGCGGGCGGCTCGCTCTTCGAGCCGTCGCAGCCCGCGAGGGCGGCCAGCAGCAGGGCGACGCCGAGTACCGCCGGCCCGCCCCGGGCGTACCGCCGTCCGCCGATCGCTGAGCGCCCGCGTCTTCCCGCTGTGCCGATCATGGTCCCCCCCATGGTCAATCCCCGTGCGCGGAAGGCCTGTTGGCTGTCCGCAGGGCGAGTGGCCGATCGCCGCCCACCACATGGTGAGGTGCTCCGGGGGAGCAGTTTGGTTCCACCCGGGGGATTTCGGTCCGCTGTGTTGTGGTCCGGGCACGGCGGAGGGCCGCCCGCGAGCGGACGGCCCCCATGGTCACCGGTGCGGGTCAGTGGCCCTTGCCGTGTCCCTTGTCCTTGTCGTGGCCCTTGCCGTTGTCCTTGCCGTCGTGCTTCTTGTCGTCCTTGGCCGAGCCGCCGCCGATGGTCACGCGGACGATCTGCGGGTCGTGGTCGCTCGCCTGGTCGGCGAACTCCGCGTTGATGTGCACCACGTCGTAGTCGAGGCGGCGGACGCCGGGGCTCGTCAGGATGTGGTCCAGCGTCTGGGAGTTGCCCTCGTACACGTAGCTGTACTGCTCGTTCTCGGGCAGCGTGGTGATCAGCGGCTTGAGGACCTTGCCGTCGGTCAGCGCGGCCACGGCCGGGGAGAACGCGAAGTCGTTGAGGTCGCCGAGCGTGATGACCTTGGCCGACTTGTCCGCCGCCAGCAGCGACTTGACGAAGGCGTTGACCTCGGCGCCCTGCTGGATGCGCTTGACCTCCGAACTGCGCTCCGGTTCCTGGTTCTTGCCGTGCAGGGGCAGGTCGCCGCCCTTGGAGGCGAAGTGGTTGCCGATGACGAAGACGGTCTCGCCGTCGAAGCGGAACTCGCCCACCAGCGGCTTGCGGCTGTCCTCCCACGCGGCGCTCGTCGGATTGATCCGGCCGGGCGAGGCGGAGAGCTGGACGCCCTTGCGGGTGTCCACCGCCGTGACGGCGGTCGTCGCGTCCCCACCCGGGCGGTCGACGAAGGAGACCCGCTTCGGGTTGAAGAGGAAGACGTTGCGGATGTTGCCGCCCGGCTCACCGCCGTCCTTGCCGTCCTCGGGGGCGATGTAGCGCCAGGAGTAGGCCGGACCTCCGGCCGCGACGATCGCGTCGGTGAAGCGCTTCAGGGTCGCCTCGGAGCCGACCGTGCCGTCGCTGGTCGCGCCGTTGTCGTCCTGGATCTCCTCCAGGGAGACGACGTCCGGCGAGGAGAGGTTGACGGCGATGCCCGAGGCGAGGGTGTCGAACTTCGCCTGGTCGTCGAGGGCGTCGAGGTTCTCCACGTTGTACGTGGCGACCGCGAGTTCCTTCTTCTTCTGCTTGCGGGTGACCTCGCGCTTCAGGCCGTTGTCCGTCCGGGTGCCGACCTCGGTGGCCTGGAGGGCGTAGCCGCCGAAGGAGACGTAGTCCAGGACGCCCGTGGTCGTACCGGAGAGCACGTCGCCCACGTTCGCGGCGGGGAGCGGCTTGGCGGTGTCCAGGGACATCACCTCGATGCGCCCGGTGTTCTGGTCGGTGTACGAGGAGTAGATCGTGCCGCCGCGCGCGCTCGGGTTCTCGTCGGGCTTGACCGTCACCCACATCTCGCCGTAGGTGTTCGTCGCGCCGACGACCCGGGTGTCGGCGATCTGTACGCGGACGCCTTCGAGGGACTCGTACAGGTCGAGGGCGTAGGTGTCGGGCTGGAGGGGGAGCGCCTCGATCGAGCCGCCGCCCGCGGTGGGCGTGTACGCGGCCGGTACCGAGGACGCGTCGAGCACGACCGGGGCGGGGAGGGCGTTGCCGTGCGACAGCACCGTGGTCTTCGGGGCGGTGACCTCGGTGACGGACTGGGCACCGGTGCCCGGGTAGTACTCGTCGACCTTGCCGCTGACCAGGACCGAGTCACCGGCGACGACGCCGGGGGCGGCCGAGCCGGTGTAGACGAAGACCGCCTCGCTGGTGCGGGTGTCCGCGTCCGGGGCGGTGTCCTGGAGCCAGTAGCCGCGCGAGCCGGTCGTACGGATGCCGGTGACGACGCCCGGTACCGCCGTGACGGTCTGGCCGTCGAGCGGCGAGAGGCGGGTGGTGCCCTGGATGTCGTGCACCCGCACGGTGCCCGGCTCGGTGGGCTCGCTCGGCTCTCCGGGGTCGGTGGAGCCGCCGCCGGGGGTCTGGCCGGCCGAATTGACCGGGGTCGGGGCGCCCGCGGCGAGGTCGGCGGAGTTGTCGTCGGTGTCGGCCAGCGAGGCGGCACGCGCCACGGAAGCGGTGGCGGACGGGGCGGGGGCCGGGGCGGTCTCGCGGACGACGGCGGAGCCGTACCCGACGAGGTCGACGATCCGGGTGTCGATGGCGCAGTCGGCAGCGGTCTTGCAGGTGAGGGGGGTGGTACCGGAGACCAGGGCGACCGTGCCGCTGCCCGCGGCCATCGCGACGGTGCCGGTGGCGTCGGGGGTGGGCAGGGCGACCGTGCCGCCCGTGCCGGCGGACTCGGCCACGAGGTAGCGGCCACCCGGGGCGACGGCGCCGGTGAGGGGGGACACCTGCCAGAGCGAGCCGGCGGACGGGGTACCGGGCAGGTACTGGACGCTGTAGCCCGAGAGGTCGAACGCCGCACCGCCCGCGTTGCCCAGCTCGATGAAGTCACGGGTGAGCGTGGCGCCCGAGTTGCCCCCGCCGCCGTAGACCTCCGAGATCACGGCGCTCGCGGACGGGGCGGCGAAGGCTGCGGGCAGGGCCGTCACCGACAGCGCGACGGCGACGACACCGGCCAGCGCGGCCGAACGGGCTCTGGATATCTGCACGGGTACTGCCCCCAAAATGTGTAGTGAGAGCAGAAAGCTATGCGCGTAGAAAAGGCATGACAAGGCATCAGAGGTTAATTCCCCGCATCGTGTGGGTGAGTTGCGGTCGCCGGGCGCGCCGAAGTGTGGTCGACGAGGCGTTCCTCGGCGGTGCGTTCGCGCGGTGCGGGGGCCGGCCGCGCGGCCCGGTCGCGGCCGGAGCCCGGCGGGTGTACGCAACCGGCAGGCGGGCAGCAGAACCTCGTCCCGGCGAACCCTGCCGAGGACGGCCGACCGGAGGGACACCCGACGCGATGCCCGGAGGAACGCCACCGGACCTGCCCGACGGGGCGCCCGAAGGGATGTCCGAGGAGATGTCCGAGCGGGCCGGGATGAGGAATCCGGACAGCCCGCCTAGGGTCCGAAGCATGACTCCGAGCGCGGCGCGTCCCGGTCCGCAGGGGCCCGGTACACCTCCCGGCTCCCCCTCCGGTTCCGGCGGCTCCGGGCAGGGCGAGCCCGACCCCCACCGGTGGCGGGCCCTCGCGGTCTGCCTGGTGGCCGGGTTCATGACCCTGCTGGACGTGTCGATCGTCAATGTGGCGCTGCCGTCCATCAAGGAAGGGCTGCACACCCCCGAATCCGACCTCCAATGGGTGCTCTCCGGCTACGCCCTCGCCTTCGGGCTCTTCCTGATCCCGGCCGGACGGCTCGGCGACGCGCGGGGGCGGCGGGAGGTGTTCATGGTGGGACTCACCCTGTTCACGCTCTCCTCCGCCGCCTGCGGAGCCGCACAGTCCAGCCTCTGGCTGGTGGTCGCCCGACTGGTCCAGGGACTCGCGGGCGGTCTGCTCTCGCCCCAGATCTCCGCCCTGATCCAGCAGATGTTCTCCGGGCGCGAGCGCGGCCGTGCCTTCGGGATGTTCGGGACGGTCGTCGGCATCTCCACCGCCGTGGGACCGCTGCTCGGCGGGCTGCTGATCCAACTGGCCGGTGCGGAGGAGGGCTGGCGCTGGGTGTTCTACGTCAACCTTCCGCTCGGCGTCGTCTGCCTCCTGCTGGCCCGCCGGCTCCTGCCGGACACTCCGTCGGCCGGTCATGTACGCGCCCGTGACCTGGACCCGTTCGGTGTGCTGCTGCTCGGCGCGGGCGTGCTCTGCCTGCTGCTGCCGTTCGTCCAGGCCCAGCAGTGGCACGGCAACGGCAAATGGCTGCTGCTCCTCGCCGCCGCCGCGCTGCTCGCCGCGTTCGTCGCCTGGGAGGCGCGTTGCACCGGCGGCGGCACGCAACCCGTACTGGACCTGTCGCTCTTCCGGCTGCGCTCGTACTGGCTGGGCTGCCTGCTGATCCTGCTGTACTTCGCGGGGTTCACCTCGATCTTCTTCATCACCACGCTCTACCTGCAGTCCGGCCTCGGCTACAGCGCCCTCCAAGCGGGCCTGTCCATCTCCCCGTTCGCGGTCGGATCGGGGCTCTCGGCCATGATCGGCGGACGGCTGGTGGGGCGGTTCGGGCGCCCCCTGGTCGTCGTGGGGCTGGCCATGGTCGCGGTCGGCCTCGCGGGGACGGCTCTCGCCGTGCACCAGGTGCCGGGGCACAACGCGGGCTGGGCGATGGCGGCCCCGCTGCTGTTCGGCGGGATCGGCAGCGGTCTGGTCATCGCCCCCAACCAGACGCTCACCCTCTCGGACGTACCGGTGGCCCACGCGGGCAGCGCCGGCGGCACCCTGCAGACCGGGCAGCGCGTCGGCTCCGCGATCGGCATCGCCGCGGTCGGGTCCGTCTTCTTCGCCCAGGTCACCGGTGACGGTTGGGCCACGGCGTACGACCACGGCCTCATCGTCTCGGTCGCCTTCGTCTGCGCCGGACTCGTCGCCGCGATCGCCGACGTGGTGGCCGGGCGCCGCCACGGCAGGCGTACACGGAAGACGGCCGGGCGGGCCGGCGGGGCGTGACCCGGGCATGACCCGCGACGTGGGGGAGCGGCTCTACCTCACCCGGGGTGCGGGCGGAGGGTTCCCGGAGGCGAGGGGCGACCGGGAGAGCTCCAGGCAGCCCGCCGCGATCAGGGCCACCGCCACCAGCTCCGGCGCCAGCCACCAGCCCGTGCGCAGCGTCTCCCCGAAGAGCGTCACCCCGTACAGGATGCTGATCAACGCGTCGCCGAGCGTCAGCATCGGCTGCACCGCCACCAGCGTGCCCGCCTGGAGGGCGTTCTGGAGCAGGTACAGCGCCCCGACCCCGGCCGCCGCGGTGGCGTAGAGCTGCCAGGACGCGAACAGCTGCGTCACCCCGCCGGAGCCCTCCAGCCGGGCCATGGCGTCCTTCATCAGAGCCGCCGTCAGCGCGTAACCGCAGGCGGCGGCGAGCCCGAGCAGCGCGGCCCGGGTATTGTGCTTGGACGCCAGGGCCGCCACGATCAGGGCCGCCTCGAACAGCCCGGTGAGAAGCAGCGCCACGATCCAGTCGGTGCCGCGTACGGTGTCGTGGCCGCCGGCCGGGGCGGCCGAGACCATGCCCAGGACCAGGCCGGTCGTCACGGCCGCCACGCCGTACCAGACCTGACGGGGCACCCGGACGCGCATGACGAACCCGGCCAGCAGCAGGGTCGAGGGAAGCTCGATCACGAAGATCGGCTGCACCACCGCGATCGGCCCGGTCGCGAGCGCCACGGCCTGGCAGACGGCCGCGACGATCACCAGCGCGATCCCGCCGAGCCACACCTTCTGGCGCAGCAGATGGCCGAAGAGGGAGAGCCGCATCGACGCGGAGCCCGGTACGTCGACGGCCGCCCGGCGCTGGAGGACCGAGGCGGCGCCGTTGCTGAACGCGGTCAGGATGGCGAACAGGACGCTGATCACCGGTCCATCATGCGGGTGACGGTGCTCCCGCCCCGGTCACACGGGCCGCCCGAGTGTGTCGTTCCGGCGGACGGAGGCGTGGAGCGAACGGCCGCCGGGAAGCGGCCCGGTCCGTGCCGTGACCCCGTCAGAAACCTCAACGCTCCGGAAAGCCCCCTTGCGGACCGCGGCTGTCCGCAAGGCCGCGTACCGTGCCGGACATGGCCGCCCAGACGAACCCCTCCGGCTCCCGCCCCGCCCGCGGGACGGTGCGCCCGACCGTCCTCTCCGCCCGGGCGCTCAACCGGGCCACGCTCCACCGGCAACTCCTGCTCGACCGGTCGGCGATGTCCCCGAAGGACGCCGTCGCCCACCTCGTCGGACTCCAGGCGCAGAACACCAGGCCGCCCTACTTCCAGCTCTTCTCGCGGCTCGCGGACTTCGACCCCGCCGGTCTCTCCGCGCTGATGGAGTCGCGCGAGGTCGTCCGGATCGTCACCCTGCGCTCCACCATCCACACCCACACCGCCGAGGACGCCCTCGCCATCCGCCCGCTCGTCCAGCCGGCCCGGGACCGCGAGCTGAAACTCTTCCGGCGGGGGCTCACCGGGGTGGACATCGACCGGCTCAAAGACATCAGCAGGGCACTCGTCGAGGAGCGGCCCCGCACGGTGAAGGAGCTGCGCACCGCGCTCCTCGACGCATGGCCCGACGCCGACCCGCTCGCCCTCACCGTGGCGGCCCGTTGCGCGCTCCCGCTGGCGCAGACCACGCCCCGGGGCCTCTGGGAGCAGAGCGGGCAGGTCACGCTCACCACCCTGGAGCACTGGCTCGGCCGGTCGGCCCAGGACGTCCCGGCCCCGGACACACTGGTGCTGCGGTACCTCGCCGCCTTTGGTCCCGCCTCCGTCAAGGACCTGCAGAGCTGGGCCGGACTCACCCGGATGCGCGAGGTCTTCGACCGGCTGCGGCCGCGACTCACCACCTTCCGCGACGAGAACGGCGTCGAACTCTTCGACCTTCCCGACGCCCCGCGCCCCGATCCGGACCTCCCCGCCCCGCCGCGCTTCCTGCCCGAGTTCGACAACGTCCTCCTCGGCCACGCGGACCGCACCCGGGTGATCCCGGCCGAGTTCGCCGGCCGTAACGGCAAGGGGAACCAGGCGTACGGAACCGTGCTCGTCGACGGGTTCCTCGCCGCGATCTGGCGCCTCGACCGCACGGGCGGCACCGTGACCGCCACCGTGCAACCACTGGGCCGGCTCGGCCGCGCGGACCGGGAGGCCGTCCGTGAGGAGGCCGTACACCTCATGACCGTGATGACGGACGCGAGTGCGCACGAGGTCCGCTTCGCCGGCTTCGTGGACTTCGGGGGGTGAACCCCTCCGGGTACCGCACGGGGTCCTGGAGCAGGAGGGGCTGGTTGAATCGGGCGGGAACGACCGGTCCGGTCCGCAATGAGGAGGACACATGTCGGTAAGCAGCGCGAGCGAAACGTTCCGGGCCGCCCGGGACTTCCTGCTCCAGCACCGCGAGGACTGGGCGACGGCCTCGGCGGGCTTCCGGTGGCCGAGGCCCGACCGTTTCAACTGGGCGCTCGACTGGTTCGACGTGATCGCCGAGGACAACGACCGGACCGCCCTGCACATCGTGGAGGAGGACGGCCGCCGCACCGAGGTGTCCTTCGCCCGGATGTCGGCCCGCTCCAACCAGGCGGCCAACTGGCTCGCCGCCCAGGGCGTACGCGAGGGCGACCGCATCCTCGTCATGCTCGGCAACCAGGCCGAACTGTGGGAGACCGCGCTCGCCGCGATGAAGCTGCGCGCCGTGGTCATCCCCGCCACCCCGCTGCTCGGACCGCTCGACCTGCGCGACCGGGTCGAGCGGGGCCGGGTCGCCCACGTGATCGTGCGCGCCGAGGACGCCGCCAAGTTCGACGACGTGCCCGGCTCCTACACGCGCATGGCGGTGGCCGACGCCGGCGGGGTCCCGGAAGGCTGGCTCTCCTACGCCGGTGCCGACGAACACTCCGAGGCGTACGTCCCGGACCGGGAGACGGCCCCCGACGAACCGCTGATGCTGTACTTCACCTCCGGCACGACCGCCAGCCCCAAACTGGTGGAGCACACCCATGTGTCCTACCCCGTGGGCCACTTGGCGACGATGTACTGGATCGGGCTGCGGCCCGGGGACGTCCACCTCAACATCTCCTCGCCCGGCTGGGCCAAGCACGCCTGGTCCAACCTCTTCGCGCCCTGGAACGCCGAGGCGACCGTCTTCATCTTCAACTACCAGCGCTTCGACGCGAGCCGGCTGATGGCCGAGATGGACCGGTCGGGCATCACCAGCTTCTGCGCCCCGCCGACCGTCTGGCGGATGCTCATCCAGGCCGACCTCACCCGGCTCGCCAACCCCCCGCGCGAGGTCGTCGCGGCCGGTGAGCCGCTCAACCCCGAGGTCATCGAGACCGTACGGCGGGCCTGGGGCGTCACCGTCCGGGACGGCTTCGGCCAGACCGAGACCGCCGTCCAGGTCGCCAACTCGCCCGGCCAGCAGGTGAAAGTCGGGTCCATGGGCCGCCCGACCCCCGGCTACAGGGTCGAGCTGCTCGACCCGGTCACCGGTGAACCCGGCGTCACGGAGGGGGAGATCGCCCTCGATCTCGCCGACGCCCCGGTCGGGCTGATGGCCGGCTACCACGGCGACCCGGAGCGTACGGCCGAGGCGATGGCGGGCGGCTACTACCGCACCGGTGACATCGGTTCGCGCGACGAGGACGGGTACATCACCTACATCGGGCGGTCCGACGACGTCTTCAAGTCCTCCGACTACAAGATCTCGCCCTTCGAGCTGGAGAGCGCCCTGCTGGAACACGAGGCGGTCGCCGAGGCGGCGGTCGTGCCCGCCCCGGACCCGGTCCGCCTCTCGGTACCGAAGGCGTACGTCGTACTCGCCGAGGGCTGGGAGCCCGGGCCGGACACCGCGAAGGTGCTCTTCGAGCACTCCAGGGCCGTCCTCGCCCCGTACAAGCGGCTGCGCAGGCTGGAGTTCGCGGAGCTGCCCAAGACCATCTCCGGCAAGATCCGCCGCGTCGAGCTGCGCGAACGGACCGCCCGCGCGGCCGGTACGGAGTACTCCGAAGGGGACCTGCGGTGAGCGAACCGTCGTACGCGCACGGCACCGGCACCCCATGACGGTGAGCGGCAAGGTCCGCAAGACCGAACTGCGGGAGGGGTACGCGGAGTGAAGGCTGTCCCGCCAGGAACGGTGGGACAGCCTTGAGGCGGTGTCCGCCGAGGGGCTCAGGCGGCCTCGACTATTTCCGTCCCGGGTCCCCGGGTCGCCGCGGCCCATTCGATGAGCAGGACTTCATACGCGTCACAGGACCAGTCCCGTCCGGCGCGGGAGTCCACGAGGGCACGGATGGCCTCGTTGGTCTCGACGGCGGACGGGCCCGTGGAACCGGTGGACCGAGGAGTGCGGGCGGAGGAATGACGAGAAGTCAGAGCCATTCCCGAAGGCTAGCGCTCGCCACTGACAACGTCGGTCCGGGATGTCCGGGCCGGTGTCCGGACACTGCTCAGCGCCACGGGCCGCGGCAGCACGATCCGGGCGGGCTCGCGGCGCATGCAGACCCGGGGACGCCGGTCCAGGCCGTTGCCCACCTCCTCGGCCCTGATCCGCCGCAGCCCCTCGGTGAGTTGGTCCTCGCTCAGCACGGTGAACCCGATGCGCGTGTAGTACGGGGCGTTCCAGGGGACGTCGGAGAAGGTCGTCAGGGTGAGGGCGGTGAGCCCCTGGCTCTCCGCCCACGCGGCGACGTGGTCGATGAGGGCCCGGCCGATGCCGAGCCGGGCCGCCGAGGGATGGACCGAGACCTGTTCGATGTGGGCGGCGCCGTCCACCGGGTCCGCGATCAGATAGCCGACGGGACCGTCGTCCGCAGGGGTGTCGGGACGGGTGTCGGGACGGGTGTCGGGACGGGTGTCGGGACGGGTGTCGGGATGGGTGGCCACCCAGCAACGCCCGGCGGCCCGGTAACTCTCCAGCAGTTCGAGGGGCGGCGGTTCGTCGTCGGCGACGTCTGCCATTCCGAGGGCTCTGAACGGTTCCCCTGCGGCGCGCTCGATGTCCTGGAGCCGGCGGAGATCGGAGCGTCTGGCGGAGCGGATGCGCATACGGCCAGTATGGCGAGCACGGGCCCGCCGGGGTACCGGGACTCCCGAAGTCGGTGAGGGACGAGGCCCGGCCCGCCACCCGCCGCCGCGCCCCGCCGGGCCGCCCGCACTCCTCGCCCGCACGCCCCTCCCCGCGCGCCCTTCCTCCGCGCCTCTCCTACGCCCCCGAGCTCAGCAGATCCTCGGCGGCGCCGTTGGCCGGCTGCGGGGTGCCGGTGGAATCCATGGCGAACAGCGGCATCGACACCAGGTCCGCGCGCCGGATGGCCGCCTCCTCGTACCCCGCGAGCGAGAAGAAGATCCCGGACGCGGACTCGCTCAGCGCGTTCAGCCAGAGGCACTCGATCTCGCGCACCCCGGTCGGGCAGGTCGAGGTCTCGACCTGTGCCAGCGCCCCGTCGGCCCGCAGATCGACGCGCGAAGCCGGGCGTTCGATCGGCTGGACGACCCCGTGGAAGCCGAGCCAGCCGAGGTACCGACCGGCCGCCGTCACCGCGTCCCGCGCGGTGTGGATGGGCAGGGTCTGGAAGGGCGGGCGCGGACGGGGCGCGGTGCGGGGGAGCGGGATGCGCGCGGGGGACTCGGCGGCCTCCGGCGCGGTGCTGGTCGCCGGATCCGTGGCGGTCGCCGGATCCGTACGGGCCCCCGCCCCCGTCTTGGGGCCTGCGTCCGGTGCCGCACCGGTGGTGGCCACGGCAGCCGGATCCGTGGCGGACTCCGTTGCCGGCGGCCCCACTTCAGGCTCCGTGCCGACTCCGGTGAGGGACTCGGTACGGACGGGGACGCGCAGGACCGTGCCGCAGGGGCAGCCCAGTTCCGGCTGAGGCCAGTGGTCGTCGCGCCCACAGGCCTCGCAGCGCGCGGTGACCCAGAAGTCCGCCCAGACCCGCTGGACGACCGCGGTCGCGGGCTCCCCGCGCACCGCACGCAGGGCGGTCGGGGCGCCGCAGGGGCAGGAGTAGACGGGGATCACGAATGCGTGGTCGCTCAGGCAGCGGGGGCAGCGCACGTGCACAGGTTCCACAGTGTCTCCTTCCGCCGGCGCCCGGACAGGACGCGGCGTTCTGTGGGTGACGGGTGACGGGTGACGGGTGACGGGTGGCGGGTGGCGGACGAGGGACGACGGACGAGGTACCGGGGCGGGGCAGGGGGTGCGGCGCACGCGACTGCGGGGACGCAGCCCCGCCCGTCGCAAGCCCGCACCCATCGTCCCCCCGCAAAGGGTCCCGGGTCAGGCGATCGGCGCGGTTTCCGGTCGATCCGGGCAATCGGGTCCGCCTCCGGGGTCGCGTTACAGTCGGGGCCGAGCCGGCCCGCAGGCCGGCCGGGAATCCCGGGGAGGCACCGTGCGTCTGAGGGTGGAATTCACCACCGAACCCTTCGATCTGGACGAGGCTCCGGCGCACGCGGTGGTGGCCCGCGAGATCATCGGTGCCGCGCCGCTGGACGCGGTGGACGTCGGCCCCTTCGGCAACACCGCGGAGGGCGGCGCCGAGGTGGTGCTCGCCGCCGTGGACGCACTGCTCCGGCGCACCCTCGACGCCGGGGCCACCCGGATATCGTTCCAGGTCAACGTCATCGCCGAGGGGGAGCGGTGAGTAGCGGACCCGCCCCGGACCACCCCCTGGTCGCCGCCGTGAAGCCGCTGGTGGACGCGATGGGCGCCGAACTCCTGGAGGCAGCCCAGGCCCGGCCGGACGACGTGGTGCTCGCCTGGGAGGGCAGTGACGTCGTCGCCGTTCGGCTGCCCCAGCTCTCGGAGTCCCTGGACCACATCCTCTCCGCGATGGAGCGGACGTACGGCGGACCGCTGGCCGGACTGGACCGCCGGGCGAAACAGTCCGTGGTCCGCGCCCTGGAGGCGCGGGGCGCGTTCGCCGTACGCCACGGGGTGGAGACGGTGGCGAGCGCTCTGGGGGTCAGCCGCTTCACCGTCTACAACTACCTCAACCGCGAAAAGGGCGACTGAGAGCGGCCGACCAGGTGCCTGCGATGCCATGACAGGCCAATTTCAACAAACTGTTGACGAGGCGTCGGGCGGGGGCGTTAGCTGTTCGCAGCCCGCACGACGCCAAGCGACGTGACAGCGACGATCAGCGCGGAGGCTCCGTGACGTCGAGTTCCTCACCGGGCCTGGCCCGGTTCAACGCCCTGGCGCACGACGAAGTCGCCGACGTACTGCACGAGATCTGCTCCAGCGAGACATGGTGTGCCGCCCTCCTCGCGCGGCACCCCTGCGCCACCGCGGCCGATCTGCTCACCGCGAGCGACGAGGCCACCGCAGCGCTCTCCCCGGAGGACCTCGCCGAGGCCATGGCCGGTCATCCGCCGATCGGGCGGCCACGGCCCGGCGATCCCGCGTCCGCGAGGGAACAGCGGGGCATGGCGGACGCGTCCGACGCCCTCAGGGCCGAGATGCTCGAACTGAACCTGGCCTACCAGGAGCGCTTCGGACACGTCTTCCTGATCTGCGCCACCGGCGCCACCGGCGAGCAGATGCGCGACGCCCTGCGGGCCCGCACGGCGAACACGCCCGAGCGGGAGAGCGCGATCGTGCGCACCGAGCTGGGCAAGATCAACCGTATCCGGCTGACCCGCCTGCTGACCGAAGGGGAGTGACGGTACTGAACACCGACACCACCGCCTCGGTGTCCACGCACGTCCTGGACACCAGCATCGGCCGCCCCGCGGCCTCCGTGCCCGTCCGTCTCGCCACCCGCCCCGACGCCACCGCCGGCTGGACACCGCTCGGCGGTTCGGTGACCGACACGGACGGCCGTTGCGCGGACCTGCCCGCCCTGCCCGAGGGAACCGCCCAGGTGCGCCTCGACTTCGACACCGACGCGTACTTCACCAGGGAGACCGACGGACCGGCCGTTCCGCCCGCCGATGGCGGAACGTTCTTTCCCGAGGTCGCGATCACCTTCACCGTGCGTCCCGGCGAGCACCACCACGTACCGCTGCTGCTCAGCCCGTTCGGCTACTCCGTCTACCGGGGCAGCTGAGCGCCTCCCGTCCGCGGGGCCGCCCCCACCGTCCGTGTGAACCCCGCTCCGCGACGGGGCGGCCCGCCGTACCCGTCCGCGCCCCGTACCCGCACGCGCCTCGCGCCCCGTGTGCGCGGCAAGTACCACCGCCCCGCCTCCGTCCCCGCGCCTCCGTCCCCGCGCCCCCGCCCCCGCGCCCCCTGTCCCCTGTCCCCGCACCCCTGAGTCCACGCCCCCGGGCCCGCACCCCTGACGGCGCCGCTTCCCGCTTCCCGCAGAAAGGTCCCGGCACCCATGACCACTCCCGCCCGGCAGTCCCCCGAGGCCACCGCCCCCCGGCCGCGCACCGTCGTCCTCGGCCAGAACCAGTACGGCAAGGCCGAGAACCGTGTCGTCAAGATCGTGCGGGACGGCGCAACCCACCACATCAAGGACCTGAACGTCTCGGTCTCCCTCTCGGGCGACCTGGACGAGGTCCACATCTCCGGCGACAACGCCCATGTGCTGCCGACCGACACCATGAAGAACACGGTGTACGCGTTCGCCAAGGAGCACGGCATCGACTCCGCCGAAGAGTTCGGCATCCACCTCGCCCGGCACTTCGTCTCCTCCCAGTCGGCGATCACCCGGGCCCGCGTGCGGATCGAGGAGTACGCCTGGGACCGCATCGAGGACCCCACCGACACCGGCCCGGACCGCCCGCGACACTCCTTCGTACGCAAGGGCCAGGAGATCCGTACCGCGCAGATCGGTTACGACGGCGAGCGCTGGGAGGTGGTCTCCGGGGTGAAGGACCTCACCGTGCTGAACTCCACCGCGTCCGAGTTCTGGGGCTACGCCAAGGACAGGTACACCACCCTCAAGGAGGCGTACGACCGCATCCTCGCCACCGACGTCTCCGCCCGGTGGCGCTACAACTGGCACGACGACGCACAGGAGATGCCCCGTTGGGAGGAGTCCTGGCAGCAGGCCCGCGCCCATCTGCTCCGGGCCTTCTCCGAGACGTACTCCCTCTCGCTCCAGCAGACGCTCCATCAGATGGGCGCCCGGGTCGTCGAGAACCGCGAGGAGATCGACGAGATCCGCTTCTCGCTGCCCAACAAGCACCATTTCCTGGTGGACCTGGAGCCGTTCGGGCTCGACAACGCCTCCAAGGACGGCGCCGTCTACCTCGCCGCCGACCGGCCCTACGGTCTGATCGAGGCCACCGTCCTGCGGGAAGGCGCCCAGCAGTTGATCCCGGCAGACCTCACCCACGTCTGAGCGGCGGAGAGCCCCTCCGTACGGAACCGGCCGCCCGCAGGGCCTTTGGCACACTCACAGAAGGAAGCACGATGACCGATCCGGCAGGGCTCCAGCGCCTCGTCATCGAGAATTGCGCGATCGCCACCGTCGACGCGCACGACACCGAGTACGCCGACGGACATGTCGTCGTCGCGGGCGACCGCATCGAATCCGTCGGCCCGGGCCGCGCACCCGAGGGACTCGCGCACGTGGTCCGCCGCATCGACGGCACCGGCCACCTGGTCACACCCGGGCTCGTCAACACCCACCACCACTTCTACCAGTGGATCACCCGGGGCCTGGCCACCGACCACAACCTCTTCGACTGGCTCGTCGCGCTCTACCCCACCTGGGCCCGCATCGACGAGCCCATGGTCCGCGCGGCGGCGCAGGGCTCACTGGCGATGATGGCGCGCGGTGGCGTCACCACCGCGATGGACCACCACTACGTCTTCCCCCGGGGCTCCGGCGACCTCTCCGGGGCGATCATCGAGGCCGCCCGGAACACGGGCGTACGGTTCACCCTCGCGCGAGGTTCCATGGACCGCGGCGAGAAGGACGGCGGGCTGCCGCCCGACTTCGCGGTGGAGACGCTCGACGGCGCGCTCGAAGCCACCGCCGCCACCGTCGACGCCCACCACGACCCGTCGTTCGGTGCGATGACACAAGTAGCTGTCGCGCCCTGTTCACCCTTCTCCGTCTCCACCGAACTGATGCGGCAGGGAGCGGAGTTGGCGCGGGAGAAGGGGGTGCGGCTGCACACCCACGGTTCGGAGACCGTGGAGGAGGAGCAGTTCTGCAAGGAGCTGTTCGGGATGGGGCCGACCGACTACTTCGAGTCCACCGGCTGGCTCGGCGGCGACGTGTGGATGGCCCACTGCGTCCACATGAACGACGCCGACATCGCCGCGTTCGCCCGTACCGGTACGGGCGTCGCGCACTGTCCGTCCTCCAACGCCCGCCTGGCCGCCGGAATCGCCCGGGTGCCGGACATGCTCGCGGCGGGCGTTCCGGTCGGTCTCGGCGTCGACGGTACCGCCTCGAACGAGTCCGGCGAACTCCACACCGAACTGCGCAACGCCCTCCTCGTCAACCGCCTGGGTCCGCACAGGCACCGGGCATTGACGTCACGTCAGGCGCTGCGCCTCGGTACGCACGGCGGGGCCCGGGTGCTCGGGCGCGGCGACCAGACCGGCTCCCTCGAAGCCGGGAAACTCGCCGACCTGGTTCTCTGGCGGATGGACACGCTCGCCCACGCCTCCATCGCCGACCCGGTCGCGGCCCTCGTCCTCGGCGCGGCCGCTCCCGTCACCCTGTCCCTCGTCGGGGGCCGGCCGGTCGTGGAGAACGGCCGGCTGACGACCGTGGACGAGGACGCTGTGGCCGCCGCCACCCGCGCGGAGGCCCGGCGTCTCGCGGAACTCGGCCTCGGGGCCTGACACTCGGCGAACTCCCGTCCGGCCGCGCAGGGTTTCCGGCCGGACGGGGTTGCCGGCACAGGGCCGACGACTCGTCAGTCGATGTGGTAACTGTCTCCGTACACCTGCCAGTCGAGCGGCGGGTTCAGGCCGAGATTGCCGTTCCGCAGGAAGACCCGCTGCGCGGTGTCGACCCTGCTCGTGTCCGAGTGGGCCGCCTCCTGCCGCATCGCCCAGACGCGCGCGTCGAGATAGGCGTCGAGATACACCGTCTCGTCGCCGCCGCTCGACGGTGGCCGGGCCGAGGCGAGGGCCCTGCTGCGGATCGATCCAAAGCTCGCGCTGTCGTCCCCCTCGCCGTGCATGACGAGCGCGTCGTAGTACGCGAACTGGCCGAGCACACCGAGTCCGTCGGCCTTCGCCTGCTTCACCGCGGGGTCGAAGTACACCCGGTCGCGCTCGTCGTCCTGCACCTGGCGGAAGACCGGGTCCGTCAGCGCGGCCTCTTCCCACGCGGCGGTGAACCGGGCACCGAGGCCCTCGTGCGAGTCGGTGCCGTCGACCTCGCGCAGCGCCGGCAGGAACGGCGCGAGGAGGTTGTCGGGCGCGCGCTCGGTGTAGAGCTCCACGACCCCCAGCATGTCTCCGGTACCGGAACAGAATCCGACGATGCCTCCGGTGTAGCCGCGGCCGTCGCCGATGTCCTCGATGTACTTGTACTGGTCCCGCCAGTCCAGCGAGGAGTTCTCGGCGCTGGAGACCAGTTGCATGGCGATCTCCTTCTTCGCGGGATCGTCCAGCCCTGTCATGACGGCAGACCCTACCGCCCGTTCCCGTCGCGGCGTGCCGTGGGCGGGGGAGTCGGCCAGGGCCGTGAACGGGGCCGAGGTGAAGGCGAGTCCGAGGGCGGTGGCCACGGCGACGGCCGGAAGGACGCTCCGGCGGGGGCCGTCGGGGCGGGCGGTCGCGGCGGCGGTGTCGGTGTCGGTGTCGGTGGTGGTCGCGTCGGCGGGGCCGGGCTCGCATGCAGGGGCGGGGGAGTGCGGGCGGCGGCGTAACACCGCGTCGAACCGGGAGTGGGGCACCTGTCCTCCAACGGAGACACGTTGATCGTCTGTTCTGCCGCGAGCTTCACAGGGACCTTGGGTTCCGGCGCCCGTCCACCCGCCCCACCCGCCGCGCGTCACCCGCTCGGACCACATCGGCCCGGCCGGAGCACGGTCGCGGGGGCCCGCCCCGAAAGCCCCGCACCGCGCGGCTGGCGCGGTGCGGGGCGGTCCCGGGGGGTTGCGGCCAGGAGCGGGGCGGTCGGCGGCGCGGGTGCCGTGGGTGGGCGCGCTGCTCCGAGGCGCACCGCGAGACCGCGCCGCGCGTGCGGACGCGGGCATGCCCGCTCCGCGGGCCGGCCCAGACCCATGTATCACCCAACGATGTTGCCCGGCGGCTCGTCACGGGTGGGGAGGGTGAATCACCCGCGCACGGAAGCGCAGGTCGCCGAGGATACGAACCGGCGCGCGCGGAACGGCGCCGGATGATCCACGCGCCCGCGGACGCGGGGTTCGACAGGCCCGTCCTGGGCGCGTCAGTGGTCGATGCGGAAGCTCTCCCCGTACACCTTCCAGCGCAGCGGGGTCTCCAGCTGGAGCTTCCCTTCGCGCACGAACCGGCGCTGGGCCGTTTCGATCCTGCTGGTGTCGGTGTGCGAGGGCTCCTTCGCGATGGCGGCCACCCGGGCGTCGAGGAAGGCGTTGAGGTAGGCCTCCTCGTCCCCGCCCTCGGCGGGGGAGTCGGCGGCGGCCAGGGCTTGGCGGCGGATGGTCGTGAAGCCGACCGTTCCCTCGGTGTCGTCGGCTCCGTGCATGACGTAAGCGTCGTAGTAGATGAACTGGCCCAGGGCGCTGAGGCCGTCCTTCTCGGCCCGGTCGACCGCCGGGTCGAAGTAGCCCTCGTCCAGTACCGCGTCCTGCGCCGCCCGGAACGCGGAGTCCTTCGCGGCGGCCGTCCACGCCTCGGTGAACGGCGTGCCGAGTCCGGCGTGCGAGTCGGTTCCGCCGACCGCCCGCAGGGCCGGGACGAACCGTGCGAGGGCGTTTTCGGGGCGGGCCTTCGTGTACCGCTCGACCACGTCGAGCATGTCGCCGGTGCCGGAGCAGAATCCGATGATGCCGCCGGTGTAGCCGCGGCCGTCGTGGATGTCCTCGATGTAGTCGTACTGGTCCTGCCAGTCCAGGGTGGAGTTCTCGGCGCTGGAGACCAGCTCCATGGCGATCCGTTTCTTCGCCGGATCGTCGAGTCCCTTCTCGGGCTGCTCGTCCGCACCGGAGCAGGCGGTCAGCGGGACGGTGGCCAGCAGGGCGGCGAAGGCGGTCGGGAGCAGGCGGCGGGCAGCGGGCCGGGCGGTGCGGTTCACCCCCCAAGCCTGCCAGGCCGGGGTGAGGCGCTCGTCCCCGCCCACCGGCTGTAGCGTCTGAGGCATGGAAGATCAGTCTGTTGTGGATGTGGGCGATGTACGGCTGGCGTACCGGGCCTGGGGTGACCAGTACGGCTCGCCGGTCGTCCTCTTGCACGGCCTCGGCGGTTCGTCCGCCGACTGGGAGGCCACCGGGACCCTGCTCGGTGCCGAGTGGCGGGTGTACGCCCTCGATCTGCGCGGGCACGGCGAGAGTGACTGGCCGGACGAGTACGCGTTCGAGCAGATGGTGGACGACGTGGTCGGGTTCCTCGACGAGTGCGAGCTCGACCGGGTCGGACTGGTGGGCCACGGCATGGGCGGCACCGTCGCCCTGCTGCTCGCGGAGGAGCACGCCGACCGGGTGGAGCGGCTGGTCCTGGTGGAGACCCCCGCGCCCTTCCCCGGCGACCCGGGGCCGGCGGGGCGGGCCGAGGGCCCGGTCGACTACGACGAGAACGCCGTGGCCGAGGTGCACGCCCAGTTGTCCGAGCCCGACCCGGAGTGGGCCGAGACGCTGGGCGAGATCGTCGCGCCCACGATGATCATCGCCGGCGGGCCCGAGAGCAGCCTGCCGCAGGCGCTTCTGCCGGAGGTCGCCTCGCGCATCCCCGACTGCCGTCTGGTCACCGTGCCCGGCGGTCACCGGATGCACGAGACCCGCGCCGACCAGGTCGCCCAGCACATCAGCGAGTTCTTCACCAGCTGACCGGCGGCGCCCCGGACGAAGACGCACGAAGAGGGAGGCCCGGCGAACCCGCCGGGCCTCCCTCTCGCACACACGGTCCGGTCCGGCTAGTCGGCGCCGAACTCCATGGCGGCGCTGTCGAGAAGCTTGTCGCCGCCGGGGGCTTCCCCGCGCGAGGCGATCTCCTGGGCGTTGCCCTCGGGCATCGCGCCGATCAGCGGGGTCGACGTGGACTGCGCGCCGATGAGCGCCTGGTGGGAGCTGCCGACCATGCCGATGGCGGCGTACTGCTCCAGCTTGGCGCGGGAGTCGGCGATGTCGAGGTTGCGCATGGTCAGCTGACCGATCCGGTCCACCGGCCCGAAGGCGGAGTCCTCGGTGCGTTCCATGGACAGCTTGTCCGGGTGGTAGCTGAACGCCGGTCCGGCGGTGTTCAGGACCGAGTAGTCCTCGCCGCGCCGCAGCCGCAGGGTCACCTCGCCGGTGACGGCCATGCCGACCCACCGCTGCAGGGACTCGCGGATCATCAGCGCCTGCGGGTCCAGCCAGCGGCCCTCGTACATCAGGCGGCCGAGACGGCGGCCCTCGTTGTGGTAGCTGGCGAGGGTGTCCTCGTTGTGGATCGCGTTGACCAGCCGCTCGTAGCACGCGTGGAGCAGGGCCATGCCCGGCGCCTCGTAGATGCCGCGGCTCTTGGCCTCGATGATCCGGTTCTCGATCTGGTCGGACATGCCCAGGCCGTGACGGCCGCCGATGGCGTTCGCCTCCAGCACCAGGTCGACGGCGGAGGCGAACTCCTTGCCGTTGATGGTCACCGGGCGGCCCTGCTCGAAGCCGACGGTGACGTCCTCGGTGGCGATCTCGACGGACGGGTCCCAGAACCGCACGCCCATGATCGGCTCGACGCTCTCCAGGCCGGTGTCGAGGTGCTCCAGCGTCTTGGCCTCGTGCGTGGCACCCCAGATGTTGGCGTCGGTGGAGTACGCCTTCTCCGTGCTGTCCCGGTAGGGCAGCCCGTGGGCGAGCAGCCACTCGGACATCTCCTTGCGCCCACCGAGCTCGGTGACGAAGTCGGCGTCCAGCCAGGGCTTGTAGATGCGCAGCGCTGGGTTGGCCAGCAGGCCGTAGCGGTAGAACCGCTCGATGTCGTTGCCCTTGAACGTGGAGCCGTCGCCCCAGATCTGGACGTCGTCCTCCAGCATGGCGCGCACGAGCATGGTGCCCGTGACCGCCCGGCCGAGCGGGGTGGTGTTGAAGTACGCGCGTCCGCCGGAACGGATGTGGAAGGCCCCGCAGGTCAGCGCGGCGAGCCCTTCCTCGACGAGGGCGGCCCGGCAGTCGACCAGCCGGGCGATCTCCGCCCCGTAGGCGTGGGCGCGCCCGGGCACGGAGGCGATGTCGGGTTCGTCGTACTGGCCGATGTCGGCGGTGTACGTGCACGGCGCCGCGCCCTTGTCGCGCATCCACGCGACCGCGACGGAGGTGTCGAGACCGCCGGAGAAGGCGATGCCGACGCGTTCCCCGACGGGCAGAGAGGTCATTACCTTAGACATAGGAAAAGTATGCACTTCGATGCATGTTCATGCAACCCGGTCGGCTGAGTCGTGGCTCACTCGTTGGGGGGACGACGGGCGAAGTGCCACCCGGGACTCCTTAGGGTGACCGTGCGGTCACGCAAGGTTACCGGAGGTGGTCGGGGGTAGGTCTCGCGTCGCCCCCGAGTGCCTTGTCGGCCCGCGCCGGCGAGGGGCCGGGGGCGAAGTGGAAGCCACCTCGTACCCGTCTCTTCGGGGACGGAGATCCTGGGAGACCCTCATGGCAGTACGGAAGACCGCCACGACCCTGCTGGCCGCGGCGACGCTCGTGGCCGGCTCGCTCTTCGGGCTGATGGGGCCGGCGTCGGCCTCCGCCCGGCCCGACGAGGCCGTCCTCGCGGCGAAGGCGCTCGCGGGCGCCCGGCAGCACGCGGTGGAGTCGCCCGCCGCGGTGAAGTCCGCCGCCGCGGCGCTGTCCTGTTCCTACACCTACGTGTGCGGGCAGGGCGCCAACGGCAACAGCTTCGCCTACACCAAGTGCAACACCCTCTACCAGCTCCCCAACCTGACCGGCAGCGGCCCTCTCGTCAACAACCAGACCCCCGGCACCGTGGCGTACTTCTACGACAAGAACCAGAACTACCTCTTCTCCTCCACCGCCTATCAGTCGACGACGGTCAACTGGACTCCGGTCTGGTACGCCATCGCCTGCTGACGGCCCGTCGGGGACCGTGGCGGGGCACTCGTGCCGCTCCCGGGGCCGGTGGCCCGGGTGTCCCGCCCGACCCGGCCCTTCCCCGGGGCGGAATCCAGAACTCCGTAACCACATCCGGGTGCCCCGGCGCAAGCCGTGGCGGGTGCACATCGCCACATTGCGGAACGTTCGGCGCACTCCTCTTGTGACCGGCCCGCGCGCCGTGCCATACAGGTCTGGACCAATGCCCCGGATGAAAGGCGGCAGCGCCGTGCAACGTCCCCCCACGCGTGTCGTGTCGACCTGTTCCGCAGTGCTCCTCCTCTCCCTCCTCACCGGCTGCGGCGGTTCGGCGCGGGCGGCCGACACCCAGGCGCCCACCACCCCCCAGGGCGTGACCGCCCAGTCGAGCAGCGCCACCTCCGCGCACGTGATGTGGGAGCCCTCCACCGACGACGAGGCGGTCACCGGATACGAGATCTACCGCGGTGCCACCCGCGTGAAGGCCGTCCCCGCGGCCAAGCACATGATCGACGTCGACGGGCTCACCGCGTCCACCGACTACACCTTCACCGTCCGCGCCCGCGACGCGGCCGGAAACCTCTCCGCGGCCGGCCCCGGGGTGTCCGTCACCACCCAGCCCACCCCGCCCGACGACCGCGAGGCGCCGACCGAACCCGGAGGGCTCCGTGCCACCGCGGTCGGCACCGACAGCGCGACCCTGTCCTGGAAACCCGCGACCGACGACGTCGGCGTCTCCTCGTACGACGTCTACCAGGAGGACTCCCGCATCCACAGCGTCTCCGGCACCGTGACCAGCGCCCGGCTGACCGGCCTGCGCCCCGGAACCGTCTACACCTTCACCGTCCGGGCCCGCGACGCCTCGGACAAGTCCTCGGCCGACAGCCGGTCCGTCGACATCACCACCGAGTCCGTCCCCGGCGCCCCCGCGAGCACGGCCCCCACCGGTCTGCGCACGGAGACGAAGGGCAAGCCCGGCGACTACGTCGTGACACTCACCTGGGACCAGCCCGAGGTGGGCGGAGCGATCCCCGCCTACGAACTCCACCTCGACGGCAAACCCACCACCACGATCGTCTGGGGCGGCACGCCTCCGAAGGGCCGCGCCACCTACGAACTGACGCTCACAGAGCCGAAGGGCACCCGGCACTCCGTCAAGGTCCGGGCCAAGCTCCCCGATGGCACATGGGGCGACTTCTCCGCGCAGCGCACCCTCGTACTCGGCGGCTGAGGGCCCGCCCCCACGACGGCGCCCGGAACCGGGCCGTGTCCGGCGCGTCCTCGTGGACGCGCGGGAGCGCGCGCCCTGTGGTCCATTGATCTCCGGGGCGTGTCCGCGAAGCCCCGCGCCCGGCCCGCGACGCCCGCAGGGTGTCGGGCGCGGGGACCGTCATGGACACGGCCCGGGACCTCGGACGCGAGTACATGACGAACAGGGGTGTGCACCATGGACCTGAGCACCCGGGTCGACGCGCTGATGAACGGTCTGACCGCCGACCTGGAACGGCTGACCGCCATTCCCTCCATCGCCTTCCCCGGCTTCCCGCCCGAACCGGTCCTGGCGGCCCACGACCTCGTGGTGGAACTGCTGCGCGGGGCCGGCGTCACGCGGATCGACCGGCTGGACCTCCCCGACACCGCGCCGGTCATCGTGGCCGAAGTGCCCCCGCCCACCCCCGACGCGCCCACCGTCCTCCTCTACGGGCACTACGACGTCCAGCCCCCGGGCGAGGCGAGCCTCTGGCGGTCGCCCCCCTTCGAGCCCACCCTCCTCGACGGCGGAGGCGGCCTCAGGGCCCGCGGTGTCGCCGACGACAAGGCCAACGTCATCGTCCACCTCGGCGTGCTGAGAGCGTTCGGCGGTGCGCCCCCGGTCGGGCTGAAGATCGTCCTGGAAGGCCAGGAGGAGTACGGCAGCGCCTTCGACGAGTACCCGCCCACCGACCCGGACCGCTTCGCCTGCGACGCCATGGTCATCGCGGACCTCGGCAACATCCGCCCCGGCAGCCCCACCCTCACCACGGGACTGCGCGGTGCGGCAGAGGTCGTGGTCGAAGTCCGTACCCTTGCCGAGCCGCGGCACAGCGGCGAGTTCGGCGGCGCCGCCCCGGATGCCCTGCTGGCGCTGCTCACCGCGCTCTCCACCCTGCACGACGTGCACGGCGACGTGGCCGTGGAGGGACTGCGGCGGGAGGAGTGGACCGGCACCACCTTCACCGAGGAGGAGTTCCGCTCCCTCGCCGGGGTGCTCGACGGAGTACCCCTGACGGGATCGGGCAGCCTCGGCGAACGGCTCTGGAGCGGACCGGCGATCACCGTCATCGGCATCGACGCCCCGAGCGTCGACCACGCCGCCTCGGCCGTGGTGCCCTACGCGCGCGCCAAGCTGAACCTCCGGTTCCACCCGCTCCAGGACCCGCGCGAGGCGAGGGGACTCCTCGTCACCCACCTGGAGGCACTGCGCCCGTTCGGAATCCCGCTCACCGTCATCGCCGGGGACACCGGCCCCGGCTTCGAGGCCAGGACCGACGGCCCGGCTTACCGGGCGGCCCTCACCGCACTGCGCGAGGGATGGGGCGAGGAACCCGCGTACATCGCCAGTGGAGGATCGATCCCCCTCGTCAACGGGCTGGCCAGGGCCGTGCCGGGGGCGGAGGTACTGCTCTTCGGGGCCCAGGACAACATGTGCAACCTGCACGCCCCGAACGAACGCGTACTCTTCTCCGAACTCCGGTCGGCGGTGATCGCCGAAGCCGCCTTCCTGCGCGAGTTCGCCGCCGGCCACCGGGCCGGAGGCACGGCGTGAGCACCCGGGCACCGGGCGCCCCGGGCGGCGCCGCCTCCGGCGAGAAGCCCCGGGGAAAGCGGAAGTTCACGTTCCCGAGCGCGCTGACGATTCTCGCCCTGGTGACCCTCGCCGTCTGGGCCCTCGCCTTCCTCATCCCCTCGGGGGCGTACGACCGCGACGCCGAAGGCGCCCCGGTCCAGGGCACCTACCACCGGGTCCCGTCCGGCCAGAGCTTCGTGGACCGGCTCAACGACCTCTTCCTCTCGCCCGTCAACGGCCTGTACGGAATCCGGGACGCCGAGACCGGACAGGTCGGGCCCGATCTGGCCGGCGAACTGTACGGCAGCGCGGGCGTGTTCCTCTTCGTCATCGCGATCGGCGCGTTCATCACCGTCGTCTTCGCCACCGGAGCCCTCGACCGGGGCATCGGCCGGCTCGCCCACCGGCTCCGCGAGCGCGGCGCGCTGCTCATCGCCGGGGTGATGGTGGTCTTCTCCCTGCTCGGCACGGTGGAGGGCTTCGCCGAGGAAACCCTGGGCTTCTACGGGCTGATCGTGCCGTTGATGCTCGCCCTCGGCTACGACCGCGTGGTCGCCACCGGCACCATCATCCTCGGCGCCGGAATCGGTGTGCTCTGCTCCACCGTCAACCCCTTCGCCACCGGCGTCGCCTCCTCCGCCGCCGACATCTCCCTCGGCGACGGCATCGTGCTGCGCGGGCTGATGTGGATCGTCCTGACGGCCGTCACCATCGCCTACGTCGTCCGCTACGCCTCCCGGGTACGCAAGGACCCCGCACGCTCCCTCTCCGGGTTCCTGCCCGGTGACCGCGAGCAGTCGGCGGCGAAAACCGAGGAACCGCCTCCGCTGACCCCGCTGCACCAGCTCATCCTGGTCCTCGTCGGACTCACCTTCGCCTTCATGATCTTCTCCGTGGTGCCGTGGGCCGGCGCCATCACCGGGGACGCCGACGCCACCCCGTACGGCTTCGAGCTCGGCTGGTCCTTCCCGCAGCTGGCCGCGCTCTTCATCGTCGCGGCGGTGGTCGTCGGCGTGGTGGCACGGTTCGGCGAACAGAAGCTCAGCGCGACGATCGTGCAGGGTGCCGCGGACTTCATCTCACCCGCGCTCGTCATCGTGCTGGCCCGCGGTGTCACCGTGATCATGAACAACTCGCAGATCACCGACACGGTGCTGCACTCCATCGAGGGCGCGGTGTCCGGGGTCTCGTCCGGCCTCTTCGCCGTCGTCGTGTTCATCGTCAACCTGCCCCTCGCATTCCTGATCCCCTCCACTTCCGGGCACGCCACCCTCGCGATGCCGATCCTCGCGCCCCTCGCCGACTTCGCGGGCGTCTCACGCGCCGTGGTGGTGACGGCCTGGCAGGCGGCCAGCGGCTGGATGAACCTCTGGGTACCGACGACCGCCGTCACCATCGGTGGCATCGCGCTGGCGAAGATCGGCTACGACACGTACCTGCGCTTCGTCTGGCCGCTGCTGGCGATCCTTTTCGTTCTGATCTGTGGATTCGTCGCACTCGGCGCGGTGTGGACCTGACCGTGCGATGAAGTAAGGGTTCGGGCGGTCGGGGTGCACTCGTGGCTCTTCGTCGAGTGACCCTGGCCACTCGTATTCACCCTCCATTTCTCGCCAATCCAGCCGGCCATTCCCCATCGTTTACGTACGGCCTGCCCCTTTCCCTCCCGAAATCCACCCGGGGAGGGACAATCAGGAATGCGCAAGGAATCCGGTCCGATCGGACAATGGACTTGCCCGGGGTGCCCTTCTGGGGATAGATCTACTTCACGACCCTGGGGAGGGGCGCCACCGCTGGTGGGGGGATTTCCGTTTCCGTCATGCCGTGCGCCGGTGTCACGACCGACACCGAAGGCACGTCGACGGCGCCATACATCCGACTCCGCATGACGTGTGAGTCGGCTCCGGCGCGCGCCGCTCTCCGTGGAGTCGTCATTTCCACAGGAGGCAGAATGCCCAACCCCGCAGTACCCGGGACCCGTCGGTCCCGGAAGATGGCCACCTCGGCAGCGATAGTCTGCGCCGGTCTCCTGGTCAGCGGTTCGATGACGATCACCGCACACGCGGCCGGAAACGACGCCGCGACTCCCGGCACGGTCACCGTGCCGCACACCACCACCACACGCCACACCTTCACCATCCCGGGCCGCGAGAACGCGGTCGCTCCGGCGCCCAACAACCCGATGGCCCGTTCCGCGGTCGTCGCCACCGCTGCCCAGCGTGCCGACTTCGACGGTGACGGCACCGGCGACTTCGCGTACCGCTTGGACTCGGGAGACGTGTGGACCGACTGGGGGTACAGCGCCGCCGACGCCATCTCCGGTGAGAACGGCCAGGTCAAGGACCTGCTGCTGCCGGGCGACATGACCGGCGACGGCAAGCCCGACCTGCTGACGGTGACGCCCACCGGTTCGCTCCGGCTCCACAACGGCGCCGACGCGACCAGCGAAGGCGGTCTGAGCTCGTACACCACGCTCAGCACCGGCTGGCAGGCGTACAACAAGCTCGTCGTCGCCGGTGACCTGAACCACGACGGCGCGCCCGACCTGCTCGCCCGCAGCACCGCCGGGCTGTTCCTCTTCCCGGGTACGGGAACGAACTTCGGCAAGGGCATCCAGGTCGGCGGTGCCGGATGGAGCCAGTTCGACCAGCTGGTCGGCGCGGACGACCTCACCGGTGACGGTGTGGCCGACCTCGTGGCCCGCAACTCCACCGGGCTCTTCGTGTTTCCGGGCAACGGCAAGAACAACGCCTACCCGTTCAAGGCCCAGATCAAGATCGGTGGAACCGGCTGGCTGCAGTACAACCAGATCACCGGCGGCACCGACTACAACGGCAACGGCACCGCCGACCTCATGGTCCGCGGCTACGACGGCAAGGTGTCCTTCTACGACGGCAAGGGCAACGGGTTCTTCCAGGACCGCGAGACGTCCGGTTCCGGTTGGGGCGACGTCACCCAGTTCGCCGGCGCCGGCAACAACGCGGCATGGGGCAAGTCCGGCATCTTCGCCCGGACGAGCAACGGCACCCTGTACTACTACCAGGGCACCGGCCTCGGGAAGCTCTCGGCGAAGTACCTCCAGGGCACGGGCTGGGACCGCTCCGCCTCGCGCCTCACCCACAGCGTCGCGCTCCGGTCCGACGGGTGGTCCAGCCTGATCGCGCACAGCACGTACGACGGCCACCTGTACAACGTGGCCAATTACGCGGAGAACGACAACTTCCTGGCGGCCGGTTCGAAGTCGTACAACCTGGTCGTCGGCCCCGGCGACCTCAACGGTGACGGCAAGAGCGACCTGATCGCCCGCAGCTCCACCGCGCTGTACTTCTACGCCGGCAACGGCGACGGCCTCTCCATGAAGGGCCGTGTCCAGGTCGGCGGCAGCGGCTGGAGCCAGTACAACAAGCTGGTCGGCGCCGGTGACTTCAACCGCGACGGCCGCGCGGACCTCCTCGCCCGCAGCTCCGCCGGACTGTTCTTCTACCCCGGCACCGGCAAGGCGGCCGCGCCGTTCGGCGCCCGTATCCAGGTCGGCGGCGCCGGCTGGAGCCAGTACTCCAGCCTGGCCTCCCCCGCCGACATCAACGGCGACGGCATCAGCGACCTCCTGGCGTCCAACTCCAAGGGCCAGCTGTTCTTCTACGCGGGCACCGGAGTCGCCAAGACCCCGTTCAAGGCCCGCGTCCAGATCGGCAGCGGGGGCTGGAACCAGTACCCCGACCTGGGCTGATCGTCGACCCTGCGCGACGCTCGTCGAGCGCCGCACCGGCCGCCCCGTCCCCGCACACCAGCGGGGGCGGGGCGGCCGTCCCATGTACGCGCCCGCGTGTGTAAGTGGCGGTCAGTCGCCTGCGGTTGCGGCGACGAACGCGGCCCAGGCGCCCGGGGCCATGGTGAGGACGGGCCCGGTGGGCTGCTTGGAGTCACGCACGTGGACGGTGCCGGGGGAGGTGGCCACCTCAAGACAGTCTCCGCCTTCGGCACCGCTGTGGCTGCTCTTGAACCAGTGCAGCTCCGCGTCGGAGCCGTCTGTGGTGACGTGGACGTTCATACCTCTCCCAGCCTTCGGTCGTTGTACGCGGGTCAGTCGCGTGCGGCGTCAGCGACGAACGCGGCCCAGGCGCCCGGGGTCAGGGTGAGGGTGGGGCCGGTGTGCTGTTTGGAGTCACGCACGTGGACGGTGCCGGGGGAGGTGGCAACCTCAAGACATTGCCCGCCTTCGGCGCCGCTGTGGCTGCTCTTGTTCCAGCGCAGCCCTGCGTCGGAACCACCGGTGGTGACGTGGACGTTCATACCTCTCCCAGCTGTTTCTCGATGAAGGCCAGGGACTCACGCGGGGTGAGGGCCTGGGCTCGGATGATCCCATAGCGGGCCGCCAGAGCGCGGACCTCTCTGCGCTCCGTCACCAGTGTGCTCCGGCCCTGTACTTCGAGATAGCCGACCGGCTCGCCGTGTTGAGGGATGAGAACGGTGAACGGACCGTCCACGCCCGCGTTGTCCTCCCGGTCCGCCGGCATCACCTGGATCTCGACATTGCGCTTCTGCCCGGTCAGCAGCAGGTGTTCCAGCTGTCCGCGCCGCACCTCGCGGCCTCCCAGCCCCCGAGTGACGACGTACTCCTCCATGACGAAACTGAGCAGGGGAGCCGGCCAGCGAGGAAAGATCTCCTGACGCGCCTGCCGTGCGGCGACCCGCTGGTCGATGGTGGCCTCGTCGAGCAACGGGCGCCGCTCCTTCAGCAGCGCACGGGTGTACTCCTCCGTCTGGAGGAGGCCGTTGATCACCACGGTGTCGTACACGGAGAGCTCTGCCGCCTCCGCCTCGATCCTGGCGGCGTCCCGGAAGAAGGCCGGGTACTGGGCTCGGGCCACCTCCTCCTTGCTGGTGCTCAGCAGGCCGTGAGCCCGCAGGATGTCGTCCGCCTGGTCGATGAACTTCGGCGGGGGCACCCGCCGCCCCTGTTCGAATGCGGCGATGGTGGAGGCGGAGTAACCCGTGAGGGCGCCGAGCTGGGCCCGTTCAAGGCCGGCGGCCACGCGGAGCAGTTTCAACTGGCGTCCGACGACGGCCAGGATGCCCGTCCCGCTCTCGTGCGCCTCATGCGGTTGCTGCTCTTCCGGCATGACCCCTGCCTCCACGGTCGCTTTCCCGCCCTGCCGCTTCACGCTCCATCGCGTGTACAGGGTGCGTGCCGTCGCGTACAGCCCCGGGCCGTCAGCGCGTCACTCCTGGTCAACGGTAGGGGGAGGGCACGAGGGTTTTCCTCATGAACGAAGCAATTACCTCTCCCGTGGAAATGGTTGAAACCGGCGCACCGGTGCGGGAGTTCGCCATGCGATTCACCTCGACACCGCGCGGCGCCCGTCTGTCCCGCCGTCTCGTGTCGCTCCGGCTCCACGAGTGGGGCCACCCCTGGGGTTCGGAGACGAACGACACCCTGTCGCTGATCGCCGCCGAGTTGACGGCGAACGCGGTGCGGCACGGGCGGGTGGCGGGACGGGACTTCCACGTGCGGCTCACCGAAGGGGAGGACGGCACCCTGCGGATCGAGGTGACGGACACCCGTACCGAGCGGTGTCCATCACCCGGCGATCCGCGCGAGCCGGGCCTCGACGAGGAGTCGGGCCGGGGGCTCCTCCTCGTCTCCCGGCTCGCGGAACGCTGGGGCGTCGTGCCCCGCTCGGGTGCGCCCGGCAAGACGGTGTGGGCGGAGGTGTACGGGGAGAAGGGCCCTCCCGGCACCGCCTGACCGTGCTGTGTCAGCTCTGCTCGGTGTCCTTCCCTCCCGCCGCCTTCGACGGCAGCTCGCCCGCCCGGTCGACCACGCCCCAGCCGGTCCGCGCGAGGCTGGAAAGGAGAGTTCCGGCCTCCCCGTACAAGGTGTCCTCGGTGAGATAGCTGCGCGAACCGAGGAAGGAGAGGTCGGTCCGGTCGAAGACCCACTCGGTGCGGGTGCCGTAGCGGGTGTCCTCGCGGGCGATGCCCAGCCCGTGCCGCCCGAGGGCGTCTGTCGTCGCGGACGGCGGGAACGCCGGTGCGCAGCGCCACCGCGGAGATGCGGTGCAGCAGCGCCGGACCGCCACGGCCGGTGGCGTCGGCGGTGGGCGAGGCGGACGCGGAGGCGGTGGGCCGGTTCGGGCCGGGGGCGACGGCGAGGGTGGCGACCACCACCCCGGCGAGAGCGAGCGCGGACAGCGGTACGAGCACGGCGGGGCGGAGGAGGAGGCGGCGGGCCGGCCGGCCGGACCCGGTGGCCCCGGGGGCGGTCGCGGTGGTGCCGGCCTGTTCGGCCGTGTCGTGGTCGATGAGGTTCATGAGCAGTTCCTTGTGGTGACGGTGCCGCTCGGGGGAGAGCACGTCGACGTCCGGGGCCGGCATCAGCCGGGCGATCTCCCGGGCGTCGGCGTCCGGCAACTCCCGGACGCCGCGCCGGTCCTGGGACAGGCCGGTGTCGTCGTGGTTCTGGCTCATCGGGTCTCCTCCCGTACGGGCAGGGCCGCGAGTGCGGCCGACCGGCACGCCGAGGGCTTGCGCCGCCTGCGCGTAGTCGAGGCCGGACCACACGCAGAGGGAGAGCACCTCCCGCTCGTGACGGCGCAGTCTCCCCAGTGTGTGCTGGACCGCCCGCAGCCTTTCCGTGTCGTCGAGGCGGTCCACCGTCTCCGGGGCGAAGTCGGGTACCACCTCCGGCCTCGGTCGGCGGGCGAGGAAGGCGATGCGGCGGCGGGCCCCGCGCCGGGCGTTCTCGCACGTGTGGGTGGCGATGCCGAGGAGCCAGGGGAGCAGCGGACCACCCTCTTCCGTCACGGTCTCCCGTCGGCGCCAGGCGGTCAGAAAGGTCTCCGACATGATGTCCTCGGCGACCGAGCGGTCGCCCGTCAGCCGCAGCGCGTGCCGGTGGACCTGGGGCGCGCACTCCTCGTACAGCTCGGCGAACGCCTCGCGTTCACCCGCGCGCACGCGTCGGCGCAGGTCGTCGTCTTCTTGTTCCCTCACACCTGTCATCTCTCCGCGGCACGGCCCGGGTTCCTGTGACCTGCGTCATGCCGGTCCGCCCGGACGCGCCACCGCCCCCGGCGTGGTGCGCCGGGGGCGGCCGGGTGGGAGCGGTACGGGGTTCAGCGCAGCTGCTCGTACGCGGGCAGCGTGAGGAACTCCGTGTAGTCGGTGTCCAGCGCCACTTGGAGGAGCAGGTCGTGGGCCTGCTGCCAGCGGCCGGCCGCGAAGGCCTCCTCGCCGATCTCGGCGCGGACGGTGGCCAGTTCTTCGGCGGCGACCTCGCGTGCCAGGTCGGCGGTGGCGTGTTCGCCGTTCTCGAAGACCACGTCCGCGTTGATCCACTGCCAGATCTGCGAGCGGGAGATCTCCGCCGTCGCCGCGTCCTCCATGAGGCCGAAGATGGCCACCGCGCCCGTGCCGCGCAGCCACGCCTCGATGTAGCGGATGCCGACCGCGACGGCGTTGCGCCAACCCTCGTACGTGGGGCGGGCGTCCAGGCTGTCGACGGCGATCAGGTCGCCCGCCGCGACCGAGACGTCCTCGCGGAGCCGGTCCTTCTGGTTCGGCTTCTCGCCGAGCACCGCGTCGAAGGAGGCGAGGGCGATCGGGACCAGGTCCGGGTGGGCGACCCAGGAGCCGTCGAAGCCGTCGGCGGCTTCGCGGTCCTTGTCCGCCTTGACCTTCTCGAACGCGACCTTGTTGGCCTCGGCGTCCCGGCGCGAGGGGATGAAGGCCGCCATGCCGCCGATGGCGTGCGCGCCCCTCTTGTGGCAGGTGCGGACGAGGAGTTCGGTGTACGCGCGCATGAACGGGGCGGTCATCGTGACCGCGTTGCGGTCCGGCAGGACGAACTTCGTACCGCCGTCACGGAAGTTCTTGACGATGGAGAAGAGGTAGTCCCAGCGCCCGGCGTTGAGGCCGGAGGCGTGGTCCCGCAACTCGTAGAGGATCTCCTCCATTTCGTAGGCGGCGGTGATCGTCTCGATGAGGACGGTGGCGCGGACCGTGCCCTGCGGGATGCCGGTGTACTCCTGGGCGAAGACGAAGACGTCGTTCCATAGGCGGGCCTCCAGGTGGGACTCGGTCTTCGGGAGGTAGAAGTACGGGCCCTTGCCGAGATCGATCAGCCGCTGGGCGTTGTGGAAGAAGTACAGGCCGAAGTCGACCAGCGCGCCGGGTACCGGGGTCCCGTCGAGCTGGAGATGACGCTCGTCCAGGTGCCAGCCGCGCGGGCGGGTGACCACGGTCGCCAGCTCCCCGGCTGGCCGCAGGGCGTACGTCTTCCCGGACTTCGGGTCGGTGAAGTCGATGCGGCGCTCGTAGGCGTCGATCAGATTGAGCTGCCCGAGGACGACGTTCTCCCAGGTGGGGGCCGAGGCGTCCTCGAAGTCGGCGAGCCAGATCCGGGCGCCGGAGTTGAGCGCGTTGATCGTCATCTTCCGGTCCGTCGGCCCGGTGATCTCCACCCGGCGGTCGTCCAGAGCCGGCGGGGCGGGCGCCACCCGCCACGAGTCGTCGGCGCGGACCCCGGCCGTACCGGGCAGGAAGTCCAGGGTGGAGGTGCGGGCGATCTCCGCGCGGCGCTCGGCCCGGCGGGCGAGCAGCTCGTCGCGGCGGGGGGTGAACCGCCGGTGCAGCTCGGCCACGAACGCGAGGGCCGCCTCGGTCAGCACCTCCTCCTGCCGGGGCAGGGGTTCGGCGTCGACGATGACCAGCGGGGAGGGCGCCGGTACGGACATGAGCGGTCACTCCTTCAGGGGGGCGGGCGGGCGGGCGTGGGGTGCGGGCAGGCGTGCGGCGCGGCGCGGGCGTATGGCGCCTGCGGGCTCTTCACGCCTTCCTCGCCTTCTGGCTAGTGGATAGTAGTTTCCTCATCGTGGAACCTCAATGGCTGGACGGTACGGCGCGGCGCCCCGGGACCGGCGGTTCACCCTCGGGCCCCACCGGCGGCAGCCGACGGAGTCCTCAGGGGTGGCGGCGTGGCCGCAGTGCGGCCGCTGCTGTGTGAGGGACGTGAGTGACGGTCTCGCTTCACGTACGGTGACGGGGTGTCTCAGAGTCCGGATCGGCCGCTGTTGCCGTCTCGTCAGCAAGTCGGCAACCTACGTGAGTTCCTCCACGCGAGGACGTACTCGGCTGCTTCGGTCACCATCCGGCTCGACGGTGCGCCCGCGCATGCTGCGGGCTCGCCATTGGATGACGTGAGCAAGGTCTCGGATGCCCTGTACGAGATTGTCGACGGTCTTGCCAGGCGGGTGCTGGACGCGGTTTTTTCCGGGCAGTCGGATGCTGAGGCGCGTGACGCATGGGTCGCACTCTTGCTGGTCGCCCAGAACTGGCGGGACGCCCCAGGTCTGCCGGCGGACCTGAAGACCCTGGTCGATGAGGCCTTTCCACTCTGACGGGCGGTAACCGGTGGACCGTCACCGGAGGCTGTCTCTGCGAGGCGAGAGGCTCGGTTCCGAGGGCTCGGTCCCGGTGATGTCCGCATCACCTGGGATGCTTCTGCGCATGAAACAGAAGGCCGTGCCCGCCCTCACACAGATCACCGGGGTGCACGAGGTCTCCTCCGACCTGAGGCGACAGCTCGTCAGCTGCTGGATCGCGGTCACGAACATCGGCGGAGCTGCGGGATTCCCCTTCCCGCCCGTCCGCGACGACGACGTCGAACCGGCCGTGGACGACCTTCTCGGTCATCTCGACCCATCGCGCAGCCGTCTCCTCGTCGCGAGGTTCGGGGAGGACGTCGCCGGATGGGTTCTCCTCAGGCACGATCCCTTCCGGCTCGTCGCGCACTGGGGGTCCGTCCACCACCTCCAGACCCATCCGGACTTCCGCGGCCGTGGTGTCGGCTCCGCTCTCATGCGGGAACTGCGGACGGTTGCCCGTGACGAGCTCGGGCTCGAACAACTGCGTCTCGCGGCCCGAGGGAAAGAAGGGCTGGAGGACTTCTACGGCCACCTCGGGTGGCGGGAGGCAGGCCGCTGGCCCGGCGCCCTGCGCCTCGCGCCCGACGACACCCGGGACGAGGTCCTGATGCTCCTTGATCCGCTCTGACCGACAGCCTCTGAGAAGTGTCCTCTTGACCACTCGCGGGCCCGGACGAGGATGGCGGAGAGCAGGAGTTGCCTGACAGGCACGGCGAGCCTGTCTGTTCGCACGGCTGGGCGTGGCGAAGAACGGATCGGCGTGGCCGAACGGGCCCCAGGTGCCGGAGATGCGGAACGTCACTCCGGTCTGCCATCATGAGTGAAACGGAACATCGCTCCATAAAGGTACGGAACGTCGTTCCGTAGTGCGGGCTACGGAGGGAGCGTCGCGGTGGGCGACAGTGATCGGGACGGGGAGCTAGACGGTCGGGGCGGGCCGGACGGGCAGGGCGCGGGGCGGGACGCGGCGGGTGCGGCCGTACCCAAGCGCAAGGACGTCCGCCGCAACCAGCAGGCCCTGCTGGACGCGGCGGGGGCGGTCTTCGTCGCTTCGGGCGTGGACGCGCCGGTACGGGACATCGCGGCCAAGGCCGGTGTCGGCCTCGGCACGGTCTACCGCCACTTCCCCACCCGCGCGGACCTGGTCATCGCCGTCTACCGCCACCAGGTCGACGCCTGCGCCGAAGCCGGGCCGGACCTGCTGGCGGCCGGCCCGACACCCCGCGCCGCACTGGAGCGGTGGATCGGCTTCTTCGTCGACTTCCTGGTCACCAAGCACGGTCTGGCGGCCGCGATGCAGGGGGACAGGGCCGGCTTCGAGACGCTGCACGACTACTTCCTGGAGCGCCTCCTGCCGGTGTGCGCCGAACTCCTCGACGCGGCCGCCGCATCCGGCGAGATCCGTGCCGACATCGACGCGTACCACCTCATGCGCGGCATCGGGAACCTCTGCATCGGCTCCGACGAGGACCCCCGGTACGACGCTCGTCGGCTCGTCGCCCTCCTCGTCGCGGGGCTGCGGCAGCCGTCCTGACCCGCCGCCCGGGAGCGAGCCGATAGCCAGTGCCGCGTCGGCCAGGGTTTGCCCCGTCGCGGCGGGCAAACCCTGGCCGACGCGGCCCTAGAGGACGTCGGCGAGAGCCACGGCGGGACGGCCGAGCGCCGCTGTCAGGTTGCGCCGCTGGCGCTCGGTCAGGGAGTTGAGGAAGACCACCGCGTCCGCGTCGGTCTCCTCGCAGACCCGGGCCACCTCGCGGACCTTCCCGTGACTCAGCAGGGTCCGCGAGGAGTAGGGGAGCGCCATCGTCCGGACCCCGCCGTCCGACACTCCTCGTCTCTGGACGATTCGCGCGGTGGTCCGGGCGCCGCGTGCGGCCAGCTCCGCGGCGGCCGACGCCATGAGCACTTCGAAGTCCTTCTGCCGGGCGGAGAAGTAGCCGACCAGGACCACGTCGACGCCGCCCGCGTCCGGGAGCCTGAATGCCCGGTCCTGGACCTGCTCCCGTGGCGCACGGCGAGCCGGGCGCCTGTCGCGTCGTCGGGGCTGATGCATGCGGGACAGACTAGGGGGCGACCGGGAGGGGACCGGAAGTCCTCGGGAAGGGCTGCCCGCCGGTTCCGGTCCCGCCCGCGCCCGTGAGGTCCGGCCCGCGGGCGGTCACCGGCCGTCCAGGCGCCCCAGGTCCTCCGGGGTGTCGATGTCGTACGCCTCCGCCACGTCCGCGCACTCGACGAGCGTGAGCGCCTCCCGGTGCTCCCGCAGATAGGCGCGGGCCCCCTGGTCGCCGGTGGCGGCTGCCGACACTCCCGCCCAGTGGTCCGCGCCGAGGAGTACCGGGTGGCCCCGCCGGCCGTCGTACGAGGCTGCCGCGAGGCTCGCAGGCGAGGTGTGGGCCGCGCGGACCCGGGACACCGCCTCGGCGGCGATGCCGGGCTGGTCGACGAGGAGGACGAGCGCCGCGTCCGCTCCGGTCCCCGCGAGTGCGGTCAGACCCGCGCGCAGCGAACTGCCCATGCCCTGGTGCCACTCCGGGTTGACCGTCACCGTGCATCCCGCGAGCCGGGCCCGGGACCGTACTTCCTCGGCGGCGGCGCCGAGCACCACCGTGATCCGGTCACAGCCACCTTCGCGCAGTGAGCGAATCGCGTGTTCGATCAGCGGGCGTCCTCGGTGGGTGAGAAGCGCCTTGGGCCGGCCGCCGAGACGCCGGCCGCCGCCGGCGGCGAGCAGTACCCCGGTGACCAGGGGATTCTTCCGCACAGGAACCATGTGCACTGGATACCACCGACACGCTGTCGAACGGGCTCGCACACGCGAAAGTGGGGTCACTCTCAGGGGTAACCCCGATTTCTCGTCACGGAGTGGCGCCGGCCACCTTCGATGGCGTTAACTTGCCTCCACTCCGGAGCACTTGACCATGCGCCGGGGCGCGAAAGGCATACGGCACGACGGCGTGCGAGGGGGAGTGCATTGTTGCGAAGTGTGGAGCAGAAGCGGGTGACCGGGAGCGGCGAGGACCCCAGGGTCACGGAGTTGCGGACATCGGTGTCCCGGCTCCGTCGCGAGCTGGCCGGGCTTCCCGCGGACTTCTCCGACCGGGGAATCGCGGAGGAGGAGCTTGCCGCGCTGGACGCCATGGCGGTCAGCGGGGTGCCGGAGATCCCCCGGCTCCGCCGTTCCCTGCTGCTGATCGCGGGGGCGATCGGCTCGGTGAGCGCGCTGGCGCCCGGACTCCGGGCGGTACGCAACGCGGTGGATCTCTTCGGGGAGCCGCCGCGCGGGTGACACGGCACGCGGCCGGGCGTCGAAAGGCGTACGCGGGTCGTGCGCGGGCCGGACACGGGTCGTATACGAGGAGGGGCGGCGGGGACATCGTGTCCCCGCCGCCCCTCCTCGTACGAGCCGGTGCTCCGGCCGGACCGTGCCGGGCGCTCAACCCCCCGCCGTGAGAACCTCGGAGAGCTCCTTCGCCGTCTGCCGGAGGATCGGGACGATCCGTTCCGTCGCCGCCTCCGTGACCCGTCCTGACGGGCCCGAGATGGAGATCGCGGCGGCGGTGGGGGAGTCGGGCACGGCGACGGCCAGACACCGCACCCCCATCTCCTGCTCGTTGTCGTCGATGGCGTACCCGGTGAGGCGGACCTGCTCCAGCGCTTCGAGGAAACCGTCCGGGGTGGTGATCGTCTTCTCCGTGGCGGCCGGCATCCCGGTGCGCGCCAGCAGCGCCCGTACCTCCTCGGGCGAGGCGTGCGCGAGCAGCGCCTTGCCGACGCCGGTGGAGTGCGGCAGCACCCGGCGGCCCACCTCGGTGAACATCCGCATCGAATGCTTCGAGGGGACCTGCGCGACGTACACGACCTCGTCGCCGTCGAGCAGCGCCATGTTCGCGGTCTCGCCCGTCTCCTCCACCAGGTGCTGGAGGTAGGGCCGTGCCCAGGTGCCGAGCAGCCGCGACGCGGACTCGCCGAGGCGGATGAGCCGGGGGCCCAGGGCGTAGCGGCGGTTGGGCTGCTGGCGCACGTATCCGCAGGCCACCAGGGTGCGCATCAGGCGGTGGATGGTGGGGAGCGGCAGACCGCCGGCAGCGGAGAGCTCGCTCAGGCCCACCTCGCCCCCGGCGTCGGCCATCCGCTCCAGCAGATCGAAGGCGCGCTCCAGGGACTGCACCCCGCCGCTGGAACCGGCGGTCTTGGAGTCGGAAGTGCTGGCGTCGGACGGCGGCACGTCAACGGTCCTTTCGAAGCGGGAGGCAAGGTTGCAGCGTACCGGGGCGGTCGCGTTCCGCGCACTGCTCGTGGCACGGTGTATGTGCCGGTCAGGGGCTGTTTTCCGCTACCTCGGGCGGGCCCGGGGAGGTTTCGCGGAGTGCCCTGCACCCCCATGAGCTTCCGAAATCCGGAAGCCTGATTCTGTTTCACGGAAGTTTCCGCCCGTCCTCGTGTCCCTGCCGAGGGTGCCCCGCGCGGCGCGCTCCGGCGGAGGAAGGGTCTTGACGGAGGGGAGACCCGCATGAAGACTCCCCGCATGGAGCCCCCTTCAACAGTTCGTTGAAATCGCCGAGGAGTCGCCGGGGACGCCGGGGAGTCGCCGGGGACGCCGAGGAGTCGCCGGGGACGCCGAGGAGTCGCCGAGGAACGGCTGGGGGAATCTCCGGGAAGCGCGGGGGATCGCCGAGGGGTCCCGACGCGGTCAAGCGGAGTGAGGAGCACGGGTGTTCGGTGCGGACGTGCGGAAAGACCTGAACGCCGACGGGCGTACCCCGGCGGGCAGGGTACCGGATCTGATGCTGCGCTCGACCCGCGTCGTCACCCCCGCGGGGACACGCCCCGCCCTGGTCGCGGTCTCGGCCGGGCGGATCGACGCGGTCCTGCCCCACGACGCCGAAGTGCCGCCGGGCACACGGCTGGAGGAGCTCGGCGACCTGGCCCTCCTCCCCGGCCTGGTCGACACCCACGTCCACGTCAACGACCCGGGGCGCACCGCATGGGAGGGGTTCTGGACCGCCACCCGGGCGGCGGCGGCCGGAGGCGTCACGACTCTCCTCGACATGCCGCTCAACTCCCTCCCCCCGACCACCACCGTCGGGCACCTGAGGACCAAGCAGCGGGTCGCCGCCCCCAAAGCGCATGTGGACACCGGCTTCTGGGGCGGCGCGATCCCGGTGAACACCAAGGAACTGCGCCCGCTCCACGAGGCCGGAGTCTTCGGCTTCAAATGCTTCCTCTCGCCGTCCGGCGTCGAAGAGTTCCCGCACCTGGACCAGGAGGAGCTGGGGCGCTCGATGGCCGAGATCGCGGGCTTCGGCGGTCTGCTCATCGTCCACGCTGAGGACCCCGGCCACTTGGACGCGGCCCCGCAGCAAGGCGGCCCCGCCTACGCGGACTTCCTGGCCTCGCGACCCCGCGCCGCGGAAAACGCCGCGATCGAGGGGCTGATCGCCCACGCCAAGCGGCTCGACGCCCGCGTCCACGTCCTGCACCTCTCGTCCGGCGACGCGCTGCCGCTCATCGCCGCCGCCCAGCGCGAGGGCGTACGTGTCACGGTCGAGTCCTGCCCGCACTTCCTCACCCTCACCGCCGAGGAAGTGCCGGACGGGGCGACCGAGTTCAAATGCTGCCCGCCCATCCGGGAGGCGGCCAACCAGGACGCGCTGTGGCAGGGGCTCGCCGACGGGGTCATCAGCTGCGTCGTCTCCGACCACTCGCCGTGCACCACCGACCTGAAGACGCCCGACTTCGCCTCCGCCTGGGGCGGCATCTCCTCGCTCCAGCTGGGACTGCCCGCGATCTGGACCGAGGCCCGGCGGCGCGGTCACTCCCTCGACGACGTGGTGCGGTGGATGTCCGCAGGACCTGCCGTGCTCGCCGGACTGGACCGCAAGGGCGCCGTCGAGCCGGGCCGCGACGCCGACTTCGTCGTACTCGACCCCGAGGCCACCTTCACCGTCGACCCGGCCGAACTCCAGCACCGCAACCGCGTCACCGCGTACGCGGGCCGCACGCTGCACGGCGTCGTCACCTCGACCTGGCTGCGCGGCGAACGCATCGTCCACGACGGCGTGTTCGCCGATCCCTCCGGCCGCCTCCTCGAAAGGAACCACCGACCATGACGGAGCCCGTACCGCCGCGCTGGACCGGAGACGCCCTCCCCTACACGGGGGGCGACCCCTACGCCGACTACCGCACCCCGGGCCCCGCGGGATTCCCTTTCGGCCACCTCGTGGACCTCGCCGGACGCCGGCTCGGTGCCGGTGTGGTGGCCGCCAACGACGAGTTCTTCGCGGATCGGGAGAACCTGCTGACGCCCGGCCCCGCGGTCTTCGACCCCGAACACTTCGGGCACAAGGGCAAGATCATGGACGGCTGGGAGACCCGCCGCCGCCGCGGAGCGAGCGCGGACCGCCCGCACCCCGAGGACGAGGACCACGACTGGGCGCTCGTACGGCTCGGTGCCCCCGGCATCGTGCGGGGACTGGTCGTCGACACCGCCCACTTCCGGGGCAACTACCCCCGCGCCGTCTCCGTGGAGGCCACCGCGTTGCCGGGCTCGCCCTCGCCCGAGGAGTTGCTTGCGCCGGACGTGAAGTGGACGACGTTGGTGCCCCGTACGGAGATCGCCGGCCACGCCGCCAACGGCTTCACGGTCGACACCGAACAGCGCTTCACCCATCTGCGGGTCAACCAGCACCCCGACGGGGGCATCGCCCGGCTCCGGGTCCACGGCGAGGTCGTGCCCGACCCCGCCTGGCTCACCGCGCTCGGCACCTTCGACCTGCTGGCCCTGGAGAACGGCGGCCAGGTGGAAGACGCCTCGGACCGCTTCTACTCCCCGGCCACCAACACCATCCAGCCCGGCCGCTCCCGGCAGATGGACGACGGCTGGGAGACCCGCCGCCGGCGGGACCGGGGCAACGACTGGATCCGCTACACACTCCCCGCCGAGGCGGAGATCCGGGCCGTGGAGATCGACACCGCCTACCTCAAGGGCAACGCGGCCGGCTGGGCGACGCTCTCGCTGAGCGACGGACCGGACGGGGGCGGCGCGGACGGCGGGACATGGACCGAGTTCCTGCCCCGGACCCGACTCCAGCCGGACACCAACCACCGCTTCGTGCTGGAGACCCCGGTCCGCGCCACCCGGGTGCGCATCGACATCTTCCCGGACGGCGGGATCTCCCGGCTGCGCCTCTTCGGCTCCCTCACCGAGACCGGAGCGAGCCGACTGGCGGCCCGTCACCATGAGCTGGGGGACTGAGGGCTTTGCGGGGATCACGGTGTGCTTCCCGCTCCGGTCGCCGTTGTCGTGGTACACGCACTCCGGACGAGGCTCGTGGTCAACATGCGTAAACGCGGGTGGTGTTGTGCTACCTGTTCAACCAAGGTGCCACCCTCCGAGGGGCTGTTCGCGGGTGCAGACCCCGCCCGTCGCGCGCACCACGTGAGTCCCCGCCGGAACTGTGGCTTCCGTCATGGCGAACACGATCTTGTCCTGGTGGGATCGGGACATGCTCGGACTTCTCTTCCGTCTCCTGCCCTTCTGGGTCCGTGAGCCCCTGTTCATCGTGGTCGGGTCGGTCTTCGGCGTACGCATCATGTTTCTCGCCGTCAGTGAGGAGGAATGGGCGGCAGCCGGGATCGGGATGGTGTTCCTGGCGTTCACCGCGGTGCGTGTCCACACGGTGGTACGGGCTCTGCGCGCACGACGGAACCCGAGCCCGGCGGCCCCCGGGGGCGGGGCCGTCTCCGACGCTGCCGTCCAGCCGCAGCCGCAGGCTCCGGTGGGGCAGCGTCCCGTCCCAGCCGCTCCGCAGAAGGAACCGAACGCGTGGGGCCAGGCCGCCGCGGCCGTGGGCGTGTTCGCGGCACTCGGGGTCGCGGTGTGGCTGGGTCCCCATCTGCAGTCCACCGACGACGACAGCACGCCGCAGGCCGTCTCGTGTCCGCGCGGGGACGACGAGGAACTTCCGAGCGCCTACAGGCAGACGCCCCAGGCAGTCACCGCCGAGGAACTGTGCAAGGCGCTCAACAGGCCGGACCTGGCCACGTTGCTCGGAACGCCCGGGGAGATCGCGACCTCGGCATCCGGCAACAGCAACACCGCTCTCCTCACCGACGGGAAGGTCGCCCAACCCGAGGCCGAGGTCCAGTTCCACACCTACACCGTGAACGTCTCGGCCACGTACGACAAGCTTTCGATCGCCCAGTACGTGAAGGTGATGGAGTTCGGGGAGGAGACGGACATCAAGAAGCTGTCGGTCATGGGCCGGCCCGCGGTTCTCTCCTCGCAGCACACCATGTCGATCCGGATCAATCCCGGGAGCGATGGATCCGGCGGATCCATCGGGCAAGGACCCCTGGCCAGAACGCTGTCCGTCGCCTTCGACGGGAAGGACCGGGGCGGCTACTACGACATCACCGTGTGGGGCAGGTCCGGCGCTTTTCCGGACGACAGCGCACTCCTCGACATCGCCGAGGCCGTTCTCCCGACGATTCCCGAGCGGGCTGTGTGACGGAGGACTGTCCCGCAAGGGCAGGGCGCCGGACCCGTCTGCCCGTGCACGGGGGAGCGCGCCAGGGTCCACCGGCGTTCCCACCGGCCGGCGGACGCTTCGGGCAGCAGGTGCGCGGCGTCCGAAGGCACGGGCCGCCGCCGGACGCCCCGTGACGGAGCCCGGGAAGCGAGCGCGCGCGAGGCCCGGCCCGGTGTGCCCGGAAGGTTCGGTACGGAGTGGTATGTCACCCTGGTCGCGGTGCCGTCCGGGCCTCCGGAGCCCGGCGGCGCGTCACCGCACGTCCCGACCAGGAGCAGCCATGATCTTCATCGCCGTCAAGTTCACCGTCCTCGTCGCCGAGCGCGACAACTGGCTCCCGGCGGTGGAGGAGTTCACCCTCGCCACCCGCTCCGAGCCGGGGAACCTGTTCTTCGAGTGGTCGTACAGCGTGGAGAACCCCAACCAGTTCGTCCTCCTCGAAGCGTTCGCGTCCGCTGAGGCGGGCGAGGCGCACGTGAAGTCGGCCCACTTCCAGGCCGCCGTCAAGACGATGTCGTCCCTGGTCGCCGAGGTCCCCGAGATCATCAACGTCGAGGTCCCCGGCGACGGCTGGTCCCGGATGGCGGAGGTCACGCCGGTCAACCGGTGACCCTGTGAGCGGCGGCTCGGCCCGTCGACAGTCCGGGACGCCCCCGCCGGAGACGGCCCCGGTCCTACCACCGGTTGTGCGCCTCCTCGGCCCACCCGACCAGCCCGTCGAGATCCGTCGTCGTCCCGTCGTCGGTCAGTGCCCAGCCGCTGAAGGTGCCGAAGCACTGGTGGGTCTCGTTCGCGAGGACGCCCAGGTTGGTGCGGGTGGCCCTCTCGTGGAACGGATGGAACCACACGTCCACCCGCTCGCCGCCGATGTGCCACGGCCGGAGCCAGTCGGACCGGTCGTAGCTCCACCTGAGGTCCTCGCCGATCTTGTGCAGGCGGCCGTCGACGAAGAGGGCGTTCTCGGTGGTGCCGGTACCGTCGGTCCAGGTGCCGCCCAGCTGGATCGCGCGTCCCGGAGCCGCCCCCGCCGCCCAGTTCCACCGGATCGCGTACGGCCACTTGCCACGGCCGTGATCCAGTACGGCGAAAGCGCCCGGGCCGCCGACCTCGTGGCTCCGCCCGTCCAGCGACAGCGTGCCGCGCACCGGACGGCCGACGTCCTTGACGGTGTACTGGAACCGCCT
This sequence comes from Streptomyces sp. NBC_00102, assembly GCF_026343115.1. Lineage (GTDB taxonomy): Bacteria > Actinomycetota > Actinomycetes > Streptomycetales > Streptomycetaceae > Streptomyces. The sequence goes on from NZ_JAPEMC010000001.1 coordinate 6,255,919, forward strand.
GTCGCTCCACGGCACGACCACCCCGAGCGCTTCGTGGCCCTCGGGCAAGGGCACCTCCACGTCGAGGCGGACGCCGGGAGCCGCCGCGTGGATCGTGGCGCCGTCCGGGGTCTGCACGATCCTGATCTCCAGCTTTCCGCCCCGGACCGAGACCTCGCCCTCGCCGCTGCGCGCGGGCAGCACCGTGCCACGCGCCAGCGGCACCACCGTGTCCGTGCTGCGCTCGGCGCCGGACGCCCGGTCCAGCACGTACAACCCGTGCACACCCGCGTAGTCCAGCGACGAGGCGACCAGGCCGACGATGTGGTCCGGTGTGACGATGCCCCAGTACTCCCAGCGCTTCGCCCGGCCCCAGCCGCTCAGGTTGGCGGTGTGCAGGGGGCGCCGGGTCCAGCCGACCGCCGCGGGGTTCAGCCGCCCGTCGGGGCGGCAGAGGGCGACGGGGGACGTCAACTCCGGCTCATGTGTCATCCGCGCAGAATAGGGCCACCGCGCGGGCACGGGGCCGGGCGGGCGGGACCCGCCCCGGGCCCCGGGGCACGTACGGGAGCGGCCGGTGGCTCAGAACTCCTCGTGGTCGTCCGGGTCGCCACCGAAGCGGTGCCGGTTTCCCGAGCCGATCCGGTCCATCTGGTCCGGCGTCAGCTCGAAGCCGAACAGATCCAGGTTCTCCCGCTGCCGGCCCGGGTCGGCCGACTTGGGGATCGGTACCACCCCCAGCTGGGTGTGCCACCGCAGCACCACCTGACCGGGCGTCACCCCGTGCTCGCGGGCGATGGCCACGGTCTCCGTCGCCTCCAGCACCTCACGGCCGCGCGCCAGCGGACTCCAGGCCTCCGTCACGATGCCCTTCGCCGCGTGCACCTCCCTCAACTCGTCCTGGGGGAGCAGCGGATGCAGCTCGATCTGGTTGACCACGGGCAGTACCCCGGTCTCCCGCTCCAGCCGGTCGAGCTGCGCGGGGGTGAAGTTGGAGACGCCGATGGAGCGGATCAGCCCGTCCTCGCGGAGTTTGATCATCGCCTTCCAGGTGTCCACGTACCTGTCCACCCGCGGCAGCGGCCAGTGGATGAGATAGAGGTCGACGTACTCGACGCCGAGCGCGGTCCGCGACTCCTCGAAGGAGGCCAGCGTCTCCTCGTAGCCGTGGTGGCGGCCGGGCACCTTGGTGGTGACGGTGATCTCCTCGCGCGGCACCCCGCTGCGGGCGATCCCGCGGCCGGTGCCGCGCTCGTTGCCGTAGTTCTTGGCCGAGTCGACGAGGCGGTAGCCGAGGCCCAGCGCCCCGGCGACGGCCTTCTCCGCCCCGTCGTCGTCCAGGGGATATGTGCCGAGACCGACCGCGGGGAGGCTGCGGTGGTCCAGAAGGGCGAGCTGGGGAGTGGTGCTCATGATCGTCCTTTCCCGAATCCGTACGTCCCGCCAGCGTAGGACCGTCCTGCGGCCGCCGTCGGGTCGCGGGGAGTGGACCCCGTGGGAAGTGGGGGAGGGGCGTGCGCGGACGGGCGAACGGGTGACACCCGCCCGGGAAAGCGGGTGACGCCCGCGACCGGCACCGGATAACGTGGGCCGGTCCGTGTGCGAGCCAGCGAGGTCTCCACGCCGCATCCGTCGCGGAGAGGTCCCCGTCGCGGAACCCCCGTCGCGGAACCCCAGCCGGGGAGTCCACTCCGGGGAGTCCACGCCGTGGAACCCCGCCGTGGAACCCCGTCGTGGAGAACCCAGGAGTACCAGGTGTCCGCTGTCGCCGTGCCCGCCGCCCCGTCCCGACCCGCCTGGTCGACCGACCTGCCCGTGCTGGCGGTCGCCGTCGTCTGGGGATCGAGCTACCTCGCGGCCAAGGGCATCACCACCCCGCAGACCGTCGTCGCGGTCCTCGTACTGCGCTTCGCGGTCGTGCTGCCCGTCCTGGCCGTCGCCGGAGCGCGTGGCCTGAGGGCCCTGACGGCGGCCCAGTGGCGGGGTGCGGGGCTGCTCGGGCTGATCCTCAGCGGGATCTTCCTGCTGGAGACGTACGGCATCGTGCACACCTCGGCCACCAACGCCGGTCTCATCATCAGCCTGACCATGATCTTCACCCCGCTCGCCGAGTCGGTCGTCACCCGCACCCGGCCGACCGGCCGTTTCCTCCTCGCCGCCGGACTCTCGGTCCTGGGCGTGGTGCTGCTGACGCAGGGAGGCGGGTTCACCAGCCCGTCCGGCGGCGACCTGCTGATGCTGCTCGCCGCCCTCGCCCGTACGGTCCACGTCCTCGCGATGGCCCGGATCAAGGCCGTCCAGTCGGCCGACTCGCTCCCCCTGACCACCGTCCAGCTGGGCAGCGCGGTGGCCGTCTTCGCGGTGCTCGCCGCCGCGCCCGGTACCGGCGCCCCGCCCTGGACGGTGGCCGCCGGGTTCGGCGCGGGGGAGTGGGCCGGCCTGTTCTTCCTCGCCGCCTTCTGCACGCTCTTCGCGTTCTTCGTGCAGATGTGGGCGGTACGGCGCACCTCGCCGTCCCGGGTCAGCCTGCTGCTCGGTACGGAACCGCTGTGGGCCGCCGCCGTCGGCACCGCGATCGGCGGCGAGCGGCTCGGGGTCCTCGGGGCGGTGGGCGCCGTACTGGTTCTGGCAGGCACGGCCTGGGGCCGGCGCGGCGCACAGGTCTGAACCGGCCATGTGCAACCGCGTCCGGGGCCAGGAGGGTTGGACCGTCCCATGGTGAGGTAGGGACACGCACGGAGGCGGGGCCGCTCCCGCCGCCGTCACGCGCCGGCCGCGGAGCGCACCCGGTCGACGCGGCCGCACCTGCGAAGGGAACCGCAGTGACCACCGAAGCGATACTGGATCTGGGCGCCCTGGGTGAGGCGTTCACCCGGGACCCGTACCCCTACTACGCCGAACTCCGCGCCCGGGGGCCGGTCCACCGGGTGGTCCTGCCCGGCGGAACGCCCGCCTGGCTCGTGGTGGGGTACGAAGCCGGGCGCGAACTCCTCGCCGACCAGCGGCTCTCCAAGGAGTGGAGGAACGCCTCGCCGCTCCTCAACCTCCACCAGATGACGGCCGGACCGTCGATGCTCAGCTCCGACGCCCCGGACCACACCCGGCTCCGCAAGCTGGTGAGCCGCGAGTTCACCCCGCGTCGGATGGAGCAACTCGTCCCGCGCGTACAACGCATGACGGACGATCTGCTCGACGCGATGCTGGCGGAGCCCGGTCAGGGCACCGATCTCGTCGACGCGCTGTCGTTCCCGCTGCCCATGGCGGTGATCTGTGAGCTGCTCGGCGTGCCCGACATGGACCGGGTGAGTTTCCGTGAGTGGTCCAACACCGCCCTCTCCTCCATCGACGCCGAGGCGCGCCGCTCCGCCGTCACCTCGATGAACGCGTACATCGCCACGATGCTGGACGACAAGCGGGGGCAGCCGGGCGACGACCTGATGAGCGCGCTCATCCACACCGCGGACGAGGAGGGGGACCGGCTCTCCGGAGACGAACTGGCGGGCATGGCATGGCTCTTGCTCGTCGCCGGCCATGAGACCACCGTCAACCTCATCACCAACGGGGTGCTCCATCTCCTCGCCCACCCCGACCAGTTGGCGGCCCTGCGCGCCGACCCCGGGCTGCTCGGCAACGCGGTGGAGGAGATCCTGCGCTACGACAGCCCGGTCGAGACACCCACGTTCCGCTTCACCACCGGGCCGCTCGACGTCGGTGGCTCCGTGATCCCGGGCGGCGGCGAGCTCGTCCTCGTCGCGCTGGCGGACGCCAACCGGGACCCCGCCCGTTTCGAGGGCGCGGAACGCTTCGACATCACCCGCGACGCGCGCGGCCACGTCTCCTTCGGCCACGGCATCCACTACTGCCTCGGCGCACCGCTCGCCCGGGTCGAGGCGCGGATCGCGCTCGGTTCGCTGCTGGCCCGCTGCCCCGGCCTGCGGCTGGACATCGATCCGGACCGGCTCACCTGGCGTACGGGGATGCTGATCCGGGGCCCCGAGAGCCTCCCGATCGCCTGGTAGAGCCCCCGGGCCCCGGGCCCGCTCAGCCGCCGGGGATCTCGCTCATCGCCACCGGGCGCCGCTCCCGCCGCGAGCGCTCGCACGCCTCGGCGATCCGCAGCGCCGCCAGGGCCTCCCGGCCGTCGCACGGATTGGCCGCCCCGCCCGCCACCAGCCGGACGAAGGCGTCGAGCTCGGCCTCGTACGCCGGGGCGAACCGCTCAAGGAAGCCGGGCCAGGCCTTCAGCGGGGCGTCCGGGCCCCCCGGCTCCACCGAGGTGAGCGGGGCGCGGTCGTCCAGGCCCACCGCGATCTGGTCCAGCTCGCCCGCCAGCTCCATCCGCACGTCGTACCCGGCGCCGTTGCACCGTGTCGCGGTGGCCGTCACCAGGGTGGTGTCGTCCAGGGTCAGCAGGGCGGCGGCCGTCGACACGTCGCCCGCCTCGCGGAAGGCGGCCGGACCCGCGTCCGACCCGGTGGCGTACACCTCGCTCACCTCGCGGCCCGTCACCCACCGCACCATGTCGAAGTCGTGGATCAGGCAGTCGCGGAAGAGCCCCCCGGAGAGCGGGAGGTAGGCGGCCGGCGGCGGGGCGGGGTCGGAGGTGACCGCCCGTACCGTGTGCAGCCGGCCGAGCCGCCCCTCACGGACCGCCTCGCGCGCGGCGCGGTATCCGGCGTCGAAGCGGCGCATGAAGCCGAGCTGGAGCACCGACCCCGCCGCCTCCACCTCCGCCAGCGCGGCCAGCGTCCCCGGCAGGTCCAGGGCGACGGGCTTCTCGCAGAACGCGGGCAGTCCGGCGCGGGCCGCGCGGGCGACCAGGCCGGCGTGGGCGGCCGTGGCCGACGCGATCACCACGGCGTCCACCCCGCCGCCGAAGACCTCGTCGACCTCCACAGCGGTCCCGCCCGTACGGGCCGCCGCTGCGGCCGCGCGGGCCGGATCGGCGTCCGCCACGACGAGCGAATCCACCGCGGGATGGCGGCCGAGCGCCTCCGCGTGGAAAGTGCCGATACGTCCCGTTCCGACCAGTCCGATACGCATGGCCTCACGGTGGCGTCCGCCCTGTCACCGTGTCAAGCACGCGCAAAGGGCCCCACCCGCACCTCCTGCCCGCCTGCGACCTGGGAATTCGTCCACACGTCCGGGCGACACATTCATTTGGCCGGGCCCTGCCGGGTGCCGCCCGTCGAACCTCGGGGATACTTGGGCAGCCGGGCCGGGACTCCACACGTCCGCGGCGCACCAGACGGCACAGTGAGCGGCACAAGAAGGGCACGGCTTCGTGGCAAGGGTTCGGACAGGGGTACGCGCGATGGGCGCCGTGCTGGCAGTGGTGCTCGGGGCCTCCCTCGCGGGATGCAGCAGCACCGGCGGCAGGCGGGCGGAGGAACGCGCGGCAGCATCCCAGGCCGCCTCCGAGGGCCATTCGGCCGTGAACACGCCCCGCTGGACGTTCGCCATGATCACCCACTCGGGCGATGGCGACACCTTCTGGGACATCGTCCAGAAGGGCGCCCACGAGGCGGCCGACAAGGACAACATCAACTTCCTGTACTCGCACAACGACGAGGCGCAGCAGCAGGCGCAGCTCGTCCAGGCCGCGATCGACAAGAAGGTCGACGGGATCATCGTCTCGCTCGCCAAGCCCGAAGCGATGAAGGACGTCGTCGCCAAGGCCACCAGGGCCGGCATCCCGGTGATCACCGTGAACTCCGGCTCCGCCGAGTCCAAGGCGTACGGCGCGATCACCCACATCGGCCAGGACGAGTCGATCGCCGGCCAGGCGGTCGGCGACGAGCTCAATACGCGCGGCCGTAAGAACGTCCTCTGCGTCCTGCACGAGCAGGGCAACGTCGGCCACGAGCAGCGCTGCGCCGGTGTGAAGAAGAACTTCGAGGGCAAGACCACCAACCTCTACGTCGACGGCACCAACATGCCCGACGTCCAGGCGTCCATCGAGGCGAAGCTCCAGACCGACAACAGCATCGACGCCGTCGTCACCCTCGGCGCCCCCTTCGCCGACGCGGCCGTGCAGGCCAAGAAGTCCGCCGGCAGCGACGCCGAGATCGACACCTTCGACCTGAACGCCAAGGTCGCCGCCGGGCTCAAGGACAAGACCCTCGGCTTCGCCGTCGACCAGCAGCCCTTCCTCCAGGGCTACGAGGCGGTCGACCTGCTCTGGCTCTACCGCTTCAACCGCAACGTCCTCGGCGGCGGCCAGCCCGTCCTCACGGGTCCGCAGGTCATCACGGCCGACGACGCCGACGAACTCGCCGAGTACACCGCCCGGGGCACCCGATGACGGGAACCGGACACTCCACCGCCCCGGCCCCGGCGCCAGGCGGCACCGACGAGCGGCTGCTGCGCACCTCACCGCTGCGCAAGCTCCTCGGCCGCCCCGAACTCGGCTCCGTCGTCGGCGCCCTCGCCGTCTTCCTCTTCTTCGCCGTGATCGCCGACAGCTTCCTGCGGCTGTCCAGCTTCGGGACCGTGCTCTACGCGGCCTCCACCATCGGGATCATGGCCGCGCCGGTGGCGCTGCTGATGATCGGCGGGGAGTTCGACCTCTCGGCCGGCGTCATGGTGACCAGCTCGGCGCTGGTCTCCTCGATGTTCAGCTACCAGATGACCGCCAACGTCTGGGTCGGCGTCCTCGTCTCGCTCCTGGTGACCCTGGCGTTCGGGGCGTTCAACGGGTTCATGCTGACCCGGACGAAGCTGCCGAGCTTCATCATCACGCTCGGCACCTTCCTCATGCTGACCGGCCTCAACCTCGGTCTCACCAAGTTCATCAGCGGCACCGTGTCGACCAAGGCGATCGGCGACATGTGGGGCTTCGACTCCGCCCACGCGGTCTTCGCCTCGCAGCTCACCCTCGGCGGCGTCGAGCTGAAGGTGACGATCCTCTGGTGGCTGGTCCTGGTCGCCGTCGCCACCTGGATCCTGATCCGCACCCGCTTCGGCAACTGGATCTTCGCGGTCGGCGGCGACGAGAGCGCGGCCCGCGCGGTCGGAGTCCCGGTGATCCGCACCAAGATCGGCCTCTACCTCGGAGTGGCGTTCGCCGCCTGGGTCTCCGGCCAGCACCTGCTCTTCAGCTTCGACGTGGTCCAGTCCGGCGAGGGCGTGGGCAACGAGCTGATCTACATCATCGCGGCCGTCATCGGCGGCTGCCTGATCACCGGCGGCTACGGCTCCGCGATCGGCTCGGCCGTCGGCGCCATCATCTTCGGCATGACCAGCAAGGGCATCGTCTACGCGGAGTGGAACCCGGACTGGTTCAAGTTCTTCCTCGGAGCGATGCTGCTCCTGGCCACTCTGCTCAACACATGGGTACGCAAGCGCGCGGAGGCGACGACATGACGGCCCCGGACACCCGGGCGACGGCCCCCCAGGCGCTGGTCCAGCTCGAACACGTCAGCAAGTACTACGGCAGCATCAAGGCCCTGACCGACGTCTCGCTGGAGGTCCACGCGGGCGAGATCACCTGCGTGCTCGGCGACAACGGTGCCGGGAAGTCCACCCTCATCAAGATCATCGCCGGTCTGCACCGGCACGACGACGGAGCCTTCCGGATCGAGGGCGAGGAGACCACCCTCGTCAACCCCCGCGACGCCCTGGACCGGGGCATCGCCACGGTCTACCAGGACCTCGCCGTCGTCCCGCTCATGCCGGTCTGGCGCAACTTCTTCCTCGGCTCGGAGCCGACCACCGGCTCCGGCCCGTTCAAGCGCCTGGACGTCCGGCTGATGCGCGAGACGACCCGCGCCGAGCTGCTCCGCATGGGCATCGACCTTCGCGACGTCGACCAGCCGATCGGCACCCTCTCCGGCGGTGAGCGGCAGTGCGTGGCCATCGCGCGGGCCGTCCACTTCGGCGCCAAGGTCCTCGTCCTGGACGAGCCCACGGCCGCGCTCGGCGTCAAGCAGTCCGGAGTCGTACTGAAGTACGTCGCGGCGGCCCGGGACGCCGGACTCGGAGTGGTACTCATCACGCACAACCCTCACCACGCCTTCCTCGTCGGCGACCGGTTCGTCCTCCTCAAGCGCGGCGCGATGGCAGGCAGCCACGCCAAGGGCGGCATCACTCTCGACGAGCTGACCCGGCAGATGGCGGGCGGCAGCGAGCTCGACGAGCTCGGCCAGGAGCTCGAACGCGCCCCCGCGCCGACCTCCATCGGCGGCCACCCGGTGGACGACGACGGAGAGTGAACCGGCGGCGGCTCCGCCCCGGCGGAAGCCGCCGAGGCGGCTCGGGGCGGACGGCAGTGGCAGAATCGAGCGAGGTGGGCGCCGTCCGCCGCCGGCAGCACTGACCCGCCGGCCACCCCAGACACCGCAGGGACGATGAGCACGTACCGCGACTTCACCCACCGCGGCTCCGCCCGCGCCACCGTCCTCAAGACCGTCGGTACGAGGGAGCGGCGCTCCCACCTCACGGCGCCCCGCGTCAACACCGTCGGCATCGACATCGGCGGCACCAAGGTGATGGCCGGCGTCGTCGACGCGGACGGCAACATCCTGGAGAAGCTGCGCACCGAGACGCCCGACAAGTCCAAGAGCCCCCGGGTCGTCGAGGACACCATCGTCGAGCTGGTGCTGGACCTCTCCGACCGCCACGACGTGCACGCCGTCGGCATCGGCGCGGCGGGCTGGGTCGACGCGGACCGCTCCAAGGTGCTGTTCGCCCCGCACCTCGCCTGGCGCGACGAACCGCTGCGCGACGCGCTCGCCTCCCGCCTCGTCGTCCCCGTCATGGTCGACAACGACGCGAACACCGCCGCCTGGGCCGAGTGGCGCTTCGGCGCCGGCCGGGGCGAGGACCACCTGGTGATGATCACCCTCGGCACCGGCATCGGCGGCGCGATCCTGGAGGACGGGCAGGTCAAGCGGGGCAAGTACGGCGTGGCCGGCGAGTTCGGGCACATGCAGGTGGTCCCCGGCGGTCACCGCTGCCCCTGCGGTAACCGCGGCTGCTGGGAGCAGTACAGCTCCGGCAACGCCCTGGTCCGCGAGGCCAAGGAACTGGCCGCCGCCGATTCCCCGGTCGCGTACAACCTCATCGAGCGCGTCAAGGGCAACGTCCCGGAGATCACCGGGCCGCTCATCACCGAGCTCGCCCGTGAGGGCGACGCCATGTGCATCGAGCTCTTCCAGGACATCGGCCAGTGGCTCGGCGTCGGCATCGCCAACCTCGCCGCCGCGCTCGACCCCTCCTGCTTCGTCATCGGCGGGGGCGTCAGCGCCGCCGACGACCTGCTGATCAACCCCGCCCGGGACGCCTTCAAGCGCCAGCTCACCGGCCGCGGCTACCGCCCCGAGGCCCGGATCGTCCGGGCCCAGCTCGGCCCCGAGGCGGGCATGGTCGGCGCCGCCGATCTCGCCCGGCTCGTCGCCCGCCGTTTCCGCCGCGCCAACCGCCGCCGGGTCGAGCGGTACGAGCGCTACGCCCAGATCTACGACCAGGCCGCGAGCACCCTGCGCAGCACGCGGAGCGCCCGTACGGGCGACTGACCCCACCGGACGGACCGGCGGGGGCCCGCTCCCGCACGGTTCGCCCGGCCGACCGGTACCGCAACCCGCCCGCGCGACGAAGCTCCGAGGATCCGAAGACCATGACCGCAGCCGATCATCCCCGTTCCGAGGGAACCGTGGTCGCCGACGCCGCCGAGCATCCCGTGGTGCCGCGCCAGTGCGCACCGGGGGACGGCGATTCCGCGCACGACGCGCGCAGGGTCTTCCGCAGACGGCTGATCACCGCGACGATCATCGTGCTGCTGATCGGCATCCCGGCCGGCTACCTGCTGGTCTCGGCGGGCCAGAGCCGCGCGTCCGGCAAGGACAAGGAGGCCGAGGCGGCCGCCCAGGGGCTGCGGGTGAGCTGGCCCTCGCGCATGCAGCGGCGGATCTTCGAGGTGCCCGTCCCGGGGAACGCGACCGGTGTGCAGTACTACGAGACCAACAACTGGAAGGCGAGCCGGATGTACCTGAAGTTCCGGACCACCTCCGCCGGTCTCGACCGTTTCCTGAGCGGAATGGGAACCGACCGCGCGGCCCTGAAGACCGGCAAGATCACGATCTCCCAGCGGGACATCAGGATCACCGACTGGAACTTCTGGTCCGGCGCCGACTGGGCCGGGACGACGCACCGCAACAAGGACCCCCGGCCCACCCAGAACATCACCGTGAACATGACCGACCCGGCGTCCCCGGTCGTCTACGTGGTCTCCGCCGCGACCCCCTGACACGGAACCGCGGGTCCGGCACGGACGGCTTCCGCCGGGCTCCGGTCAGGTGGCGGGAGGGCGGAACCGGCGCCCCGTGCCGAGGAGCGTCAGCCTGCGGCGGAGGGGCTCTTCCCGCGCAGTCCCGTGCCGGCGAGGAGAGCTCCGAAAAGCAGGGCCGCCGCTCCCGCGACCAGCGCCCACCGGGTTCCGTCGGCGTTGGTCGGGGCCAGCCCGAGGATCACGCCGAGGGCGGCGACACCCAGCGAGGCGCCCACCTGACGGGCGGAGTTGAGGGCTCCCGCCCCGATGCCGGCGAGGTCGGCCGGGACCGAGCCCGCCGTCCCGGCCACCAGGGCGGGCAGGGCGAAGGAGACCCCGAACCCGAAGGCGAGCAGGCCCACCACGGTGACGGTGAGATCGACGCCGGAGCCGCCGGTGAACGGTGCCTGGAGCAGCGCGCCCATCCCCATCAGGACGAAGCCGATCGTGGCAGGGCGGCGCGGGCCGATACGGCCGACCAAGCGCCCGGTCCAGATCGGGTTGAACGCGGTCGGCAGCGTCAGCGGAAGAAAGGCGAGCCCGGCGCTGAGGGACGAGTAGCCGCGGCTCTCCTGGAAGAACAGCGACAGGACGAACAGAAGCCCCGAGAGTCCGAAGTTGGCCAGCAGACCGGAGGCCAGCGCGGCTGAGAACCCACGGCTGCGGAACATCCGCAGCGGGAGCATCGCCGCGTCACCGGCGCGCGACTCGGCGACCAGGAAGGCCACCACCGCGAGGGCCGCCAGCGCGAAGCCGATCAGTACGCCACCGTCCGACCAGCCCTCCGAGGGGCCCTCGATCAGGGCGTACACCAGCGCCGCGAGCGCGACCACACCGCTGAACTGCCCGGTCAGGTCGAGGCCGCCGCGCTGCTTGCGCGCGGTCTCCGGGGCCAGCCGCCAGGTGACGGCCAGGCTGACCGCGGCCAACGGCACGTTGATCAGGAAGATGCAGCGCCACCCGACGGTGTCGGTCAGGACACCGCCCACCAGCGGACCCGCGGCGAGCGCGGCACCCGTGATCGCGGCCCAGGACCCGACCGCGCGGGCCCGCTCGGCCGCGTCGGTGTACGCGTGGGTGATCAAGGCCAGGGACGCGGGCAGCAGCAGCGCTCCCGCGACGCCCAGGGCCAGGCGCAGTACCACCAGTGTGCTGAGGGAGGACGCCGCGGCCGACACACCGGAGAGGACTCCGAACGCCACGAGGCCCCAGAGGAAGATCCGCCGTCCGCCGTACCGGTCCGACAGCCAGCCGGCCGTGAGCAGCAGCGCGGCGAAGGTGATGGTGTAGCCGTTGGTGACCCACTGCAGTCCGCTCAGCCCGATGCGCAGATCGCGGGAGATCGCCGGGAGCGCGACCGAGACGACGGTCATGTCCAGCAGCACCATGAAGTAACCGAGCGAGAGTCCGACCAGCAGAGCGCGCGAAGGCTTACCGGCCGGTTCCTCGTCGGTGACGGAAGCCCGCTGTGGTTCCGCCTGCGTCGCCATGTGTTTCTCCCAGGTTTCGAAAATCGGTTCAATCCCCCGCCCGGTCGGGGCGGTCGGGGACGGACTCCTCATTCAAGGCGAGGCGGAAGCGAAGTGGGTGCCGGTGACGGACGGAATACCCTATGGGTCCCATCGGTTCAGCCGATGGGTCGGCAACTGAGGGGTGGATCAGTGGAGTTGCGGCATCTTCGGACGTTCGAGACGGTGGCCCGGACACTCAGTGTCACGCGGGCGGCTCGTGAACTGCACTACGCGCAGTCCAGTGTGAGCGACCAGATCCATTCCCTGGAGCGCGAATTGGGCGTGGAGCTACTGGACAGGTCGCAGCGGGCGATCCGGCTCACTCCGCAGGGCGCGATGCTCTCGGAGTACACCGACCGGATCCTCAAGCTCCTGGAGGAGGCGCGATGGGCGGTCTCGCGGCCCGGTTCCGAACTGGCCATCGGCACGCTGGAGACCGTGGGACTGCATCTGCTGCCGAGCGTTCTCTCCCAGTACCGTTCGCTCCACCCGCGGGCCCGGGTGCGCGTGGGTCAGGACAGCCGCGGTGAGCTGTACAAGGCGGTGCGCCGGGGCGACCTGGACCTCTGCCTCACCTTCGGCGACCCGCCCGCCGACGCGGGCCTGCGCTCCGAGACGCTGGCCGAACAGCCTCTGGTCGTCATCGTGCCGCCCGGCCACCACCTCGCCGAACGCGGACGGGCCGGCCTGCACGAGCTGACCGCGGAACCCTTCCTGGCCACCGAACGGGGCTGCGGATTCCGGGAGATGTACGACAACACCTTCGGGTCGGTACCGTCGGGGGAACCGATCGCGGAGGTCTCCGGCATCGGCACGCTGGGCGCGTGCGTGGCGGCCGGGATGGGCTGTGCGCTGCTCCCACTGATCTCGGTGCGCGCGCAGGCGGACCGGGGCGAGGTGGCCGTCGTGGAGGTCGGCGGCACCGATCTGCGCACCACGGTGACCATGACCTGGCTGGACCGCAATTCCGCCAACCCCGGCCTGATGGGCTTCCAGAGGGTGCTGCGCGAGCAACTCGGCGTCTGACGCCGGGCGTTGACCGGTCACGGTCGCACGGCCCGGTCATCCCGGCCGGTACTCCTGCTCCGGGCGCCCCGTCGTGCCGTAGCGCAGGTTCATCCGCAGGCGGCCCGCCGAGACGAGGGAGGCGAGATAGCGCTGGGCGGTGGCGCGCGAGACACCGATCAGCTCGCCCACCTGCGCCGCCGAGAGCGGCTCCGGGGAGGTGTGTACGGTGGCCAGCACCGCGTCGCCCGTCAGCGTCCGCGCGGTCGGCCGGCGCTCGGGGCGGCGTACGTACGGCTCTCGCAGAGCGCCGTACGCTCTCTCGACGGTCGACTGGTCCACGGAACCGGCGTCCATCAGCTGCCGGAACCGGGCGTAGCCCCGCAGCCGCTCCGTCAGCAGCTCGGGCGGAAACGGTTTGACGAGACAGGCCAGGGCGCCCGCCGACAGGGCGCGGCGCAGCACCGGCCCTTCGGTGGCCGCACTGAGCACGAACGCGTCGCACTCCAGGCGGCGCAGCAGGTCGATGCCGGAACCGTCGGGCAGGTAGATGTCCACCAGCGCCAGGTCGACGGGGGTGCCGGCGGCCGTGGCGGCGGCGACGGCCGCCAGCGCCGCCGAGGCCGTGTGGGGGGTGCCCGCCACCGTGAAGCCGGGGACCTCCTCCACCAGCGAGGCGTGGATGCCGGCGACGCGGAAATCGTCGTCGACCACGAGGACGGAGAACGGCGGCCGGTCGGGCGCGGCGGGTGCCGGAACGGTCGTCGGGTCGGTCACTCGTTCGCTCATCGGACCGCTCATCGGACCGGTCATCGGACCGGTCGTCGGACCGGTCGTCGGACCGGTCGTCGGGTCGGGCATTCGCTCGGTCATCGGCTCGCTTCCATGACGTCGTGCAGCCGGGCCACGAACACCGCCCCGCCGGAGACCGCTCCGGCGCGGGCGAGGCCGCGACCTTCGTGGCTCTCGGAGCTCTCAGGGCTCTCATGGCTCTTGAGGCCTTCGTGGCTCTCGGGGCCTTCGGGGGATACGGGCGGTGCGCCGGGTTCCGCAAGGTAGACGTCGCCACCCCCGGTACGCGCGATCTCACGGGCCAGCGGGAGGCCGATGCCCCGGCCGCCGACGACCGCGTCGTGGTTCTTCGTGGAGACGCCCTCGCTGAACACCTCCCGCGCCGGGTCGAGCGCGACCCCGTCGCCGGTGTCGGCGACGGTGATGACCAGGGTGGTGTCCTCCGTCATGAGCTCCACCTCCACGAGCGCCTCGGCGCGTTGCCCGTGCTGAGCGGCCTCGATCGCGTTGTCGACCAGGTTGCCGAAGACGGTGGTGACGTCGACGGGCGCGGCGAGGGTGCCCTCGACCCAGGTGGCGTCACCGATCACCAGGGTCACGCCCCTCTCGCGGGCCTGCGCGGCCTTCGCCGACAGGAAGGCGCGGAGGTACGAGTCGCGGACCAGGTCGAGGCCGGGCAGCGCCTCGCCCAGCGGTCCCGTCCCGAGGATCGTGTCGATGTACTCGGCGGTCTCGGCGAGATGCCCGCCGCGGGCCAGGGCGGAGACCACGTGCAGCCGGTTGGCGAACTCGTGGCGCTGCGCGCGCAGCGCCGAACTCATGGCCTGCACCGCGTCGAGCTGACGGGTGAGGGATTCGACGTCGGTGCGGTCCTTGACGGTCAGCAGGGTGCCGAGATCGCGGCCGTCGCGCCGCACCGCGCGGGACGAGATCACCAGCACCCGTTCGTCGACGGCCGCCATGAACGGCCCCGGCGCCGGGTCGCGGAGCGCTTCGGCAACCCGGGGCGTCAGCCCCAGCTCCGCGAGATCCCGGCCGGGGGCGGCCCCGGGCGCGAGCAGCCGGCGCGCCTCGTCGTTGACGACGGTGACCCGCCCGTCGGGGTCCACGGCCAGGACGCCCTCCCCGATGTCGTGCAGGACCGCCTCCTGCTCCTGCACCAGCGCGGCCAGCTCCTCGGGTTCCAGCCCGAGGGTCAGGCGCTTCCACCGGCCGGCCAGCAGCGCGGACGCGGCGACGCCCAGCACCAGCGCCACCACCAGCCAGCCGAGGCCACCGAGGAGTACGCGGACGAACTGGGCCCGTACGTCCGACGCGGCGAGACCCGCGTTCGCCTCGCCGACGATCTCGGTGTCCGAGCCGGGTGCGTACACCGGAACCTTCGCGACGACCTCGTCGCCGAGGTGGGCGCGGTGCCGCGCCAGCACCTCGTGTCCGGCGAGCGCGCCCGAGGGGTCGGTGCTCACCTTCCTGCCCAGCTGCGAGAGTTCCGGGTGGGCCAGCCGGATGCCCTGGTCGTCCGTGACGACGACGAACAGCGATCCGGTCCTGATCCGTGCCTCCTCGGCCACGGTCTGCGCCGCGCCCCGGGCGAGAGTCGCCCGCGGGGTGTGGGCCGCGCCGCCTCCCGGGCGGTCGTCGGCCGCGGAGAACTCGGCCGCCGCCCTCCGCACCGAGGGTTCGGAGGCGACCGTCCGGGCCACCGCGAGCGCACGCGACTGGTACTCCCGGTCGAGCCGGTGCTCGTTGGAGTAGGCGAAGGCGGCGAATGCCGCGGCGAGGGTGACCGCGACCACCGCGCACTGCAGGAGAAGCACGTGGGTCCGCAGCCGCATCCCGCCGAACCACCGCGTGAACCGATGCCGTCCGGACCGCCCCGGCCGCGGGCCGGCCGTGCGCCGGTACGACCGCCCCCGGGGCGGGCGCTCTGCCGGAGACGGCCCCCGGCCCGGCGGTTCCACGATTTCCATCCGCCGACGGTAACCCCCGAAAGCCCCGTGCACAGAATGCGCAGAACGCGCGGATCAGGGGTTTCACGGGTTACGCGCAGAATCTGGAGCGGTGCGGTACCCGGTCGATACGTTCCCGCGGGGACAAGTCGAGCCGCAGACCAGGAGTTCATCCATGACGTCAATGACGACGACACGCACCGCATCACGCCCGCGCACGGGCACCCACGGCCGGTCGGGAGGCCGACTGTGACGGGCCACACGTGGACGCTGCTGATCATCCTGGCCGCGGCGATAGCCGTGCTGATCACGCTGATCAACTCGCGGCTCCGGTTCCACCCCTTCGTCGCCCTGATGACCGTCTCGGTCGGCGTCGCCCTCGCGGCCGGACAGCCGGTCGAAAAGATCGCCGAGTCCCTGGAGGACGGCGCGGGCGGCATCCTCGGCGACGTCGGCGTCACCCTCGCCTTCGGCGCGATGCTGGGACGACTGCTGTCGGCCTCGGGCGCCACGGACCGGATCGCCCGGATGATCGTCGACCGCGCGAGCGCCCGCTCACTGCCCTGGTACGTGACGGCGGCGGCCTTCGTCATCGGCATCCCGATGTTCTTCGAGATCGGCCTGATCGTCCTGCTCCCGCTGATCTTCAGCGTGGCCCAGCGCCTCGAACGCACCCGGAAGATCAAGGGATCTCCCTACGTCTACCTGGCGGCGCCCGTGATCGGCGCGCTGTCCACCCTGCACGGCATGGTGGCCCCGCACCCCGGCCCGCTGGTCGCGGTGGAGGGCCTGCACGCGAACCTCGGCATGAGCATCGCCGTGGGCCTGATCTGCGCGATACCCACGATCATCGTCGCCGGCCCCGTGTACGGCCGGTGGATAGCCCCGCGTCTCGACGCGCGCCCCGACCCCGAGCTGATCGCCAAGTTCACCGGCAGCGGCCCCGCCGCGGACGACACCCCGCAGGAGTCGGGGACCCGGACGAAGGAGGTCCGCACCGGATGGGCCCTCGCCGCCGTGCTCGTACCGGTCGCCCTGATGCTGCTGCGCACCCTCGCGGAGCTCGTGTACGACGAGTCCAGCCAGGTGCGCCACGTGTTCGCCTTCCTGGGCGAACCGGTGATCGCCATGCTCGCCGGCTTCCTCTTCGCGCTGTTCGCCCTCGGGTACCGCAGCGGCCTCTCCACCGACTCCATCCGCGCCGCGCTCACCGACAGCCTGAAGGCCGTCGCCGGAATCCTGCTGATCATCGCGGGCGGCGGGGCGTTCAACCAGGTGCTCAAAGACTCCGGGATCGGCCAGGCCGTCGAGTCCGCCGCCTCCGGCATGCACATCAACGTGATCGTGCTGGGCTGGCTGATGGCCCTGCTGCTCTCCTTCTCCACCGGTTCCGCCACGGTGGGCATCGTCGCCGCGACGGGCATCCTCGCGCCACTCGCGCAGGACGGCGGCAGCCTGCACACCTCACTCCTCGTGGTGGCCGTCGGCGCGGGATCGATCGGCCTCAACTACGTCAACCACGCGGGCTTCTGGCTGGTGAAGGAGTCCTTCGGGATGACTCTCGGCCAGGCCACGAAGTCGCACACCGCCATCCAGACCATCGTGAGCGTCTGCGGACTGCTGATGGCACTGCTGCTGTCGGTCTTCGCCTGATCCCCTCAGGTCCTTCAGGGGCGCACGCCCCTGCCCGCTCCCTCCGGCCGGTCCGCGGTCGCACCCCCACCGGTGCCGCGCGACCGGCCGAGGCGTGTCCGTCGTGATCCGGGCCGCAGGCGCTACGCGGGCGGGGGAGCGGTGCTGTCCCGTACCACCAGGCGCGTCGGCACGAGAGTCGTTCCGTGCTCGGGTCCGCTCCGCCGCATCTGGTGCAGGACGCCCGCGACGCAGCGACGGCCCACCTCGCCGAAGTCCTGATGGACGGTGGTCAGCGGGGGCAGGAAGGAACCGGCCTCGGAGATGTCGTCGAAACCGACGACGGAGACGTCCTGGGGCACTCTGCGGCCCCGCTCGGAGAGCGCGCGCAGCAGGCCGAGAGCCATCTGGTCGTTGGCGGCGAACACGGCGGTGCAGTCGGCCTGTTCGGCGATACGCAGGCCGGCCCGGTAGCCGGACTCCGCCGACCAGTCTCCCCGTACGAGAGGCGGTGCCACTCTTCCCCGGACCTCCAGGGCCTCACGCCAGGCGTCCGCCCGGCGCTGTGCCGCGTAGGAGTCCTCCGGGCCCGCGAGGTGCCAGACGGTGCGATGGCCCAGACCCAGGAGGTGGTCGACGGCATCGCGGGTGCCGCCCGCCTGGTCGGTGTCGACCACGGCGTAACGGTCCCCGGCGTCGGAGTCGGCGACGACGACCTTCACGTGCGGCGGCAGTGAGAGGCGCGCCTCGTCGAGGAGGCGGACCTCCATGATGACGATGGCCGCGTCGATGGCGAGTTCGCCCAGACGCGAGAAGGCGCCCCGGACCTCGTCCTGCGTGGGGACGGCGACCGGCAGCAGGGTGACCGCGTACCCCTCCTGCGCGGCCGAGGTCGCGATGGCCTCCAGGGTGCGCACATTGCCGGTGGTGGAGAGCGTGAAGGTGATGACGCCGATGGTGCGGAACTCGCCGCGCTTGAGGGCGCGGGCCGCGCTGTTGGGGCGGTAACCCAGGTCCTTCATCGCGGCGAGGACCTCCCGGCGGGTCTCCTCGTTCACGCCCGGGAAGCCGTTGGAGACGCGGGAGACCGTCTGGGAGGACACCCCCGCGACACGGGCCACGTCCGCCATCGAGACGGTTCTGCGGCGCTTCGGACTCCCGGCTCCAGGGGTCGCCCCGGTCGGGAACGCACCTGTGTCCGGGGAGCGTTCGCCTGCTTCGTCCACCGTCTCCCCCATCGTTCATCGCCTTTCGTGTACGGCTCTTGACCGCCCGTCTGGGGGCAGTGTAGACATGCCGCCACCAGATGTTTACGTAAACATAATGCCAGGCGGGCAGTTGGGGCGAGCCCGTTCACCGGACCGGAACGCGCACGTGAACGGCCTGTCCGGTCCGGTGAAGCACGAGCGAGGGGCGCGAGATGACGACGCTGCAACCGCCGGCGGCCACAGGGGTCCGCCCGGCCGGTCCTCCGACGACACGGCCCCGCCGTTCATGGACGGGGTGGGGGTTCATCGGCCCCTTCGTGCTCGTCTTCGCCCTGGTCTTCCTGGTGCCGCTCGGGTACTCGATCTACCTGAGCCTGTTCCGTACCCAGTTGATCGGCGGCACCACGTTCGTCGGCTTCGACAACTACCAGCAGGCGTTCCAGGACTCACAGTTCTGGGAGGGTGTCGGCCGGGTCGGACTCTTCCTGGTGATCCAGGTGCCGATCATGCTCGGCATCGCGCTCTTCGTCGCGCTCGCCATCGACAGCGGACGCCTCTACGGCAAGGAGTTCTTCCGGATCTCCGTCTTCCTGCCCTACGCGGTGCCCGCCGTCGTCGCCACCCTCATGTGGGGCTTCCTGTACGGCCCCCGGTTCGGCCTGGTCGGTGACATCAACGACGCGTTCGGCACGCACCTGCCCGACCCGCTCTCCTCCGGGCTGGTCCTCGCCTCGATCGGCAACATCGTCACCTGGGAGTTCGTCGGCTACAACATGCTGATCTTCTACTCGGCCCTGCGCGTGATCCCGAACTCCCTCTACGAGGCCGCCGAGATCGACGGGGCCGGCCAGTGGCGGGTCGTGTCGGCGATCAAACTCCCGGCGATCCGGGGCGCCCTGGTCATCGCGGCGATCTTCTCGGTCATCGGCAGCTTCCAGCTCTTCAACGAGCCGGCCATCCTGCAGAAGCTGGCGCCGAACGCCATCACCACCGACTACACCCCCAACTACTACACGTATTCGCTGTCCTTCTCCGGCCAGCAGCACAACTACTCGGCGACGGTCGCCATCGTCATGGGCGTGATCACCATGATCGTCGCCTACGCCGTCCAACTGCGCGGCATGCGCAAGGAAGCGTGAGCGTGATGACGACGAACAGTGCGACCGAGACCGCACCTCCCGCCGCGAGGCCCAGGAGCACCGCCACACCCCGGCTGCGCGCACAGCGCCGCGCGTACACCCCGGGCCGCCCCCGGCGCAGCGTGCTGCTGACCGTGGTCACCGGCGTGGTCCTCGTCTACAGCCTGCTCCCGCTGGTCTGGCTGGTGCTCAGCGCCACCAAGTCCCAGACGGGGCTGGCCCATTCGTTCGGCCTCTGGTTCGACGGCGACTTCGCCCTGTGGGACAACCTCAGCCAGACCTTCACCTACCAGGACGGCGTCTTCGGCCGCTGGTTCCTCAACACCCTCCTCTACGTCGTCGTCGGCGCGGGCGGCGCCACCTTCCTCGCCGTGCTCGGCGGTTACGCGCTCGCCAAGTTCCGGTTCCCCGGCAAGCGCGCCGTGTTCGCGGTCGTCATCGGCGCGGTCGCCGTACCCACCACCGCACTCGCCGTCCCGACCTTCCTGCTGTTCAGCAAGATCGGCCTGACGGACACCCCCTGGGCGGTGATCATCCCCTCGCTGATCTCACCCTTCGGGCTCTACCTGATGTGGGTCTTCGCCGGCGAGGCCGTCCCCGCCGAGCTGATGGAGGCCGCCCGCATCGACGGAGCCGGCGAGCTGCGCACCTTCTTCCAGGTCGCGCTGCCGCTGCTCGCCCCGGGCACCGTCACCGTGCTGCTGTTCACCACGGTCGCCACCTGGAACAACTACTTCCTGCCGCTGATCATGCTCAAGGATCCCGACTGGTACCCGCTCACCCTCGGCCTGGACGCCTGGAACAAACAGGCGGCCACGGCCGGCGGCGAAGCCGTCTTCAACCTGGTCGTCACCGGCTCGCTGCTCACCATCGTGCCGCTGATCGCCGCCTTCCTGCTCCTGCAGAAGTACTGGCAGTCCGGCCTCGCCGCCGGAAGCGTCAAGGAATAGCGCGGCCCGCCGCGCGAGCGCGTGGGCCCGGGCGGTCCCGTTCGGGCCCGTCGTCCGCGCCTGTCGGGTGATCGCCGCCCACCTCGCCCTCTCTGTCCGCACGTCATGTCGATCGACCCACGAGGAAGTGGAAATACCGCCATGTCCCAGCACTCACGCCGCCTGTTGCGCGGCCTCGGTCTCGTCTGCGCCCTGGCCCTGGGGGCGACCGCCTGCGGTGGCTCCGACGACGACTCCGCCCAGAAGCAGGCGAGTCCGTCCGACATCCAGGCCGCACTGCAGAAGGGCGGCACCGTCACGGTCTGGGCGTGGGAGCCCACCTTGAAGCAGGTCGCCGAGGACTTCGAGAAGAAGTACCCGAAGGTCGACATCAAGCTGGTCAACGCGGGCACCAACAACGACGAGTACAAGGCGCTGTCGAACGCCATCGCCGCGAAGAAGGGCGTCCCCGACGTCGCCCAGCTGGAGTACTACGCGCTCGGCCAGTACGCCCTGACCAAGCAGGTCGCCGACCTCAAGGCGTACGGCGCCGACAAGCTCGCGGACTCGTACTCGCCCGGCCCCTGGAACTCGGTGGCCACCGGCGGCGGTGTCTACGGCCTGCCGATGGACTCCGGCCCGATGGCTCTCTTCTACAACAAGAAGGTCTTCGACAAGTACAAGATCGCCGTGCCGACCACCTGGGACGAGTACGTCGAGGCAGCCCGCACGCTCCACAAGGCCGACCCGAAGGCGTACATCACCAGCGACCTCGGTGACGCAGGGCTGACCACCAGCCTTCTCTGGCAGGCCGGTTCGCACCCGTACAAGGTCGACGGCACGAAGGTCGGCATCGACTTCACCGACGCGGGCGCCGTCACGTACACGGACACCTGGCAGAAGCTGATCGACGAGAAGCTCGTCTCGCCGATCGCCGGCTGGAGCGACGACTGGTACAAGGGCCTCGGCGACGGCACCATCGCGACCCTGCCGATCGGTGCCTGGATGCCCGCCAACTTCGCCTCCGGTGTGAAGGACGCCGCCGGCGACTGGCGTGTCGCACCGCTGCCGCAGTGGGAGGCCGGCGCGAACTCCAGCGCCGAGAACGGCGGCAGCTCACTCGCGCTGCCCACGCAGGGCGCGAACAAGGAACTCGCCTACGCCTTCGTCGAATACGCCAACTCCGGTGCGGGCGTGCAGACCCGCATCAAGAACGGCGCCTTCCCGGCGACCACCGCCGACCTGAACTCGCAGGAGTTCCAGGACACCGAATTCCCCTACTTCGGCGGCCAGAAGGCCAACCAGATCTTCGCCGAGTCCGCCAAGAACGTGCCCAGCGGCTGGAGCTACCTGCCGTACCAGGTGTACTCCAACTCGATCTTCAACGACACCGTAGGCAAGGCGTACATCTCCTCGACCAAGCTGTCCGACGGCCTGAAGACGTGGCAGGACAAGTCGCTCCAGTACGGCAGCGAGCAGGGCTTCACCGTCGAGAAGTAGCACCCGGGGCCGTCCGGGCACCGCCCGGCGGCCCCTTCTCAACCCGGCCTGTGGAAGGACGCGCATGACCTCCCCCCGCATCTCCCGTTTCCCGTACGCGAAGGGCCCCGACGGCAGCCGCCGGCTCGGCTACGGCGCCGACTACAACCCCGAGCAATGGCCGCGGGAGGTGTGGGAGGAGGACGTCCGGCTGATGCGCGAGGCCGGGGTGAACACCGTCTCTCTGGCGATCTTCTCCTGGGCGCGAATCCAACCGAAGTCGGACAGCTGGGACTTCGGGTGGCTGGACGAGGTCATGGACCTGCTGCACGCCGGTGGCATCGGTGTCGACCTCGCCACCGCGACCGCCTCCCCGCCGCCCTGGCTGACCACCGCGCACCCCGAGATCCTCCCGGTCACCGCCACCGGCGAGACCGTCTGGCCCGGCGCGCGGCAGCACTGGCGGCCCACCTCGCCCGTATTCCGCAGCCACGCCCTGCGCCTCGTACGGGAGATGGCGACCCGCTACGCGGACCA
Organism: Streptomyces sp. NBC_00102; assembly: GCF_026343115.1. Taxonomy (GTDB): domain Bacteria; phylum Actinomycetota; class Actinomycetes; order Streptomycetales; family Streptomycetaceae; genus Streptomyces. Next base: position 6,278,346 of record NZ_JAPEMC010000001.1, read on the forward strand.
CCCGGCTCTCGTCGCCTGGCACGTCAGCAACGAACTGGGCTGCCACAACGTCTACGACTACTCCGACGACGCGGCCCACGCCTTCCGCGACTGGCTGCGCCGCCGCTACACCACGCTCGACGCCCTCAACCACGCCTGGGGCACCAACTTCTGGTCCCAGCGCTACGGCGACTGGGACCAGATCCTGCCGCCCCGCCTGGCGGGCTCGCACCCCAACCCGACCCAGCAGCTCGACTTCAAGCGCTTCTCCTCGGACGCCCTGAAGGAATACCTGCTCGCCGAACGCGAGATCCTGGGCGAGATCACCCCCGGCACCCCCGTCACCAGCAACTTCATGGTGATGAGCGGGACGAAGGGGATGGACTACGCCGACTGGGCGGACGCGGTCGACTTCGTCTCCAACGACCACTACGCCACCACCGGTCCGCACAGCCGCGAAGAACTCTCCTTCTGCGCCAACCTGACCAGCGGGATCGCGCACCACCGCCCGTGGTTCCTCATGGAGCACTCCACCAGCGCCGTCAACTGGCAACCCGTCAACCTGGCGAAGAGGCCGGGAGAGCTGGCGCGCGACTCACTGCTGCATGTCGCCCACGGGGCCGACGCCGTCTGCTTCTTCCAGTGGCGCCAGTCCGCGGCCGGCGCCGAGAAATACCACTCGGCGATGGTTCCGCACGCCGGATCCGACAGCCGGCTCTTCCGCGATGTGGTGGAGTTGGGCCGCACCCTGGAAGCACTCGCACCCCTGGGCGGCAGCGTGCGCGAACCCGCCCGGGTCGCGATCCTCTTCGACTGGGACTCCTGGTGGGCCAGTGAGCAGGACTCGCACCCCACCTCCCTCCTCGACTACCACCGCGAGGCCCTCGACTGGTACTCCGCGCTGCTGCGTCTCGGTGTGCGCGCCGACGTCGTCCCCGCGCACCGTACGGAGCTCGGCCCGTACGACGTCGTGATCGCCCCGGTCCTGCACGTCGTGCCGCAGACGCTGGCCAAGGAGCTCACCCGCTACGTCGAAGGCGGCGGGCACCTCGTCACCACCTACTTCTCCGGCGTCGTCGACGAGAACGACCACATCTGGCTCGGCGGATACCCCGGCGCCCTGCGCGACCTGCTCGGCATCCGCGTCGAGGAGTTCGGCCCGCTGCTCGACGGGGACACGGTCGGCCTCGATCCCGCCCCCGGTGCGGCCGGAGCCCTGACCGGCAGCCTCTGGACCGACCGGATCGACGTCGCCGGCCCCGACGTGGAGACCCTCGCCCACTACCGCACCGGAACGTACGCCGGACGCCCGGCCGTCACCCGCCGCCGCGTCCCGGACCAGGGCACGGCGACGTACGTCTCCACCCGCCTGGGCGCCGACGGCCTGGCCGCGCTGCTTCCCCGCCTGCTCGAACCGGCCGGCGTGACCAGTGAACTGCCCGAGCAGGCGCGGGGCACGGTCGAGCAGGTCGTGCGACGCGACGGCGCCGACCGGTACGTCTTCCTGGTCAACCACGGTGACGCCGAGGTCCCGCTGCCCGGGCTGACCGGCGAGGTGCTGGTCGGACCCCCGGCCGGTGAGACGTTCGCCCTGCCGCCCCGGGGGGTGGCGGTCCTGCGGCAGACGGTGGAGGCCCGGAGCGCGGTGTAGCGGCCGCAGTCGGCTCCCGGCCGGTCCGGGGCGGTGGGCCCGTCGGCCGGGGTGACCCATTCGCCCCGGCCCGGCCCGTGTGCATGGCTCCGTGTGGCACGGTCGTGAGAAAGCCCGCCCCGGACTTCCGGTTCACCCGTGCCGACCTTCCGGTCACGACTCCGACGGCGACGGTGCACGCGGCCCCGACCGCGACGGAACTGCGCGAACTCGCCCGTGCCGCACCGGAGGAACCGGCCCTGGCGTTCGCCCGGACGATCCTGCGGAACCCGACGACCAGCGGCGTGCTGGAACGCGGACGGGCGTTGCCCTTTCCCTCGTGCGCGCCGCCGAGGCTCACCACGGCTGCTGAGCGCCCGCCTTCCCCTCGGCCCCGATGCCGGCGATCAGGGTGTCCAGGCCGCGTTTGATGCGCTCCAGGTCCCATCCGCGTTCGGTGCGCTGGAAGGCGAACAGGCCCGGCGTGAAGGCCATCAGGATCAGGTCCGCCAGGTAGGCCGTGTCCACGTCGGGGGCGAACTCGGCGACCATGCCGGCGATCTGTCCGTGGTGTCGGCGGTAAGGGGCGCTGTGGTAGCGGCCGGCGGGCACGCTGGATTCTGCCAGGAGGAGCAACCCGGCGTTCGCGTCGACCAGTTGGGCCAGGCCGTGCAGGAAGGTGCGCAGCCGCTCGTGTGCCGACGGCGCCCTGTCCTCGCAGTGCCGTGCGAACGTGTCCTGGAAGCGGGTCTCGTTGTCGTCGATCAGTGCGTAGACGAGCCCCGCCCGGCTGTGGAACCGCCGGTAGACCGTGCCGACCCCGACCCCGGCTTCCTTGGCCACCGTGTCCAGCGACAGGTCCGCGGAACTGTCCGACGCGAGCAGGCGCCGGGCGGCGTCGAGGATGCGGAGGCGGTTGCGGGCGGCGTCGGCGCGCTCGGTGGGGGCGGTCATGCGGAGCAGCGTAGCGGAGAGCTCTCCGGTTACCCCGTGAAATCGGAGAGTTCTCCGCTTAGTGTCGTCGCATCGGACGGCGGCAGCGGCCGTCCCGTTCCGCGAGGTCGGTTCAGGCCTCCGTCGGCCGGCCCGATCCGACCGCGGGGTCCTTCCGTACGCCCGTACGGGAGCCGGGGAAGAACAGGAAGAGCGCGAGCACCGGCACCAGGTAGAGCAGCCACACGACGACCTGGACGACGGTCGGGTCGGGCTGGAAGTTGAAGACGCCCTTGAGCAGCGAGCCGTACCAGCTGTCCACGGGGATCGCGGTGTGGATGTCGAAGGCCAGGTTGTTCAGACCACCCAGGAAGTCGGCCTCCTGGAGGTCGTGCACCCCGTACGCGAGTACACCGGCCGCCACGACGACGAGCATGGCGCCCGTCCAGGTGAAGAACTTCGCCAGGTCGATCCGGACGGCTCCCCGGTAGAAGAGGTATCCGAGGACGACGGCGGTCGCCAGGCCGAGGATCACGCCGATGAGCGGACGGTGGGTCCCGTCGCTCGACGCCTGCACCGAGGCCCAGACGAACAGCGCCGTCTCCAGCCCTTCGCGCCCCACGGCGAGGAACGCGGTCACCACCAGCGTGAAGGTGCCCATCCGCAGGGCGGATTCGAGCTTGCCGTGGAGCTCCGACTTGAGATGCCGGGCGGTGCGCCGCATCCAGAAGACCATCCAGGTCACCAGGCCGACCGCGACTATGGACAGGGAGCCCCCCAGCGCCTCCTGCGCCTGGAAGGTCATCTCCTGGGAGCCGTAGGTCAGGGCGCAGCCGAATCCCAGCGCGATGAGCACCGCGACGGCGATGCCCGCCCACACCGGACGCAAGGCGTCCCGTCGGCCGGTCTTGACCAGGTAGGCGATGAGGATGCAGACGATCAGGCTGGCTTCGAGGCCCTCCCGGAGCCCGATCAGGTAGTTGCCGAACATGCCGTGGTCACCTTCTTGTTCTGTGTGGTGCTTCGGTGGGGGAGCGGTCGCCCCGGCGGGGCATCCCCGGACGCCCCGGGCGTTCCGAGGATGCCGGGGGCGTCCGGGGAAGTTGTCAGGCGCCGAACAGGGCGCGGCCCCACCAGTCGTCGGCGTCGTGGACACCGGGCGGGATCGCGAACAGGGCCGAACCGACGTGCTGGATGTACTCGTTGAGCGCGTCCTGCCGCGACAGCGCCCGTTGGATCGGGATGAAACCCGTGCGCGGATCGCGCTGGTAGGCGAGGAAGAACAGGCCCGCGTCGAGCCGCCCCAGGCCGTCCGTGCCGTCGGTGAAGGAGTAACCGCGGCGCAGGATGCGTATGCCGCCGTGCGAGTCGGGGTGGGCGAGCCGCACATGGGCGGTCGGCTTCATCCCCTTGAGGAACGGCTCGGCCCGCTCGGTGCTGCGGCCGGCCGGGGCACCGACCTTCTTGTCCCGGCCGAACACGTCCTCCTGCTCGCCGAGCGGCGTCCGGTCCCAGGTCTCGATGTTCATCCTGATGCGCCGGGCCACGAGATAGGAACCGCCGTCCATCCACGCGGGACCGTCGCCCGCTTTCGCCCAGACGTGCTTGTCGAGCGTCGCGGTGTCGGTTCCGGAGATGTTGTTCGTGCCGTCCTTGAACCCGAAGAGGTTGCGAGGGGTCTGCGACTCGGGGGTGGTGGAGGACGTCTTCCCGAATCCGAGCTGCGACCACCGGATGGCGACCTTGCCGAACCCGATCCTGGCCAGGTTGCGTATCGCGTGCACGGCCACCTGCGGGTCGTCGGCGCACGCCTGGACGCACAGATCGCCGCCGCTGCGCGCGGGATCGAGCTGGTCCCCGGAGAACTTCGGCAGGTCCGCCAGCGCGTCAGGCAGTTGGTCGCGCAGGTCGAACTTGTCGAACAGGGAGGCGCCGAAGCCCACGGTGAGGGTGAGCTGCGAGGCGTCGAGGCCCAGGGCCTCGCCGGTGTCGTCCGGCGGGGCCTCGGGCATCCCGCCGTACGCCCCCTCCCCGACGGTCCGTCCGGCCGTCATCCGGGCCGCCGCCCGCGTCCACTCCTTCAGGAGCCCGACGAGGGCGGCGCGGTCCTCGGTGGTGACGTCGAAGGCCGCGAAGTGCAGCCTCCCCTGGACCGGTGTGGCGATACCGGCCTGGTGGGCCCCGTGGAACGCGACGGCGCCGGCCCCCGACTCCCCGGTCCCCCCGGAGCGCGTGACGGCCAACGTTCCTCCCGCCGCCGCTGCCGCGCCCACCACCAGCCCCGCTCCGCCCCAGCCGAACAACGCCCGCCGGGAGGGAGGGGGCACACGGTGGTCCTCGGTCATCTCAACAAACCCTTCGCCTGGCCCAGGGGGCCGCCTTGCGCTGATCGCACGAATCCCGGCCCAGCGGGAACCGGAGGCTACTTGACGACCGCGGCCGCCAGCTTGGAGACCGGCTCGGCCAGGGCGTTCACCGCGTCCGACAGCTTCTTGCGGTCGGCGGTGGACACCTTGTCGTAGGAGACGAACTCGTAACTGGTGGCGTCCGGGCGGTACTGGTCGAGGAGCGTGTCCACCTTGGCGAACTGGGCGTCCAGCTCCGAGGTGAGGGCCTGGTCGCTCTTGGCGGCGGTCGGCTTGAGGAGCTCGTACGCCTTCTCGGCCCCCTCGATGTTGCCCTTGAAGTCGACGAGGTCGGTGTGCGAGTAGCGGTCCTCCTCACCGGTCACCTTGCCGGTGGCCACCTCGGTGAGCAGGTCGTTCGCCCCGTTCGCCATCGAGGCGGGGGTGATCACGGCCGTGCCCACGCGGTTCTGCCAGTCGGTCAGGTCGCTCAGCAGCTGCGTCGCGAGCTGCTTGTCCTCGGCGGTGATCTTCTTGTCCGCCCACAGGGACTTCTCCAGCCGGTGCCAGCCCGTCCACTTCTGGCCCTCCTCCAGGCCGTCCGCCCGGGTGTCGACCAGCGGGTCGATGTCGCCGAAGGACTCGGCCACCGGCTCGGTGCGCTCCCAGCCGAGGCGGGAGGGGGCGTACGCCTTCTTCGCCGCCTCCAGGTCGCCGGCCCGCACCGCGTCGGTGAAGACCTTCACCAGGGGAAGGGTGGCGTCCGCCTGCTCCTGTGCGTAGGTGCGGTAGGCCGCGACCGCCTTGTCGGCCTCGGGGTCACGCGCGGCGGTGTTCTCGCCGGTGACCTTCAGCGGCTGCCGGTAGCCCTTGCCGGTCATGCCGGGGATGCAGGCGATCTCGTACGAGCCCGCCTTGAGCTCACCCGTGACCTTGTGGGAGGTGCTGGGGCCGATGTTCTCCCGCTCGGCGGCTATCCGCCCGTCCGGGTAGAGGATCTCCACCTCGGTCACCTTGGAGCCCGTGCTGCTGATGTCGAGGACGACCTTGCCCGCGGCCGTCGTCTTCGCGGAGGTCTCGCACGCGTCGTCCCCGGCGGTCACCTTGATGGTCCGTCCGGCGTCCGCCTCGGAGTCGCTCTTCTCCGTGCAGCCGGTCAGGGCCGCGAGGCAGACGGCCGCCGAGACCAGGGTGACGGCGGAAAGAGGGGCAGCGCGCATGGCGGATCTCCAAGGTGTCAGGACAGGCCGAAGGGACCCCGTGCCCTCCGACGGAGGCCGCAGGGGTGAGGTGAGGCTGACCTAACTTATCCCCGTCGGCGGCGAAGGGTTCCGTGAGCGCATGTGATCTGCATCTCGTTCGAAGTGATGATTCGTCACCCGGTGAACGATTTCTCACGCTTTGGGATCGATGAAGTCAAGGATGCGCAAAGTTGCGCGTGATATAGGGGCTCGCGCATGTTGAATCGACGCCCGGCCCTTCCGTGATCGTCGGCGATCGACAGGCGTGCGTCTACTGGATTGTAGACGTAGGTGGGCGTGATCCGTACAGGAGGGCGGGAAAGCAGGGGACGGGCGCCGGTGGTGCGGCGGATCCGGATGGGACCGGGCGGGGACCGGCGACGCCTCCGCCCATGGCCCCCTCGCCCGGCGTGAGTTGTCCGCCCGTCGGCCCGTTTCCCCGGCATGAGTTGTCCGCCCGGCGGCCTGTTGGGCCCCCGGGCAAGGAGCGTCCGGCCCTCACCCTCGGCAGCCGGTCAGGACGCCTCCGCCGCGATGGGCTGTTCGGTCCAGATGGTCTTGCCGTCGTCCCCGTAGCGGCAGCCCCAGCGATCGGTCATCTGCGCGACCAGGAAGAGGCCGCGCCCGCCCTCGTCGGTGGTGCGGGCTCTGCGCAGGCGCGGCTGGGTGCTGGCGGGATCGCGCACCTCGCAGACCAGCGTGTCGTCGGTACGTATCAGCCGCACGTCCAGCGGACCTCCGGCGTACCGCACCGAGTTGGTCACCAACTCGCTGACCACCAGTTCGCTCGCCATGACGGTGAGATCGTCCAGCCCCCAGTCGTTCAGTCGACGGGACACCGCGGACCTTATGGAGGCGACCAGTTCGGGGCGGGCCGGTATCGACCACTGGGCGGTGTGCGCCGCGTCGACCGTACGCAGGCGTCCGACCAGGAGCACCACGTCCTCCGGCGGCCCCTCGGATCCCACGTTCCGCAGGACCTCGGCGGAGATCTCCTCCGGTTCCTTGCGGCGGCCGTCCTCCGCGACCGAGGCCTGCTGGAGGATGCGGGGCAGGGCGACCCGGGGATCGTCGTCGGGCCCGGTACCGAGCACCCGCAGAAGCCCATGGGTGTACAGGGCCACGAGCGTGCCGGGAGCCACTTCCCACTCGCTGACCTCGAACGGCGCTCCACCCTCACCCAGGGCGGCACCGGGGCGCACGGGCATCAGTACCGCCGGGCCCTCGGGAGGTACGAGCACCGGTGCCGTGCCGCCGGCGGCGGCCGCGACACAGTGCCCGAGGACGGGATCGTGCACGACATAGGTGCAGGCTGCACGGACGCGATGGTCTTCGGTGCCGGACTCGGCGTCGAGATGCTGGACCAGCTCGTCGAGATGCGTCAGCAACTCGTCCGGTTCCAGGTCAAGTTCGGCGAGGGTGTCCATGGCGCTCCGCAGGCGTCCCATGGTGGCGCTGGCCCGGAGACCGTGGCCGGCGACCGTGCCGGTGACCAGCGCGACCCGCGCGGAGGAGAGGGGGATGACGTCGAACCAGTCGCCTCCGCCGACGTTCCGGCGGCCTGCCGGGAGACAGGAGGCGAAGGTGGTCACGGCCGTGGAGTCCGTGGTCGCGGACGGCAGCAGCTGGCGCTGCAGGGCCAGTGCCGTGCGGTGTTCGCGTTCGTAGCGGCGGGCGTTGTCCAGAGCCAGCGCGGCCCGCGAGGCGATCAGTGAGAACTGCCGCAGATCCTCCTCGTCACCGGTCCACTCCGGCCTGCACCGCACGACGACGGCGAGGCCCAGTACCAGACCCCGTGCGCACAGCGGCATCATGAGCCTCGACCCGGCGTCCGCCGGGAGCATGCGCCGGGCCAGGGCGGGTCCCACGCTCCTGCTGAGCTGCTCCGCCGCGCCGTGATGATCCATCATCACGTCGCCCGTGCTGAACATCTCGCGCAGGCGTGGCACCCGCGCGGTCAGGGGCACCGCTTCGCCGATCTCGAACTGGCCGGGGTGGGCATCGCCCGCGGCGGCCGTCCGGATCATGCGGGGGCTCAGTTCCCCGGTGTCGTAGCGGGGAGGCTCGTCACCGTTGAGGACCTCCTCGGCGAGATCCACGAACGCCAGCCCGCCGACGCCGGGAACCAGCAGGTCGGCCAGGGCCCGTGCGGTCTTCCGCACGTCAAGGCTGTAGCCGAGGCGTTCGCCCGCCTCGTCCATCAGCGCCTGACGTCTGCGCAGTGCGCCGAGCTCGGATGAGTCGGTCACCTTGCACCTCCGTACCTGGGTACGAGCCACGGCCGACGGCTTGGGAGACGGATTCGGGGACGACGGGGGATCGGTGGGGGAGGGGGCGCGGCCGTGTCCCCCGTTTCAGTATGGGGCGAGACCGCCGGGCGGCATGTCGAACCCGGTCGCGCGCGACGGAACGGTGGCCAGGTGTCGTCGCAGGGTCGCTTTCCGTCACTGCCGGGGGAGTGGTCGGCCCGCTCCGCCCGGTGCTGCGCAACGCGCTCGTCCCCTCGCTCACCGTGCTCGGCGTGAAGGCCGGCCCCTGGTCAGCGGGGCCGTCGTCACCGGAGCAATCGTCGGCCTGCCCGTATGGGCATGCTCATCCCTCGCGGAGGTGGACGGTACTGACCGGTGGTGCGTCACGATCCGGGGGACCTCCCGACGTGTGCGACCCGTCGTGACCGTCCAGGAAAAGGGAGGGGCCGACGACGGCCCGCCCCACCGGGGCTCTGTAATGCACGAGTAACGCCCTCTGCCTAGCGTCCGGGCTCCCCGTACCGTTCCTGGAAGGGCAGCCCCCGATGCACCTGTCTCCACCGCCCCGGCGCAGAGCCGCCGTCTGGACGGCCGTCGCTCTCGCCGCGACGGCCATGCTCACCGCTCCGGCATCGGCGGCGGCCGCCGGCCCCACGACGTCCACGCCGTCCCCGAAGGTCGACTCCGCCCTGCTGACCGCCGTCGAAGGCGGCGGCGAAGCCACCTTCTTCGTCACGCTGAAGGACCAGGCGGACCTGTCCTCCGCCAAGAAGCAGAAGTCCCACGCGGCGCGTGCCAAGGCCGCCTACGGCGAGCTGCGCGCCCACGCCGCGTCCAGCCAGAAGTCGCTCAACTCTTTCCTCGACAAGGAAAAGGTGAGCCACGAAGGTTACTGGATCGCGAACACCGTCAAGGTGACCGGTGACCAGGACCTGATCAATCAGCTGGCGAAGCGCTCGGACGTCGCGAGCATCGTCAAGGAACGGCACTACCAGCTCGACGACAGCGAGACCTCCGACGCGAAGATCACCGCGTCGCGCACGAACCCCTCTGCCGCGGGCTCGTCGGCCAAGAGCGCCACGGACTCCTCCGCGAACGGTGACACCACCCCCGAGTGGGGCGTCGCCGACATCAACGCCGACGACGTGTGGAACCAGTACGACGACCGCGGCGAGGGCATCGTCATCGCCAGCGTCGACTCGGGCGTGCAGTACGACCACCCCGACCTGGTGGCCCAGTACCGGGGCAACAACGGCGACGGCACCTTCACGCACGACTACAACTTCTACGACCCGTCCGGGACGTGCCCCGCCGACGGCACCCCGTGCGACAACAACGGTCACGGCACCCACACGATGGGCACCATGGTCGGCAAGAACGGCATCGGCGTCGCGCCGAACGCCAAGTGGATCGCCGCCAAGGGCTGCGAGTCGAGCCAGTGTTCGGACGAGTACCTGCTCGCCGCCGGCCAGTGGATCCTCGCGCCGACCGACCACAACGGGCAGAACCCGCGCCCGGACATGGCGCCGAACATCGTCAACAACTCCTGGGGCGGCGACGACACGACGTTCTACCAGGACATCGTCGAGGCCTGGAACTCCGCGGGCATCTTCGAGGCGTTCGCGGCCGGCAACGACGGTGACGGCACCACCTGCTCCACCGCGCACGCCCCCGGTTCCCAGGTGACCTCCTACGGAGTCGGCGCGTACGACGCGAACGGCAAGATCGCGTCCTTCTCCGGTTTCGGTCCGTCGCTGGTCGACGGTTCGGCGAAGCCGAACATCTCGGCGCCGGGCGTGAACGTCGAGTCGACGTGGCCGGGTTCTTCGTACAACACGGAGAACGGCACGTCGATGGCCACCCCGCACGTCGCGGCCGCGGCCGCGCTGCTGTGGTCGGCGGCCCCGTCGCTGATCGGTGACATCCAGGGCACGCGGGACCTGCTCAACCAGGGCGCCCGTGACGTCGACGACACCCACTGCGGTGGCACCGCCGGCATGAACAACGTCTGGGGCGAGGGCAAGCTCGACATCCTCGCGTCCGTCGACAAGGCCCCGCACACCGCCGGCACCGTCAGCGGCAAGGTCACCGACAAGGCCACCGGCACCGCCGTCTCCGGCGCCATCGTCAAGGCCACCAACGCCACCTACGGCACCCGCACGGTCACCACGGGCGCCGACGGCACGTACCGCCTGTCGCTCAACCCGGGCACCTACGACTTCGCGCTCAGCGGCTACGGCTACGCGACCGCCCAGGTCACCGGCGTCGAGATCACCGAGAACCAGGCCCTGACGCAGGACGTCGCGCTCTCCACCGTCCCCTCGCACAAGGTCACCGGCACCGTCCTGGACGTCACCGGCAAGGCGCTCCCCGGCGCGACGGTCGAGCTGACCGGTTCCCCGGTCCCCTCGGTCACCACCAACGCCAAGGGCACGTACACCCTTCCGAAGGTCGCCGAGGGCGCCTACACCCTGACCGTGAAGCCGACCGTGCCGGTCCTGTGCAACGGCGTCTTCACCGGTGCCACCACCGTCGCCGCCGCCGACCTGACCAAGGACGTCCAGGTCCCGGCCCGCACCGACGCCACCGGCAACAGCTGTGCCCCGGCCGCCTACTCCTGGATCGCCGGTTCGAAGAAGGTCACCCTGACCGGTGACGAGGACGCCACGACGATCTCGCTGCCCTTCCCGGTGAAGCTGTACGGGGTCTCGTACTCCACGACCTCCGTCACCACCGACGGCATGCTGAACTTCCTGGCACCGCGCGTCGGTGACTACGCGAACACCACGCTGCCGACCGCGTACAACCCCAACGGCTTCATCGCCCCGCTCTGGGACGACCTGACGCTCGACAAGAAGTCGTCCGTCCAGACCGCCACCACCGGCACCAAGGGCAGCCGCAAGTTCGCCGTCGTCTGGAACGACGCGGCCTACGCGAACGGCACCACCGGGCGCGCCACCTTCGAGGCCGTCTTCGACGAGGCGACCGGCGCGGTGACCCTCCAGTACAAGTCGGTCGCGGACCTGGGCGCGGGTGCCACCGTCGGCATCCAGAACCAGGCCGGTACCGACGCACTCCAGTACGCCTACAACCAGTCGGTCATCACCGCCGGTTCGGCGATCCGCTTCACGCAGGGAGCCAAGTGATGAGAAGCCTCCACTCGCGGCGGGGCGTCCAGCTCGCCTCAGCCCTGGTCGCCGCCGGGCTCTGCCTGAGCATCGCGCCGCAGGCCCTGGCCGCCGACGACGGTGACGGCGTCCTGAAGCTGACGGCCGCCCAGGCGCAGCGGCTGACCGCCGATGTCGCCCTGGACCCGTACGGTGACGCGGCCGAGAACCAGGTCAGCCCCCAGGCCGAGGACGCGCCCACGTCCGGCGACAGCACGGACACGAAGCCCTCCGGCTCCGGTTCCTCGCTGGACGGCGCGTCCACCGACGCCGCCACGGACGCCGCCGCCCCGGTCACCTTCACCGGCACCTCCTCCCTGGAGGGCGTGCGGGGCATGGGCGCGACCGTGCCCGTCGGCAAGGACGGCGACTACTTCACCGTCCACAGCCGGGGCAACGTGCAGCTGCACTCCGCCGACGGCGAGTCCGTGTGGGAGCGCACCAACACCTCGTACTACGCGGACTGGCAGGTCAAGCCGCTGCGCCCGTGGCAGACCGAGCCGTACCCGGTGCGGATCATGATGGGCTACAACGCGGTCTCGCCGTTCACCCCGTCCTCCGACTCCGGCTACTCCACGGGCGACCTGACCGGTGACGGCGTCGACGACATCGTCTTCTCTGCGAGCGTCGGCATCGCGTCCTACCGTCCGTTCACCTCGCCGGGCTCGTCGCTGCCCAACGGCACCTTCGTGACCGTCCTCGACGGCAAGACCGGCAAGACGGTGTGGTCGAAGCTGTACGACTACGCCACCATGGTCAAGATCGTCGACGGTACGCTGCTCGTCGCCGACGCGCCCCGGATGAACATGAACTCGCCGGCCTCCGACACGGCGAAGCTGTACGGCATCCGCTTCTCCTCGGCGGACGGGAAGCTGACCCCGTCGTCCACGTGGACGTACGACACCGGTGAGACGGGCGACGCCGCCTGGGGCGACATCCAGGACCTCGGCAAGGGCAAGGTCGCCGTCTCCTGGGACCGCGCGATGACCAGCACGGTGGAGGGCCGGGGCCACACCCTCGCCCTGAACGTGGCGGACGGCTCGGTCACCTGGAAGACCGACAGCCTGCTCTACAGCCGTCAGCTGCGCGTCGACGCCGGCCGCAAGCGGCTCGTCGCCGTCGAGCAGTCCGACGTCAACGACGCGGTGACGTACGAGATCGCCGCGTACGACCTGAAGACCGGCAACCGTACGACCCTGGACAGCCGGGTCAACGTGCTGCCCACCGCCCTGACGGTCGGTGACCTCACCGCCAAGGCGGGCGACGAGTACGCGGTCGCCGAGTCCTCCCTGGACAACTACCTCCAGGTGAACGCCAACACGGTGCGCGTGGTCAACGGCGACGCACCCGGCAAGCTGCTCTGGTCGCAGACGACCAAGCGCGACGCCGAGAACAACCAGGACGGGCCGAACGTCTGGCGCCTCCAGGTCGCCGACGGCAAGCTCGTCGTCGCGGGCGACGACGACCGCATGATCTCCGGGTCGCAGAACGCGGGTGGCGAACGCTTCGCCGCGACGACCGTGTACTCGGGCAAGGGTGCCCTCGTCTGGCAGAACAAGGGCCTCGCCGGCGCGCCGATGTACCAGGACGTCTTCAGCGACGCCGAGGGCACCCATGTCCGTGTCATCGACCAGAGCCAGAACATCCGTACGTTCAAGCTCGGCAACGGCAAGCAGCAGAGCATCACGCCGCTCCAGGCGGACATCTCCTACGCGCAGACCGCCGACGTGAACAAGGACGGCAAGTCCGACGTGGTGATGGCCGGTTCGTCGGACGGCGTGTGGGCCTACTCCGGTCCCTCGCTCGTCTCCGGCAAGCCCGAGAAGCTGTGGCGCGCCACGGTTCCCGGCTCGGTGCACGACATGCAGAAGGGTGACGTCAACGGGGACGGCAAGGACGAGATCGTCGTCGCCGCCGACTCCGCCGTGGTCGTCCTCAACGCCAAGACCGGCAAGACGCTGGCCACCATCGACAGCGGCGGCCAGTTCGTCCACTCCGTCGAGCTCGCCGACCTCGACGGCGACGGTGAGAAGGACATCGTCGTCCCGACGAACACCCTGAACGCCTACTACGGCGACGGGCACAAGATCTGGTCCCACGCGGCGCCCGCGGCCGCCGGCGACGTGATCTTCTCCGACGCCTCGGTCCAGGACGGCAAGGTCTACGCCTCGTACTCCAAGGTCGACTCGCTCGACCTGGCCGACCCGGGGGCGACCGCGGTCGCGCTCAACGCCAAGACCGGCAAGACGAAGTGGAGCCTCGCGCCCGAGGCCCCGGCCGTGTCGACGGACGGGATCATCCACGCCGCGCTCACGTACAAGGGAACCTTCGCCTCCCCGGAGATCCCGTACGCGGACGGCCACGCGGTCGTCTACACGTGGGAGATCACCTCGCAGGCCGGCGTCGGCTCCACCGACGCCACCGGTCCGCACACGTACATGGAGATCCGTGACGGCCGCACCGGCGAGGTCGTGCACTCCACGACCATGGGCGGTCTGTGGACGCACGGCGGCTTCTTCACCGACGACGGCAGCCTCTACCAGGCCGGCACCTCGACCTTCCGGAGGTACTCCGGTGAGGGCACCGAGGACGCTCTGGCCTCGGTGATCGGCCAGACCTACAACGGCGCGTTCGCCACCGGACCCGGTGGCCGGAAGCTGCTCATCGCCGGCAGCGAGGGGGCCATCTCCGCCTACGCCGGGGACGCGGACTTCTTCGAGAGCGGCCAGTCCTTCCAGTCGACTCTCGGCGACGCCGACCTGATCGGCGCCCGGAACTTCCTGGCCGCCGACCTCGACGGCGACGGCACCGACGAGGTGCTCTCGCTCCAGGGCGACGACTACGCCCCGGACCGGCTCGCCGAGGACCTCGGCGGCCGTTACCTGGTCGACGACAACGGCATCCACCAGGTCGCCACCTACAAGCTCTCCTGACCGACGGGCTGACGCCCTGACGTGAAACCGACCCCCCGGGCCTCGCCCGGGGGGTCCACAACATGTTCGATTACAGTGCATCCTGATGAACGCGCAACGACCGGACAGCACCACTCCCGCCGCGCCGTTGCTGCGCCTGCACCTGCTCGGCGGCTTCCGGGCCACCCGCGACAGCGGCCCCGCCCTCGCCGACCGGTGGCCGCGCCCCGGTGCCCGCGCCCTGGTGAAGCTGCTCGCCGTCGTCCCCGGACACCGCCTCCACCGCGAGGAGGCCATCGCCGTGTGCTGGCCCGACGCCGATCCGAAGGCCGCCGCCGGCAGCCTCCGCGTCGCCCTGCACGCCGCCCGCCGCGCCCTCGAACCCGAACTCGCCCCGCGCGCCACCTCCTCGTACCTGGTGTCCGACGGGGCCCTCCTCCACCTCGACCCGGCCACCGTGTGGATCGACGCCGACGAGGCCGAGGCTTCGGCCCGCACCGCCCTCGCCGACGGCGGGGTGGACGAGCTGTCCGCCGCGCTCGACCGGTTCACCGGCGAGCTGCTGCCCGAGGACCGGTACGCGCGCTGGGCCGACGACCGGCGCGGCCGGCTCCTCCTGCTGCGCGAGAAGGTGCTGCTCCGCCTCGCCGGGCAACACCTTGATCGCGGCGCGACGGCCGAAGCGGCGGCCGTCGCCGAACAGGTCCTCACGGGCAGCCCCGCCGAGGAGCTGGCCCACCGCATCCTCATCGACGCCTGGCTGCGCCAGGGGCTGCGGCGCCGCGCCGTGCACCAGTACCACGTGTGCCGCGAGGCCCTCGACACCGAACTCGGTGTACGACCCGGGCCGGAGACGGAACGGCTCCACCGGGCCGCGCTCGCCGCGGCTCCCGCCCCTTCCCCCGCCACACCACTGCTCCCGGCACCGCTGCGCGCCGGCAACGCCGCCCCGCCGCTGCGGGGCCGCGACGCCGTGCTCGAACGCCTCCTGGCCGCGGGCGGACCCCCCGTCACCCTGCTCACCGGTGAGGCCGGCGTGGGGAAGACCCGGCTGGTAGGCGAAGTCGCCCGGCGGGCCGCCGCTGCCGGTACGGCCGTTCTGTGGGGCGGCGGCCAGGACGCCGGGGGCCAGACGCCGTACGGGGCGTTCGCGGAGGCGCTCGACGGATGGCTCGTCGAACACAGCGCCGCCGAACGCGCCCGGGTCGGCGCCGAGTACCCCGAACTGGCCGCGTTCCTCCCCTCGCTCGGGCAGGTCGGGACGACCGGTGAACGAAGCCCGGAGGAGGAGCGGGACCGGCTGTTCCGTGCGGGCACGGCACTCCTCGGCGACCTGGCCGCGGCACGTCCGGTGCTGGTGGTCCTCGACGACCTGCACGACGCCGACACCGGCTCGTACCAACTCCTCGGGTATCTCGCCCGACGGGCCGTGCAGCGCGGTACGGAACTGCGCTTCCTGGCGACCTACCGCGAGGAGGAACTCCCCGAAGCCGACGCGCGCCGCTCGGCCGTGGCATCCCTGCTGCGCCAACGCCTCGCCGTGCGCGAGGAATTGGGGCGCCTGGACCGGGAATCCTGCCTGGCCGTGGTGCGGGACGCGGTGGCGGCCGACGCCGGGAGCACGGAGGACTCCTCCCACAGAGTATGGGAACTCTCCCTCGGCAACCCACTGTTCGCGCTCGAACTCGCCCGCGGCCTGCCCCACGGCCAAGCCGGGGACCTGGCCCCCGACGGGGTGAGGGAGTTGGTGACCGACCGGCTCGTACGGCTCGACGCGGACGCGCGACGCATGGTCGAAGCGCTCTCCGCGGCCGGTGGCGACGCGGCACTGACCGAACTGCTCGACGTCGCCGGACACGGTCTGCGCCCGCCGGTGACGGGTGCCGCGGCGGCCGACGCGCTGGAACGGGCCATCGCCGCCTCGCTGATCGAGGAACGGCAGGTGGTGGTGGCCGGCCGGTCCGAGGCCGGGGTCGCCTTCCGCCACCCCCTGGTCCGGCTGACCTGTTACGAACAGCTCACCACGGTCCGCCGCAGGCAGCTGCACGCGGCGTTCGCCCAAACGGTCCAGCGGCGGCGGCCCGATGCCGTCGACACCCTCGCCTCCCACTTCGCACGCGCCGACGACCCGCGCGCGGCCGAGTACCTGCGCCGCGCCGCCGAACGGGCCGCGGCGCTCTACGCCAACGACACCGCCGACCGCTACTACCGCGACCTGGTGGAGCGACTGGACGTCGACGCGGCCCGCGCCCGGCTCGCACACGCCCATGTCCTGCGCAGAATGGGCCACTTCGAGCAGGCCGCCGACGCGATCCGGCTCGCCCTCGCGGAGTTCGTGCGGCGCGGCGACCACGACGACGCGGTCCTCGCGGCGGCACTGCTCGCCGAGACACTCGTCAAGACCAGCGCTCCGGACGCCGCCCGCCGGACACTGCGGGAACACCCGGTGACCCCGGACACCGGTCCGGAACCCGCCGCCGGCCACCACCTCGCCCTGTCCGTCGTCCGCTGCGTCCAGGGCAGGTACACGTCCGGAGCGGACGCGGCCCGGCACGCCCTGGCGGCAGCCCGGAACGTACCCGGCACCACCGGACAGGGGCTGGCGGCCCGCGCCTTCGCCCTGCAGGCCGCCAACCTCGGCCTCGCCGGCCGGCTCGACCAGGCACGCGAGGCGGGGGACCAGGCGCTGGCGCCGGCCGAGGCCTACGGAGACCCGACGCTGCTCGGCTCGGTCCTGTCCACCCTGCGCGAGAACGCGCGACGGGCCGGCCGACTGCGCGAGGCCGTCGAGATCGGCAGCCGCGCGCTCGGCCTCGCAGAGCAGTCCGGCGATCCGACGGCCGCCGCGTTCGAGCGGGCGAACCTCGCCGAACTGCGCCTGCTCCTCGAAGAACCCGAGCCGGCCCGCGCGCTGGCCGCGGCCGCGGTGTCGGGCGCGGAGGCGTACGAGGCCTGGTGCCTTCCGTACGCCCTCGCCACGATGGCCCGGGTCCGCGTGTTCGCGGGCGACACGGACGAGGCGGCGGCCCTCCTGGACCGCGCGGAGGCCGCCGCAACCGCACTGGGGGACCGCCAGGCCGGACACGAGGTACGCACCGCACGCGCCGAACTCGCCCTGCACACGCACCGCCCGGACGAGGTGCTGCATGTCCTGGACGGCCACACCGACGACGCTCCCGTGCTGGTGGCCTGGGCGGAACTCCTGTCCGGCCACCCGGAAGCCGCCCTGCGCCTCGCCCGCGCCGAGGTGGCCCGCGCCGAACGCACCGGCGAGCGGCTCGCCGAGGTGGAGGCGCGGACAGCCCTCGGAGCCTCGCTGTCCCGCCTCGGCCGGACACCGGAGGGCGCCGGGGAACTGACCCGCGCGGAGTCGCTCGCCGCGTCGCTGCCCTACCCGGCGGGGACACGCCGGGCGGCCTGGGCGCGAGGACTGCCGCAGGAGGCGTAGCGCCCGGCGAGGCCGCTGCCGGAGCTTCTTCTCCGCTTCACGCCGAACAGCTTCTCGATCGGCGGGCGAGTCTTATGGGGGCCGCCCGGAACCGACGCCGGCGGACGGTCCCCGGCGCGGGTGGTCACACCCAGTTGTTGCGCATCGCGTACCAGCCCAGCTGGACGCGCGACGTCACGGCGGCCAGGTCCATCAGCGCCCGCACCCGGCGCTGCACCGTACGCGGCGACGTGCCCAGTTGATGGGCCGTCGCGGCGTCCGTGAGCCCGGACAGCATCAACTGCAGGATGCGACGATCGGTGGGGTTCAGATCGCCGTCCTCGCGCAGGTACGGGCGCGAGCGGCGCCACACCGACTCGAACAGCTCGGTGGCGAGCACGACGAGCGGGGGCCGCAGCTCCAGCGACCGTCCGGGCTCCACCTGGACCATGGCCGTCTCGCCGTCCGCGATGAGCAGCTTGATGAGTGGCTGGTCGACGACCCGGACCTGGTGGCCCCGCTCCACCCGCAGATCGAGCGCGCGCAGGGCCGCGGGCTCCGAGAGGAAGTCGCGGTCCACGACGACGCGGTAGGAGGCGTCCGGGTTCCCGTCCCTGCGCATCGGGGGCCCTGTGCCGTCCGAGGGCTGTTCCACCGGCCCGTCGGGCAGCGTCGACGGAACCGGGGCGACCGTGTTCGCCCCGGACTGGAATCCGTACAGCGAAGTACGGGCCGAGTACTCCAGGTCGTAGATGCGGCGGGCCTGTTCCGACCGGCCCTGCCAGACCCGGACGAGGTGCTCGTCGGCCCCGCCGCCGGGCGTCCACTCGTCCAGGAGCCTGGTCAACGTGGCTTCCGCTCCGCGTAGTTGCCCCTGAAGTTCGGTGAAGTACGCGCGCTCGGCAGTGGCGGGCGCCGCTGCGCCCTCGGGTCGCGGTGACGGTGTAACGGGATCGGACGACATGCCCCCAGTCTCACCGCCGCGGAACACGCCGGTGGCAGGGGGCCCGACTCGGTGGTCTCCGGGAGCGTGTGGCGGCTGGAGCGTGTGGTGAAAGCCCCGTCCGGCGGTGTCCGGCACGCACGCTCGCCGCGTTGTCGGGATTACGCCATGGCGTCCACTCGCCAGCCCGGACGCGCCCATGCGGGAGCGGAATTGGCGACGCTGCTGGTCCAACGCCCCATTCCGTCAGGAGTTGTTACGTGAGACGCACCCGAGCATGGCGGCCCACCGCCGTCGGCCTCGCGGCCGTTGCCCTGCTGGCCGTCGGCATGCCCGCGGCACACGCCGATGCCGCGACCGACCCGGTGGCCAATGCCGGCACGGCACCCTCCCGCACCGCGACCGTCACTCTGGTCACCGGTGACGTCGTCGACGCTCGCCTTGCCCCGGACGGGCGAGTCCTGTCGGCCGCACCCCGCCCCGTGGACGGCACCGACCACCCCGCCGCCGTCTGGCAGGACGGCAGCCACACCTACGTCTTCCCGCAAGGTGTCGAGAACCTCGTGGACGCCGGGCTCGTCGACCCGCGCCTCTTCGACATAGGCCGGCTCGTCGCCGACGGCTACGACGACGCCCACTCCGCCACCATGCCGGTGATCGTCGAATACGCCGGAGGCCGCGCGCCGCGCGCCGCCCGGCCCGGCACGCGGACCTCGGCCGTCCTCGAATCCATTGGCGGCGCCGGACTCGCCGTCACCAAGAAGACCGCCGCCGACGCCTGGCAGGCCCTGGCCCCGGCGAAGGGCTCGGCCCGTGTCGCCGGAGGTGTCACCCGCATCTGGCTGGACGCCAAGGTCAGGGGCACCGCGGTCGGCGGGCTCGGCACCCCGACCGTCCCTCTCACCGGAGCGGTTACCGCCCACAGGGCGGGGATCGACGGTTCCGGCGTCAAGGTCGCCGTCCTCGACACCGGAGTCGACGCGGACCACCCGGACCTCGCCGGCCGGATCACCGGGACGAAGGTGTTCGTCAACGGCCAGGACGCCCAGGACCGCACCGGACACGGCACGCACACCGCGTCCACGATCGCGGGCACCGGCGCCGCCTCCGACGGCCGCTACACGGGCATGGCCCCCGGGGCCGGTCTGCTCGTCGGCAAGGTGCTCGGCGACGACGGCTCCGGCACCATCAGCGGCATCGTCAGCGGAATGGAGTGGGCCGTCGCCGAGGGCGCGCAGATCGTCTCCATGTCCCTCGGCGCCGACGGTGCCACCAGCTGCGCGGGCCCCGACGTCGAAGCCGTCCAACGCCTCAGCGGCAAGGCCCTGTTCGTCATCGCGGCGGGCAACGCCTCGCTGCGTGGCACCGTCTCCACGCCCGGCTGCGCGTCGAGCGCCCTCACCGTCGGCGCCGTCGACCGCGAGAACAGGACGGCGTACTTCTCCAGCCGCGGACCCTCCGCGGACGGGATCAGTGCCAAGCCCGACATCGCCTCCCAGGGCGTCGACGTCGTCGCGGCGCGCGCGGGCGGGCGCGGCGCGGACGCGTACCAGGAGATGTCCGGTACGTCGATGGCCACCCCGCACGTCGCCGGAGGCGCCGCTCTCCTCCTCCAGCAGCACCCCGGACTCACCCCGGCCGGGCTCAAGGCGCTGCTCACCTCGTCGGCGAAGAGCTCCGACGCTCCCGTCCTGGACCAGGGCGCCGGGCCCATGGACGTGGCCCGTGGGATGTCCCAGCCGGTGACGGGTGAGCCCGATCCGCTGCTCGGCGACTTCGCGTACCCGCAGGCCGGACTGGACCCGGTCGACAGGACCGTCGCGTTGACCAATGTCACGGACGAGGACGTCACGCTCACCCTCGACGTGCGCGACGTGCGCGGCGACGACGGTTCGCGCGTCCGCGGGTTCGCCGCGCCCGCCCGTACCAGGGTCACCGTCCCGGCGAACGGCACCGCCGAGGTACCGGTCCGCATCGACCCGGCGGCGAAGCTGGACGCCGGTGACTACGGAACGCTCACCGGCCGCCTCGTGGGGACCGGTGCCCATGGTGTGCGCGTCACCGTCCCGTTCGGCGTGCACCTGGAGGTGCCGTCGGCCGACCTCACGGTCGAGGGCCTCGACCGCCACGGTGACCCCGCGCCCTCGCTCTCGACGTTCCAGTTGTTCGACGACCACCGGGACACCGCGCGACGGTACACGCTCGGCTATCCGGCCGCGGGCAGCACCACGATCCGGGTCCCGCTCGGCACGTACTCCCTCAGCGGTCTGATCATGACCAGGGACGAGGCGGGCGACGTCGGCAGCGTGGCATCGGTGTCGCAGCTCTACCGGCCGGAGCTCACCGTCGCCGGGGACACCACCGTCACCCTGGACGCCCGCGACGCGGAGCAGGTCGCCTGGGACACCGACCGTGCGAGCACGCCCGCCGGGTTCGCGATCGGTCTGACCTACGGCCTGGACAGCACCGGCCGGCTTCTCGCCGGCTACGCGACCTCCGTCCCGTCGTACACCAAGGCGATCTACGCCCAGCCGGTCCGCCACGCCGACAAGGTCACCTTCCTCGCGTCCGTCCGGCAGACCGCGCCGCTCGCCCGGTTCACCACGGGAGGCGGACGGGCGCTGGACTCGCTGCCGGTGCAGAAGGCCACCGAGTTCGACGGCCGGGGCGCCGCCGAGGTCGTCGCGATCGGCAAGGGCACGGACGCCAACTTCGCCGCCCAGGACCTGAAGGGCAAGGTCGCCCTCGTCGACGCCGGGACCGGTGGCGGCAACGCCTACCTGTGGGCCGCCGCCGCCGCGCGCGCAGGTGCCGCAGGCGTCCTGGCCGCCGTCCCCGACAGCAAGGGCCGCTTCCAGATCACCGGCCCCGAGGGTGTTCCCCAGGCCACCATCACCTGGGACGACGCGCTCGCACTCAAGGCCGAGGCGGCCCGGTCGGGTTCCGCGGAGGTGAGCTGGTCCGGCACCGCGACCGCGAACAGCCCGTACGTCTACAACCTGGCGTACACCTCGAAGGACGCGATCCGCCCCGGTGTCCAGCGGGTGCGCGACAGCAAGCTCGCCGTCACCGATGCCCGCTACCACGTGCAGCAGGCCGCGGGCGACGCGACGTACTGGTCGGACGTGAAGGTCGGCCTGCCCGGCATGGCCGCGATCTGGGCCGGTGGAACGACGCTGCCGCTGCACGCCCCGCAGCAGCGCACCGAGTACTTCACACCGTCCGGCGGCGAGGGCCTGACCTGGACGACCCTGATGCGCCGCGACCTCGGCCCGTACGGCGGTACCGCCTACGACGGCCCCCGCGAGGCGGTGCGGGGATCGTCCACGGCGTACTGGTACAAGTCGCCGTACGGTCCTGTGCGCAACACCTACAGCGCCGCGCTGATGAACCGTTCCGCCAACCGCCTCACCTTCACCGTCGCCCCGTTCGGCGATGCCGGCGGCCACGACTCGACCGCCGGCGCGTCCGACTTCGGTACGCGTCAGCTCCTGGTCGACGGTGAGCCGCAGGCCCAGGTCTCGGGCATGTACGAGCTCCCCGGGGCGAGCGCCGACGTGACCTACCGCCAGACCTGGCGGCGGTCCGCCTCCGCGGTCGACCGCACCGGCCTCGCGTACGCCACGGAGTGGAACTTCCGCTCCGGCCCGGCCGACCAAGGAGCCCAGCGTCTTCTCGTCCCGGTTCTCGACCTCCCGTCCGACCTGCGCAACACCCGCCCGGCGGGCGAGGCGACCACGATCGGCGTCGGCGCGGTCGTGGACGGTGCGGACGGCCCGGTGACTTTGAAGGACGCCGATGTGCAGTACGCCTACGGCGACGAGGCCACCACGGAAGCGGTCACCGACTGGCGCACCGCAGACGTGAAGCGGTCCCACGGGACGTGGCGGGCGACCGTTCCGGGCGATGCCCCGGCGGGCACCTTCGTCCACCTGCGGCTGACCCTCACCGACGGACAGGGAGCCCGGGTCGTCCAGACGGCGGTCCGCGCGTACGAAGTCCGCTGACGCGCCGCGGGGCCGCCCCTCCCGGGCGCCGTCGGCCGATTCGGCCCGGATCGCCCCGCACCACTTCGGCCGTGTCGTCGCCCACGATGCGCCTGGTGGAGCGGACCGCACCGGACCGCACGGAATGATTCCGCGGTACCTCGCAGGGCCGGACCGTCGCACGACGGTCCGGCCCTGCGTGGTGCCACCGGGCCGGGCGGGCCGGTGGCGTATCTACGACGTGTCGTCAAGTCGCCACCGTGACAGGCCGGTTGAGCGTCTCATGCGCTGCGAGGATACGTCGCGTCCTCGCTCAGCGACTCTTGGGGGTTCTCTCCATGCACGTCAGACGCACAGTGGCGGCGGCCGGTCTGGTGGCGGCCGCGCTCATGCCGGTCACCGCCGCGAACGCGGCGGACCCGTCCCTGCCGGTCGCCGCACCGGGAACGCCCGCGCCCGCGCCTTCCACGCTCACGGTGCCGCTGCCCACCGGCGACACCGTGACGGTCGAACGGTCCGGTGCCGAGATCCGCTCGACCACCGTCACCGCCGCGCCCGGCCGCGGGGACGTCACCTTCACCATCGATTCCTTCGGGTCCGACGATGTCCGCGTCGTGCCCGAGGACGCCGAACCGTTGCTCGCCGCCGGCCGGATCGACCCCCGCCTCTTCGACGTCAAGGCGTTGCTGGAGGCCGGATACGGCACGAAGGGCACCACTGCCGACCGGGCCGTGGGGATGATCGTCCAGCACGCCAAGGGATCCGGCGCCGCGGAGAAGGCCCGTGCGGCGGTGGGCGGCGTCGCCCGCCCCGGGCGCACGATCCCCCGCCTCGGACTGACGGCGCTCGACCCGCACGGCAGGGCCGACGCGGCGACCACCTGGAAGCGCCTCACCGCCGGCACCGGCCGCTCCCTCGCCGGCGGAGCCGGCAAGCTCTGGTTGGACGGCCGGATGCACGTCGCCCTCGACACGAGCGTCCCGCAGATCAACGCCCCGCAGGCGTGGAGCGACGGCTACACCGGCAAGGGCGTCACGGTGGCCGTGCTCGACACCGGATTCGACTCCGACCACCCCGACCTCGCCGGCCGGGTGACGGTCTCGTCGAACTTCGTCGGCGGCGACAGCGCCGAGGACGACAACGGTCACGGCACACACGTCGCCTCCACCATCGCCGGGACGGACGCCACCTACCGGGGCGTCGCTCCCGACGCCTCCCTCGCCGTGGGCAAGGTCTGCGACAGCACCGGCTCCTGCACCACCTCCGCGGTCCTCGCCGGCATCGACTGGGCGGTCAACACCGCGCACGCCGACATCGTCAACATGAGCCTCGGCGGCCCCGCGGACGAGACGGACCCCGCGATCGCGGTCATCAACGACCTGTCGGCGAGCACCGGCACCCTCTTCGTCGTCGCCGCGGGCAACGATGGCGAGTTCGGGACCGGTACGGTCGGCGCCCCCGCCATCGCGAACTCCGCGCTCGCCGTCGGCGCGGTCGACTCCCACGACGAACTCGCCCCGTTCTCCAGTCGAGGACCGCGTCCGAGCGACAACGCGGTGAAGCCCGACATCACGGCGCCCGGTGTCGACATCGTCGCCGCGAAGGCGGGCGGCGGCCACACCTCCAAGAGCGGTACGTCGATGGCGACCCCGCACGTGGCAGGCTCCGCGGCGCTCGTCGCCCAGGCGCACCCCGACTGGAGCGGCGAGCAGATCAAGACGGCGCTCATGAACAGTGCCGAGCCGAACCCGAAGCGCTCGCCCTTCCAGCAGGGCACCGGCCGGGTCGACGCGGGCCGCGCCGCCGGACAGACCGTCCTCGCCTCCCCGGCCAACCTGACGACGACGGCCGACTGGTCCGCCGGAGCGGGCAAGGACACCGAGCACACCGTCACCTTCACCAACTCCGCAGACACCGCCACGACGCTCGCCCTGGCTCTGGAGAGACCGATGTCGCCCACCGCGCAGCCGGGCAACGCCGAACAGTTCTCGGTCGACCGCGACGAGGTCACCGTTCCCGCGCACTCCACCGCGACCGCGAACGTCACCACCCGCGCGACGACGCTGCCTCACGGCCCGTGGTCCGCGGTCCTGGTCGCCTCGCACGACGGCAAGCCCGTCACCCGTACGATCCTCGGCGTCGACAGCCCGGTCCCCACCCACCTGGTGACCCTTCACGCGGAGCAGCGGGACGGCACCGCGGCGACCGGATCCGCGATGATGGTCAACCGCTGGACCGGGGACCGGTACCCGGTGCGCATGACCGCGGGGACCGGGTCGGTGACCGTGCCCGAGGCCCAGTACTGGATCGGCATGTCCATCATCAGCGGTTCCGGTACGGAGCGCAGCACCACCATGGCCGCCGCCTCGGTCACGCCCGTCGCGGACACCGCGGTCGACCTCGACGCCCGTACCGCCGTTCCCGTCGGTGCCGACGTCCACGACCCGAAGGCCCGCGCCACCGCCGTGCAGGCCGCACTCGCCGTGCCGGCCGGGACCGGGACGTACACGCTGAGCGTGGTCACCACCGGTCAACGCGCCGGTCAGTCGTTGTACGCGACGCCGTTCGACGACGCGGACGCGAAGTACCGTACCTTCGCCGTCTTCGCGGCCGAGGGCGCGTCGTCGGCCGCCCCCAGCCCGTTCTTCTACCACGTGGCGCGCACCTGGACCCACGGTGTCCCGGACCGGCCCGCCTTCTCCGTCGCGCGCCGTGACCTGACCGACGTGAGCGTCCACTTCGACGCACAGGGCGTCCCCGCCGCGGGCACCGGTGGAGCCACCCCGGACGACGACGTCCTGCTGCCGCTGTTCATCGACCAGTCGGTCCGTTTCCCCTCGACGGTGCGTGACTTCCGTACGGCGGGGGAGTGGCTCGACCGGGCCACGGTCGCGGGCCGTCAGTCCCTGGCGACCTCCGCGCAGACGTTCGGCCCCCATGCCCTGCGCCGCCTGGACTTCGCCGCCGCGGTGGTCGGACCGGCGCTCCCGGCCGCGCCCGCCTACCGGGTCGGCGACACCGTCGTCTGGGCCGGGACACCGTGGTTCGCCGACGGCGACGGCACCCGAGGAGGCACCGACTGGGGTGCGTCGGGCACCCTCGTCCTGGCCGCGGACGGCCGGAAGGTGAGCGAGTGGAGCGCCGTCGGCAGCGCCAAGAGCATCACGGTTCCGGCCGGGCCCGCCCGTTACACGCTCGGCGCGGACATCACCCGTGACCAGCCCTACGCCGCTCTGTCCACCCGGGTGCGGGCGGAGTGGACCTTCGCGTCGGACACCGACGCCGGCGCCGGAACCCTCCTGCCGCTCATGGCCGTCCGCTTCACCCCGTACGGTCTCGACGCCTCGGGCGGAGCCTCTCGGTTCGCCACGACCCGGGTCGACGTACAGGTCCAACGCGCACCGGGGGCCGTCGAAGCCACGGTCGGGCCCGTTCGGCTGGAGGTCAGCTGGGACGACGGCGCCACCTGGCGCCCTGCCGGACTCACCTCGGGCCACCACGGGGCGCCGGCGCACGCGGATCTGACCGCTCCCCCCGGTGCCTCGTACGCGACCCTGCGCGCCACGGTCGCGGCGAGCGACGGCAGTACGGTCGAGCAGACCGTCACCCGGGCCTTCCAGGTCAACAAGTCCCGCCGGTAGCACGGACACGAGCGGGCCGGCCCCCGGCGGAGGCGCCGGCCCGCCCCCCGGTCGGCGGGGGCCGGCGGGGCTTTGCCAGAGGTGGCGAGGACACGACATGGCGTAGGCGCACGCTGACCCTCACCAACGACGGCTCCTCCGCCCCGTACACCATCGCGGAGAAGTCCGGCGCCTCCTGGCTGAAGGCAGCTCCGGCCTCCGGCACGCTGGGCGCGGGCGCACGACAGCAGGTCGTCCTGACCTTCGACACGTCGGCGGCCAAGCCGGGCACGGTCTACACCGGGACCCTCGTGGTGACGTCGGAGAGCGCCCGCGGACCGACGCTCTCGCTTCCGGCGAAGCTGGTCGTACCGGCGTACCGGCAGGGTGTCGACGTAGGGACCGACACGCCGTCCGTCGACGCCCTCGGCGACACCTGGGCCGGGGAAAAGCCCTACGCGCAGGGCTCCTTCGGGTTCGTGGGCGACGACACCGTCCTCACCTACACCCGTAAGGACATCACCGGAGCCGCAACCTCCCAGGAGCAGCAACTGCTGCGCTCGGGCCGAGAGGGGGTCGCGGGGTATCGCTCTGACCAAGGTGTTCACCGTGAAGGTCACCGACGGCCGACTGGACATCGCGTTCAGGGCGGTCACCGGCACGCCCCTGGTCAACTCGGTCCGGGTGACGCAGCGCCCCGACCTGACGAGCTGACACACCGGCCGCTTTGGCGCCGCCCGCGGACGGGCCCGCAGGCGTACCAGACGTTCAGGCACGCTCACGGCCGCGAGCCCAACTGGCGGAATCTCATGACCCAGTACGCTGTCCACGCTCGCTTCGGCAGCGACGAGGCCGCCCTGTTCCGGCTGGTCCCATGAACCTCGGTCGGCCCGGGTCAGGCTGCCGGGGCGGCGCACACACGCGAGCCGCACAGGGCCACATCTAAGGCAAGATCGTGCTGACGGTGGTCTCGTGATCGCCGGACTCCGGCGGGCTCGACGCCAAGCGGTGACATCTGCGGATCTTCTGCCCCGGGAGTGCCGCTGCGCGGGGAGATCGCCGGGGACGGTCGTCCGCCGGCCCCGACGGCCTGGACCGGGACCTCGCACCGGATCCCCACTCCCTCGCGCAACACCTGCACGCTGCCCGTCGGCGCAGCCCGGTCCGGCACCGGTAGCCGTCCGGGATGACGGCGACGTCGGAGGCTGCCGCCCGGGTAGCGGTGGAGCCGTTCGCTCCCACAGGTGCTCGGAGACAGGATCGACGGACACCGGGAAGGACCTTGGACCACCAGCTGACACGCCGGTCTCCTTCGGAGGCTCATCGGCCCTCTTCTGGCGCCGACCTCCTGTCGGCGAGGCGATCCTGGTCGGCGGCGCTGCCGGCACGAGCCTCTGTGCGGCGCCCCCGTGCCAGGTAGTCCCGGACGATCAACTCGACAGCTTCCTGAGGGCTCTTGGTGCCTGCCAACAGCATGACCTCAATGGCCAATTCGCTGTCCAGGCTGATGGTGACCTTCGCCATGACACCTCCTGAAGAGTTCCTGCGGGGCCCATTCAAGCCGCTGACGGCCTGCGATGGGTAGGTTGCCCCGTCCAGGAAGGGGGGAGTCGGGACCCGGCCGGGGCAAACGACTCGTTCCGTGACGAGCTGTCATCGGAGCCGCTCCGCGACCGGGTGCGGTACTGGACTGCTGGTGCCCTGGTCCGCCGTCGGTTCCGGGGCCGGTTGTGGCCTGGCCGGGGTGGTGCAGCGGGCCCAGATCAGAAGGGTGAGGGGATAGACGGCGTAGCCGATGCGGGTTGCCGGAGACAGCAGAATGGCGATGGTGAGGCCGAGCGCGAGCCGGTGGGCGGCAGCCGCCGTGGTCGTCGGCGGCTGAACGATGAGCGATGCGGCCGTGGCTATGGCGCCGACGCCTATGAGAGCCACGGCGACGGCCTTGCCATGGGGCAGCACGGCGGACAGGAGGGCACCCAGGAGCGGGCTGGCGGCGGTCGAGGCGGTATCGCTCAGTCCGAAGGGGTAGAGCACCGCGTTGTCGAGGAAGGCGCGCGGATCGGCCAGGAGCGGCGGGACGACCGCCGACGCCGCCACGGCGACCGCCACTGCGGCCGTGGTCCTGGCGGCGCGTGATCCCTTGGTCGCGGCCAGGAGGGCGACGATGACGGGTATGGCCGGCCACGCGGTCCACTTCAGAATGGCTGCCGCTCCCAGCGCCAGACCCGCACCCACGGAACGGCCCCGGTGCGCGTAGGCCAGGGCCAGAAGAACAAAGGCCACGACCACGGGATCGACCCCTCCGATGGCCAGCGGCAGCGCCACCACGGGGCAGGCCACGATCCATGCCGCCCCCGTCACCGCCGTGCGTCGGGCCCGGGGCCGTCCCTTGACCAGCACGGCCACGGCAGCGGCCAGCGCGGCGACGAACCCGGCCAGACTCCACAAGCGGGCGCTGGAGGACACCGTCTCGCCGAACAGCGCGTGGGGGAGCCCGAAGAGAGCCATGCCTGGCAGATAGGGGTTGAAGTCACGCACCGCGACAGGGTGCGAGAGGTAAGGGGTGCCGGTCTCCAGGAAGTGGTGGGCGGACCGTTCGACGACGCCGACCTCCATCTGCTGCAGGCCCACGGCAGTCAGCCATACCAGCGGAACCGCCAGCGCGCCGACGACGCCGATCAGGGCCACCGCACGAGACCACTGGACACGGGAACCCAGCGACACCAGCGCGGCACAGGCATAGGCGACAGCAGCGGCAAGTCCCCAACGGTGCTGCGATGTGTTCGATGCGGAAGCAAGCCCCACACCCAGGGCCATCAAGGAACTCGCCGCCAACGCCCACAGGTCCCACCGGCGGACAGCCATGCTGGAGCGACGACCCGGACGTCGACCGGAAACATCTGAAAATCGAGATATGTGCATGTAAAGGGGCCTTGGCTAGAAAGTCGTCCGCACAAGTGAACAGACGCGCAGCAAGAGGTCGGATGCGCCGGCGAACCGGGCGCACGCTGCCGGGTGGCCGGCATGACGCCCCGCGCGACGTGAGGCGCGCTTCAGCGCGTGCTGATCGGCGCCCCGGCGTCTTCCCCCTGTACAGGAAGCGCACGGGGGCCGCGCCCGACACGCCTCATCCAATCCAGTGCAGGTCGGGGGGACCAGGAAGTTCGACCGGTGGATGGAGCGCCCCGCATACTTCTGCCGGTGAGAACTACCGGTAGGCATGCCGTTCCGGCCGGGCCACACGGACCAGGGGGACGACAGCTGTGAGCGACAACAGGTTCGGCGAGCGGCTGCACGCACTGCGCACGGGAGCGGGCATCAGCCAGGAGCAGTTGGCGCAGCGGGCGGGGATCAGTGTGCGGGCGCTGTCGGACATGGAGCGCGGGCGGACGCGAGGGCCGCGGCAGCGCACGGTGGAAGCGTTGGTGGCGGCCTTGGGAGTGGATGGTGTTGTCGGCCACGAGCTGGAGGACGCTGCCCGGTCGGGTCGTCCGCGGAACCTCCGTGGGACGGGGCCCGGGGCGTCGGCCGGGACAGGGCCGGGCACGGGGTTGGCGGCTGCTCACGGGCTGGCGTTGCCGCGTGATCTTTGGGACTTCACCGCCCGCGGCCCCGCCCTGGCGGGGCTACGGGTCCTGGCCGAGCGCCTCGATCCCGCCCGACCGCCCGTCGCCGTGATCTGCGGGCAGCCCGGGCTGGGCAAGACCGCCTTCGCCGTGCACGCCGCCCATGCACTGGCTCCGCGTTTCCCGGACGGGCAGTACGCCGTCGACCTGCGCGGCATGGACCCGAAGCCCACACCGCCGCGCGAGGTGCTCGCGCGGCTCCTCCACGCGCTCGGTGTGGCCGAGACCGCTGTCCCGGCCGCCACCGATGAGCGCAGCGGTCTACTGCGCTCGGTGCTGCGCGAGCGCCGGGTGCTGCTCCTCCTGGACAACGCCGCCGACGAGGACCAGGTCCGCCCCCTACTGCCCGGCCACGGACCCTGTCTGACCCTGGTCACCAGCCGCCGCTCGCTGGCCGGCCTGGAAGCCGTCCACCGCACGGAGCTGGCGCTGCTGCGCCGGGAGGAAGCGGTCGAACTCCTCACCCGCGTCATCGGGTCGGAGCGGGTCGAGCGGGAGACACAGGCCGCCCGCGACCTCGCGGAACTCTGTGGGTACTTGCCCTTGGCCATGCGCATCGCCGCCCAGCGCCTGGCCTCCCGGCCCAGTGAGACCCTGGCCAAACTCGTCACCCAGCTCACCGCACACGGGGGCCGCCTGGACACCCTGCAGGCAGGCTCCCTGCAGATACGGGCCGCCTTCGCCTTGTCCTACCGTCAGCTCGGCCCGGCCGCCCGCACCGTCTTCCGCCGCGCCTCACTCGCCTGCGGCCCCGACTTCAGCCCCACCACCGCGGCCCTCCTGGCAGGCATGACCCCGCGCCAGGCCGCCCGCTGCACCGAACAGCTGACCGACGCCGGACTGCTCCAGCCCCACCCCACCGCCGACCGCTACCGCTTCCACGACCTCCTGCGCCTGTTCGCCGCCGAACAACTGGCCGAGGAGGACGATCCCACGCAGATAACCGCCGCCCAGGACCGGGCCGCCCACTGGATCATGCGCCGGGCCACCACCGCCGCACTGCGCTTCGACGCCGACCACCACCAGGACGCGCCCGAAGGCGACCCCGACCCGGCCACCGCCCCCGCCGACCGCGAGCAGGCCCGGATCTGGCTGGAAGCCGAGCAGCCCCAGTGGCTCGCCGCCCTGGGCCGGGCCCAGGCGGCAGGCCGGCATCAGCAGGTCATCGACGCCGCCGAAGCGATGCACTGGTTCTCCGACGTGACCGCGCACTGGGAGCTGTGGGCAGAGGTGTTCCAGCGGGCCGTCGACTCCGCCCGCGCGCTCGGCAACAGGCGCGACGAGGCCGTCCACCTCAACTACCTCGCCTGGGCCCACAACTTCTGCCTCCACGACTACCCCGCCGCCCTGGCCGCCGCACAAGCCGCCCTGGCCGCGGCGTACGAGGCCGCGGACCAGCTCCAAGCCGGGTGGGCCCTGGGCTACGCGGCAGGAGCACTCCGCCGGCTCGGACGGACCGACGAATCAATCGTCCGGCTACGCGAAGCAGCTACCCACCTCAGGGACCACACGGACGCGCAAGTCCGCCTCGCCGAACTCACCATTCTCAATACCCTGGGCCAGCACCTGCGCCATGCCGACCGTGCCGACGAGGCCCTGGTCATCCACCGGCGCAGCGAAGCCCTCTGCCTCGCCGGAGTGCCGGGAACACCCCACGACCTCGTTGCCTCTTATCTGGCGCAGACCCGCCATAACCTCGGCAGCGATCTCATGGCCCTGGGACAATGGGGCCAGGCCGAGCCCCTTTTGCGTGCCGCCCTGGCCCACTGGGAAGCAGGCCGGATGCCTGCCTGGAGCGAACCCGTCCGCCTCGACCTCGGCATCACCCTGCGCCACCTCAACCGCCACCACGAAGCCCACGCGACGCTGACCACGGCGCACCGCACCCTCGTCGGGCTGAACAATCCCCGCCGGCGCGAAGCCGCCGACGAACTGCGCCACGTCACCGCAGGGTTCACCACCACCCGGCCGACCGGCTGAGACGCCTCGTTCCCCGATGCGACCGCCGCCCGCGTCGTGGAACCGGTGCCCCCTGCGCATGCAGGTTGGCCGAGGTCCGGTGCCCCAACCACCGCGCGGACCAGACGAGGTACAAAGAACGTGAACACCACCAAGCGGCACTACGTGAAGCCTGGGGTGGAGGACCTGCGCGCCGCCGCCACGTGGGACGGGCTCCACGGGCGTCCGGCCGGGCGGCCGGCGGCGGGGCCTCCCGGACGAAGGGCCGCAACCGGTAGAGCCGCCCCGGTTCTGTGAGAGATCGTGAGAGATGAGGGGGTCGGGCGGGTGAGCGAGACATCATCGAACACCCTCCAATACCGCTTCGACGGGCCAGAAGACGCCCCGGTCCTGGTGATCGGACCCTCCCTGGGTACCACATGGCACATGTTGTAAAGGCCGTCCAGCGGTGTCCAGTTGGTGCAAGTCAGACGCGTAGTGCCAGGTCAGGGTCTTGTGGTGCGAGGGCGTCCGCGTGGTCTGTGAGAGCTGCGTGAGAGCTGAGCCGCGAAGAAGCCCCACCGGGCGGGACCTGGTGGGGCTTCCTGGAGAGACGTAGGGCGCGGTGCTGGAGGCGGCGGCGTCGATCGCAAGGAGGACGCGTATTTGCTCCCGCTGCGGCCGGCCGAGGGGCACAACTTCCAGTGATGCTGGCGCCGAAACGTTGAATGGTCGGCTACTCAATTTGCTACTGAGAGTTTCCTTTCTCGGTGATCTCCCACTTGGAGCGGGCGGCGGTCTGTCAAATCCTTGTCGGGAGGATCGTTGTATTCGGGTTCGCCGCTCTCCAGCACGCGTAGCAGGGAAGCGGTGATGACCCGAGTGGAACGGCCAACCCTGATGACGCGGCACGGGAAGCCGCCGCAGCGAACCAACGCGTATCCCTTTGACCGTGAGAAGCCAAGCGCTTTCGAGGCGTCCGCCACGGTTCCCGTTCCGCTCCAGGTGGTACGGATTCGTGCGAGGCTGTACGGGATATTCGTGGAGTCGGTTATCTGGTTGTGCAATTAGTTCCTCAGGAGAGTTATGGATGTTGCGCTACGTTCGAACTAAGTGATCTATTCGCGGGTCGCGGGTGATTACCGGCTATTCGCCAGTCGCGGCATTCGGGTAGCGAGTAGTGAGTGCTGTCGCCTTGGTAGAGTAAGTCGCGCAGGATACCCTCGCGAATAGCCATTCTCCCTATTAGGTGCGTTTCTGCCTGCGGGATGAGCGAGGGGGATTTCAGATTGGCCAGTTTCAGTCTCGCGTGGTTAGCTGGTGACTTCCGCAAGGTCGGTGGGTCGGTCCCGGATTGCTGTTCTTGACAATCATCATGGCGGCTAAGGGTTTGCCGGGAAATAACCTGCGGGTTCTGCGACCTGCGCTCGCAGGTCAGCGCGCTGTTGGCCCACATGTTGTTCTCCGGCAAGCCCTTAGCCCGCGAGGGCTTCGTGCCGAACCTTGCTGAAGTCTTCGCGGTATATCCGGCCTGCTCGGTCCTCGATCGTCGTTAACCGTATCGAGTGCGAGGAGTGCACGGCATTCCTGCGGCAGCGGAACAGCTTCTGTGTGTCTGCTGCAGCGGAGCAAACCCGTAATCCGTCACGCCGCCGCCCGAAGGGTGCGAACCGTATGGCGGTTGAACGCGCGATAAGCTCTTTGGGTCAGGTGCGCGGCGGCACGAGGTCGGACCAACGCGCTGGTCGTTCACGTGTTGCGCGTGGTGCGTACTCGTCGGCAAGTACCCTTCGGCGTGCGGGCAGGACGTGGCGGTGGATGTTCAATGGTGCCCGGGATCGCCGGTTTGGCTAACCTCGCGCTTTCGTGAAGCCTGGTGTCCGACGGGTGGTCAGGCAAACGAAAAGTGCCTCTGACCAGCAAGAATAAGGATTGTTGAGGCCCTTGTTCCTGCCACCGTCGGAGGCACTTCCCAGGTGAAGAAGCGTATCGGTTCGTATCCTCGTGTTCGCGTCGGGGGCGGTGGACGCACGGTGGTCTCGCAAGCGGGAGGCGTCCTGCTGGTGGAGACGGTCCGCAAGTCCGGTCTGGATCAGGCGATATCGACGGCGCTGACACCGTGGCGCAAGCCGCGGACGGTGCATGATCCGGGGAAGATCCTGCTGGACGTCGCCCTCGCGGTCGCGCTCGGTGGAGACTGTCTGGCGGACGCGGGCATGCTGCGGGCCGAACCGGCCGTGTTCGGTGCGGTCGCCTCGGATCCCACCGTCTCCCGCCTCATCGATACCCTCGCCACTGCCGGGCCGACAGCACTGAACGCGATCCGAACCGCACGGGCCCACGCCCGCGAACACGTCTGGAGACTCGCCGGTCCGTCGGCCCCGGACGCCGGCGGGCAGGTGATCGTGGACATCGACGGGGTGCTCGTACTGGCCCACTCCGAGAAACAGGACGCCACCGCGACCTGGAAGAAATCCTTCGGACACCATCCCCTGACGGCGTTCGTCGACCACGGGAAAGGCGGGACCGGGGAACCCGTGGCCGCGCTCCTGCGGCCCGGGAACGCGGGCTCCAACACCGCCGCCGACCACATCACCACCGCCCGGCTCGCCCTCGCCCAGCTCCCGAAGAAGTACCGGCGCGGACGCCGGACACTGATCCGCACCGACTCCGCCGGCGGCACCCACGAGTTCACCGCCTGGCTCGCCCAGCGCGGCAGGTGGCTGTCGTACTCGGTCGGCATGACTATCACCGACCACATCCACCAGGCCGTCCTCACTGTTCCGCCCACCGCCTGGACACCAGCCGTCGAACCCGACGGCGAGATCCGGCACGGAGCATGGGTCGCCGAACTCGGCGGCGACACCCTCAAGGGCTGGCCGCCAGGCATGCGGCTGATCGTCCGCAAAGAACGCCCGCACCCCGGCGCCCAGTTGCGGTTCACCGACGCCGACGGACTGCGGCTGACCGCGTTCGCCACGAACACCGCCAACAGCCCGATAGCCGCACTCGAACTACGACACCGCCAACGGGCACGCGCCGAAGACCGCATCCGCGCCGCCCGCGCCACCGGCCTGCGCAACCTGCCCCTCCACAAGACGGCACAGAACCGGATCTGGCTGGAGATCGTCCAGCTCGCCCTGGACCTGCTCGCCTGGATGCCCATGCTCGCCCTGACCGGCGACGCCCGCAGATGGGAACCACGCCGGCTGCGGCTCCGCCTCTTCTCCGCCGCCGCCCAGATCGTCACCACCGCCCGCCGCCGGCACCTGAGATTCGCACGCCACTGGCCCTGGACCGACGTCATCACGGACGCGATCGAGCGTCTCGACGCGCTGCCGAACCCCGGCTGAGCAGCAGATCCGCCCATCCCCGCGAGAGACGTTCCATCCCGGAGCAGTGGAACCCGGCGTCCACCCGACACGACACTCGGGCCCCCGGCCTGCCCAACTGCGGCCACCAGCAACGAAATGGGCCACCGACTCCGTCGGCGGCCCATCATGA